>JBDRKM010000386.1:0-22878 GCA_043814015.1 Pseudomonadota bacterium
GCCGCTGCGCGGCGCATCGGCACTATCCCTTTTTTCGGGGGGCCGCGCCCCCCACGCGGCTTCGCCGCTCCCCCGCGGGCGGCCGCAGCCGCGGCCGCCAGTGCACGCGCCGCGATCGACAGGGGGGGGGCATAGACTTCCGAGCGCGTGCACTAGCCCGGCAGGCCCCCCCCTTGTCCTTCCCCGACCGCGCCGTCTACTCCGACAGCGGCCGCGCGTGCTCCAGGGCGCCCTCGGCGTCGAGATCGAGCTGGGCCTTGACGCTGGCGGCGGTCCAGTCCTCGCCGCGGATCTTGCGGCCCCGCAGGTTCATCCGCTGCGCGGTCTTTTCGTTCGACAGGCCCTTGCCGGCCAGGCGCCGCAGCTCCACCAGCACGGGGATCTCCGCCTTGTTCGCCACCAGGATGCTCTGCTCGCGGTACCAGCCGAAGGGCACCTGGGGGGCGAGCTCCGCGGGTGGACCTTCGGGCACCGCGTACCAGGTCTGGACCCCGTCGATACCTTCGCGCTGCAGCACGACGGCGCGCTCCATGGGCAGGGCCCGCACGCCGGGAAAGCCGTCCACCACGAGCTTGCCCGCCGACGGCGTGGACATGCCGGGGCCCTGGTCCTTGACGCGCAGGAACAGCACCATCAGGGCGCTGCCTTCCGGGGCGATGTCGTCGCCGGGTAGGAAGTGGGGGTCGATCGCCAGGGCACCGCGGAAGGCAAAGGCGACCCGGGACTCGTCGCGCAGCAGCCACCAGCCGATCGCGTGGGCCACATGAATCTGCAGGGCGTCGTCGGGCGTGACCAGCGAATCGAGGCAGGGGAGGTCGGCATCGAGCGCGGCGACGGCGCCGGGCAGGGCCATGAGGTCGTCCATGACGTAGGCCGTGCGGACCGCGCGCAGATCATCGCGCAGATCCGCAATCCCCGCCGGGCAAGCGGCGGCGACGGGTGCGGCGAGGGCGGTGGCCACCAAGAGGAACGAGAGCATGGCGCTTCCTGGTTTCCGTCGGAATTCCGTGCCTATCACGCCAAGCTCCACCAGGGGTGGCGGGCGGCGCGCGGATCGGGCACGCTGCCGGCGTCAGGACACGACCCCGGAGACTCCATGCGCACCCTCCCCTTCCTGCTGCTCCTCGCAGCCACCGGCTGCTTCGGCACCGACAAGCCCGACGACAGCCTCCCGCCCGAGGGCGACACCGACGCGGACGGCGACACGGACACGGACACCGACACGGACGCGGACGCGGACGCGGACGCGGACGCCGACACCGATGCCGATGCCGACGCCGACACGGACGCCGACGCCGACAGCGATGCCGACAGCGACCCGGTCGGCCCCGGCTTCGAGGCCGGGCTGACCTACGACGGCGGCTGCGCCGACGTGGTGCTCTATGCCTGGAGGCCCGACGACACCCTGGCCCTGTTCTTCCGCACCACCGGTGTCGCCGAGGCCGCTCACGCCGCAGGGGAGGCCACCACCTTCAGCTGGACCCTGCCCGACGACGCACTGGACCTGCACCTGGAGCAGGGCGAGCACCTCACGGAGATCACCTGCAGCGACGTGATCGAGCACCACCCGGTGGTGACCACCGCCTGGACCGCGGTCTCCGGCACGGCCACGCTCACGGTCACCCCCACGGGCGACGCCACCCCCTGGGGCGAGTACCCCTCGCTGGGCGAGCTGCAGCTCACGGACATCGTGCTGCAGTCCGCCGAGGGCGGCGAGGACCTGCCGCTGGAGAGCTTCGCCATCTCCTCCGGCATCGGCTGGTTGCCGGGATAGCCTCGGAGATTGACCTCCAACCCAAGCCACAGGTAGGATGGCGCGAGCCCTCCGCCCCGGTCGGTCCGACCCTGGAGACACCATGCGCGCACCGCTGCTCTGCCTCGCCGTCCTCGGCCTCGCCGCCTGCAACAAGGGCAACTCCATCCACACCCGGGGCGATCCGCCCTTCGAGATCTCCTCCGCGAAGTCGGTCCTCTGGGCCCAGGATCCGGACACGGACACCCAGGAGGGGATGGCCGTGCTGGTGATCTCCGAGGATGATCTGGGCTGCGACGCCATCACCGCCCACAACATGTACTACGACCTCGAGGACGCCATCCTCGATGGGCAGGGCCTGATGTTCGTGCTGGAGTACGACTCCTGGAGCGGCTTCCAAGGCACGCTCGACTGGGAGGGGCTCTGGATGACCGGCTACGGCTACGGGGGCGACGCCGAGCGGATGATGTACCCCCTGGCATTCAGCGACGGATTCCTCTACATGCTCGGCGGCTACTACGGCATCGGTGATTCGTCCTGGCTCATGGTCGACGCCTGGGCTACGGGCGGGGTCAGCGGCAGCTACAGCACCGAGTACTGGTCGGGCGATTTCCACGCCGAGAACTGCGGCGACTGGGCCCCCTACCAGAGCCACTGGGACACGGGCTGGGACACGGGCTGGTAGCACCCCGCGCGATGGGCGTGCGCGTCGTTGCCCTGGTCCTCTGGGCCGCGTGCGGGGCCATGGCCGCGGTGGTAGCCCTGGCCCGCGATGCGCTGGTGGCCCTGCCGGGAGAGGATCTGGCCACCGCGGCGGCCATGGTGCTCGCGCACCTCGCCCTGGGCGCGGGGCTCACGCTCGGGCTGGCCCGAGGGCGTCGGCGCTGGCCGGCGCTGCTCCCACCCCTGGCCCTCGGGGTCGCGTGGGCTGCGCTGTGGGTCCCAGCACCTCCGCGTCCCACCGCGGCGGCCAGGAGCCCGAGCATCGCGCTCGTCACCCTCGACACCTTCCGCGCCGACAACCTCGGCCCCTTCGGGGGGCAGGCCGAGACGCCGGTGCTGGACGCGCTGGCCGCCGACGGGTTGCTGTTCACCAACGCGGTGGCCACCGCGCCACTCACCGCGCCCTCCCACGCCTCCATGCTCACGGGCCTGGGCACCCGCGCCCACGGCCTGATGGCCAACGGCGGCACGCTCCAGGACGGCGCGAGCGTGGTGCCCCGCCTCTCGGCCGCGGGCTACCGCACCGGCGCCTTCCTCTCCTCCCGCGTGCTCGACCGCGGCACCGGCCTGGCCGCGGGCTTCGGGCACTACGACGACCGCTGGGGCTGGCGCCAGCGGTTCGATTGGTTCCCGGGGCTGAAAAACGTGTTCGGACGCGGCCGCCCGGCGGCCCGGGTGGGCGACGAGACCGTGGAGCGCGCGCTGACCTGGATCCGGGAGGGCGAGGGGCCGTTCCTGCTGTGGGTCCACCTCTACGACGCCCACGCCCCCTACCTGGCCCCTCCGGGCTGGCGCCCGAGCCGCGAGGAGCAGGCCGAGGCGGCCGCCCTCGACCGCGCCGAGCGGCCCCACGCCACGGACCGCGCCAGCTTCACCCGCAACCTGGAGCAGGGCTTCGCCCACGGCCAGCGCCTGCTCTACCGCTCCGCCGCGCGCTGGACCGATCACCTGGTGGGGCAGCTGGTGGCGGGGCTGCCGCCGGAGACGGTCCTGGTGGTGGTGGCCGATCACGGCGAGAGCCTCGGGGAGCACGACTACTGGTTCAACCACGGCGGGGCGCTGTGGGAGCCGAGCATGCACGTGCCCCTGATCCTGCGCTGGCCTGGGCAGGTTCCAGGCGGCCAGCAGAGCGATGCCCTGGTGGGGGTGGACCGCGTGGCGGGGCTGCTGCTCGGCATCGCCGGCTTGGAGGAGCTGGACCTCGAGGCGCTGGTGGCCTCCGCCGCGCCCATCCCCCAGTACACCCCGGGCCAGCAGGCCCGCAGCCGCTTCGGCCGCCCACCGGGCGATGGCCAACCCGTCGCGGCGCTGCGGATGCCGCGCGCCAAGCTGCTGGTCCAGGGAGACAGCGAGCCCGTCTACTACGATCTCGACACGGATCCGGTCGAGCTCGATCCCCAGCCCGTGCCGCAGGAGCATGCCGCGGAGGCCGACGCCCTGCGACGCGTCGCGGCCGAGGCCCCGGCCGGCCCTGACGCCCAGCAGTCCGCCTGGCTCGAGGCCATCGGCTACACAGGGTGGTAGGTTCGGCGCCGCCCGCTCACCGCGGCGCGATGGCCTCCAGCAGCTCCCGCAGCCCCTCGTCCAGGCCGTATCCCGAGGGGGAGAAGCCCCCCTCCCTGGCCACCACCCGATGCTCGGCGTCCAGGAAGAAGACCGCGGGGATGCCCGAGACGCCGCAGGCCTCCATGGCGTCGTGGCCCGCCCAGGCCGCCACGAAACCTGAGGTGGTCTGGCTCAGGTAGGCCTGGGCGTCGGCGGGCTCCTCGTCCACCGACACGGCGAGGAAGGTGATCTCGGGGTGTATGCGGGCCAGCAGATCCACCTGGGGCAGCGCGTCGCGGCAGGGGCCGCACCAGGTGGCCCACAGATCCACCACCAGCGGGCCCTCGAAGGAGGAGAGCGGGCGCTCGACGCCGTCGACGGTCAGCGTGAGGTCGGGGAAGGCGGGGCGTTCCTCGGCCACCGCGAGCGCGGTGGCTGGCTGCTCGGCCACCAGGGCGAGCCACGCCTCCGCCCCGCCGGGCATCCACCAGCCCTGCTCCGGCAGGGCTCGCTCCAGCGCCGCGCGCGCCGCGCCGTCGAGCCGCAGGATACCCGAACCACCCGCGGCCAGGCCCTGGGAGAGGTGCTCGAAGCTCACGGCGGCCTGGTCTTCGTCGCCCGCCTCCGCCAGCCCGAGGACGAGGTGGGCCGCGGGGCTCGGGACGAGCAGCAGGGACTGGACCGCGTCGGCCTTCCCCCCCCGCCCGAGCCGGCGCCGTATCTCGGCCCGCAGGGCGAGGGACTCGGCGAGCGTGGCGCGTTGCTCCACCAGCGCGGCGCTCACGTCGCCCCACGTGTCGTCCTGGCGGCTGTAGAACCCCACCGCGATGTCGAGCGCGTGGCGAGCCCGCCGCAGTTGGCGATCCTGCGCCAGGGCGGCGCGGGCGTAGTCCAGGTTCACCTGGAAGCCTGCGGTGAGGCGGTAGGCCAGGCGCCGGTCCTCGAGGGCCTCGTCCGCGCGGCCCAGGGCCTCCAGCAGCCGAGCGCGCTCGCTGTGCCAGGCGCCGCGCTCCCAGGCGCGCTTCCCCTTGGGTGGCCTCGACCCCATGGCCGCCAGGCGCTCCTCCAGGGTTCCGAGGTTCGCGGGCGCCGGGGGCGCGTGGCTCACTCCGTCCCTGGGCCAGGAGGGGAGATATCGCCCGGGGTCGAGATCCTTCATCCTGGCCGACAGGGCATCGCCCAGCTCACGCCGCGCGGCGGCCCGCGCGACCAGGTAGGCGGCATAGACCAACGCGGGGTCCTCGCTCTCCCGGGCGCCCTCGGCCATGGCCAGGGCCGTGGCCCGCGCCGCCTCCAGGCCCTCGCCCTCCGCCTCGTCCCGCCACAGGCCACCCAGCCGGTCGGTGCGCCAGGGGTCCACCTCCAGCAGGGCAGCCACGGCGTGCGCGTCGTCCGCATCGACCTCGTCCTCCAGACGCAGGGCCACCGCGGCGTAGCGCACGTGCCAGTCCTCCTCGGCCACGGCGATCAGGGCCGCTCGCGCCGCGCTGTCGTCGCGATCGCAGCGCGCCAGCACGAGCTGCTCGAGCCACAGGGCGCGCCCGCGCACCGCGGGATCCTCCGGCAGCGGCTCCAGCAGGCCGAGGGCCTCGTCGCACCAGGGCCCAGGGCGACCAGGGATGTTGCCGTGCTCCGCCTCGGGGGCCGCGAGCGCGGCGGCCCAGGCCAGGGCCACGCGGCGGACCGGGTCTTCGGGGGCCTCCACCAGCCAGCGCGCGTAGAGCGCCTTCACCCTCGATCCGGCCCAGGAGCTGACCTGCACCCGCGTCTGGATCCAGGTGATGTGGGCCGAGACGTCGGTGGGATCTTCCGCGACCAGTGCGGCCCCAGCCCGGGCCGCCTCGTCGCGGCATCAACCGTGGTCGAGGTACCGGACGCGGGCGAGCTCGGCGGGGCTGGCCCCGAGGGCGGCGGCGGTCAAGAGCAGGGGAACGAGCATGGAGTCCTCCTCGTTGGCAGAGCATACCCTGTGCTCGCGAGCACCTGCAGCAGCCCGTGGTCCCGCGGACCGCGTCGTCGCCAGATCCAGAGCCGACGATGGTGGTCCCGGGCCTCCGCTCCGTCGTCGTCCTCTGCGCCTGGTAGGGTGTCGGGGACGCGATAGGCCCGAGCCATGCCCCACCACGTCCCGACCGCGCTGCGCGCCATCGGCATCCTGGCGGCCCTCGCCGTGACGCCCTTCGTGCCGGCGTGGGGCGGGCTCACCCTCGCTGTCGGCGCCATCGCCGCGACCTGGGTACCCCCGCGCCCCCCGCCCGCGGTGAGCCTGTTCGGCACCGTAGTGGCGCTGCTCCTCGGGCTCCTGGCCGTGCCCGGGCTGTTCGCGACCTGGCCCCTGCCCCTGCTGCTGGCCCTCGGCGCCGGCGCCCTCGCGGCCCGCTTCGTCCCGGCCCTGCGGCCCGCCCTGACGAGCTGGCGGCGCGGGCGGCCCACCCGCCGCGACGTCGCGCCGGCCCTGGCCTTCCTGGCGCTGCCCGCTGTCGCCCTGGTGGGCTGGTACGCGCTCGCCCACCCCGATCTGACCGACATCGCCGCCCGGGTTCCGCCCTGGCCCCTGCCACTGCTGGTCCTGGTGGGCCTGGCCTTCGCGGCCGCCAACGCCCTGGCCGAGGAGGCGCTGTTCCGCTGGCTGGCCTGGGACGCCCTGGAGGCGGGCTTCGCGCGGGCCGCGCCCGTGCTGGCGCTGCAGGCCCTGGCGTTCGGACTGCTGCACTTCCAGGGCTTCCCCCGTGGCTGGAGCGGGGTGCTGCTGGCCTGCGTCTACGGCGCCATGATGGGCGAGCTGCGCCGCCGCACCGGCGGCCTGCTGCTGCCCTGGGTGGTCCACGTGGGCGCGGATCTGGTGATCTTCGCGGTGGTGGCCTCCCTCGCCTGACCGCCACCCCCCGGCCCCGGGCCGCACGAGGAAGGCATCCTGGTGCGGAACCTCGCCGAGGGGCTGGGGGGACACGGGCGGAGGCGCCCGAGCGTGGCCACCCGGTTAGCGCACCTCCCAGGCCCGCGATGAGGTGCTCCATGGCCAGCGACCCTTCCTCCTTCACCGGCCTCGACCCACAGGCCGCCCGCGCCTTCGCCGAGGCCTGGCTGCCGGCGTGGACGGGCGGCGACGCCACCCGGCTGCTGGCCTTCTACACTGAGGATGCCGTCTACAGCGATCCGGGCGTCCCCGGAGGGCTCCAGGGCCAGGCCGCGCTGGCCGCCTACTTCGGCGGGCTGCTCGCCCGGAACCCGCGCTGGGTCTGGACACAGCGCGGCGCCATCCCGCTCGCGGGCGGCTTCCTCAACCTCTGGCACGCCGTCATCCCCGTGGGAGACAAGGTGATCGAGCTGGACGGGGTCTGCACGGTCCAGCTGCGCGACGGGCGTATCGCCGCCAACCACGTCTTCTTCGATCGCTCCCCTTTGCTCGCCGCCCTCGCCAGGCAGCGATGAGCGCGCCGCAGCGTGAGGCCCGCTGGCCGGCTGAGGCCGACCTCGTGCGGGCCCTCTTCCTGGAGTACCAGGCGGACATCGGGCTCGACCTCGGCTTCCAGGGCTTCGCCGCGGAGCTGGCGGGGCTCCCCGGCGCCTACGCGCCTCCCGTGGGCTGCCTGCTGCTGGCGGAGGGCCCCCTGGGCGCGCTGGGCTGCGTGGGCCTGCGCCCCTTCGCCGCGGGCGTCGCGGAGCTCAAGCGCCTCTGGGTGCGCCCCCACGCGCGGGGCCGTGGGCTGGGCGAGGCCCTCACCACGGGCGCCATCGCCGCGGCCCGGGAGGCGGGCTTCGGCCGGATCCAGCTCGACACCCTGCCCAGCATGACAGGCGCCCTGCGGCTCTACCGGCGCCTGGGCTTCGTCCCCGTCGCGCCCTACCGGGTCAACCCGGTGCCCGGCACCGTCTACCTGACCCTCAGCCTGGATCGCTGAGGTACCGGCACATCCCCGGCGCGTCCGGGGCGCGGCGCTCGAAGCCGAAGGGCTCGTAGAAGCCCGCCTTGCCCGCGGCCGCCATCAGCCCGACGAAGGCGCCCGGCGGCGCGTGCGCCCTCAACCACCCGAGGCAGGCCTCCGTCAACAGGCGGCCCACGCCGTGGCCTTGCCAGACGGGCAGCACCACCACGTCCTGCAGGTAGAAGTAGACCCCGCCGTCCCCCACGATGCGCGCCGCGCCCACCACCACGCCCCCGGCCGTGGCGCACGCCGAGAACAGCGCGCCGGCCAGCCCGCGGGCCATGGTCTCATCCGGCAGGGCGCGCCAGCCCACCGCGGCGCGCAGGCGGCGGTACTCGTCCACGCTGGGGGCGCGCTCCTCGACGATCACGGACGGCATGGCCTCCTCCTGGGGGTGGGAGGCCTGAAATAGCCCGGCGGTGGCGGACGTACCCCGCGCACACCCGAGGCCGAGCCCATGTCCCTGCCCCTGCTCCTCGCCTGCGCCTTCGTCCACCCCGTCCACGCCGGGGACCTCTGGCTCACCGTCGACACCACGGGCGGCCTCGACCGCGTCCACCTGGAGGTCCCCGCCCAGTGGCTGGCCGAGGCCGAGGAGCCCGTGGAGGTGACGGTGGAGGGCCGCACGGTGGACCTCCGCGATGTGGCCCGCGTCACCCGTGCCCGGCGCGAGGGACGCGGCACCACCCTGCACGCCACCGGCTCGGACGGTCAGCCCTACGATCTCGTGGTGGAGCACCGCCGCGCCGCGCACCTCGCCTCCCGCGCCCCCGCCACCCTCACCTTCCGCCTGCAGGGGGACGAGGGCGAAGGCCTCACCCTGCGCGCCCCCCTCGAGTCGGGTACCGGGGTGTTCACCCTCGCCGGCCAGGGCTTCAGCGCGGACCTGAAGATCGACGACCTCGACATCCCCTGGGAGGCCGAGTCCTTCCTCGGCCAGCTGCGCGCCGCGCCCCCCACGGTCCTGCTGGAGGTGTCGGGCCAGGACGGCGGCCGGGTGATCGTGGCCACGGAGTGAGGGCGCCCGCTGCTCGCTGAGGAACGCCTGGCGCTCTCCGCCCGCCCGGAGAGCGCTGCCATGGTCCCGGGCGAGCGTGCCAGCGCCGCGCCACTCCGCCTCCAGATGAATCATCTCGGCCCGCACGGGCGCCGCCGCGCGCCTCGCCACTTTCTCCCGCGCGCGCAGCCATCCGGGTGTATCCTGTTCTCCCCCCGCCGGAGGACCCCGCCGTGAAGCCGCTCCACCTCCTCCCCCTCGCGCTCTGCGCCTGCGCCGCCCCCCAGCCGCGCTCCCTGTACGTCGCCCCCGGTGCCGGCGGCGAGTGGGACGACCCGGCCGCAGTCCGCGCCGAGCTCCCCTTCACCACCATCCAGGACGCGGTGGACGCCGCCACCGCGGGAGACACGGTGCTGGTGCCCTCAGGCACCTACTACGAGACGGTGTCCATGGCCGACGGGGTCGCCCTGCAGGGCGCCGGCCGCGAGGAGACCGTCCTCGTAGGGCGCGTGCTGTTCGAGGCCGTCAGCGGCGCCTCGCTCTCCCGCATGACCATCGAGGATGAGGTCTACGTGACCACCGGCGCGCTGTACGGCACCTCGTCGGGGGTGTTCGTCAGCGGCGGCGATGCCGCGGTATCGGACGTGGCCGTGCGCTGGTTCCGCTGGGGAGTCCTCGGCTACGAGGCCGACGACGTCACCTTCGACGGCCTGTACGCCAGCGCCTGCCAGTACGGCATCGTGGTCCAGGACAACCACGACTTCACCGTGTCCAACAGCCTCGTCACCGCCAACATCGTCGGCGGCATCGCGGTCACGGGCAACACCGCCGGCTACGTCGTGCACAACACCGTGGTGGGCAACGCCTTCTCCGCCTCCAGCGATCCGGGCGCGGGCGGCATCGGGATCTTCGGCAACGACGGCGCGCTGGTGGCCGACAACATCATCACCTCCAACTGGGCCGGCCTGAACTGCAACGAATGTCGCGGCGCCACCTGGAGCACCAACCTCGTGTGGGGCAACAGCACCGACTACGTCAACGACGCCTCGGCCGCCGCGGACGACCTCTCCGCCGACCCCCTCTTCCTGGCCGCCGCCGAGGGCGACTACCACCTGCGCGCCAGCTCCCCCTGCGTCGATGCCGGCACCGCCACCGCCTACGTCAGCACCGACGTGGACGGCGAGGCCCGCCCCCAGGGCGCGGCGGTGGACCTCGGCTTCGACGAGTACGCCGTCTCCTCCTACGACCTCGTCATCAGCGAGGTCATGGCCAACGCCCACGCCGAGTCCACCGGCGAGTTCGTGGAGATCTACAACGCCGGCAGCGCCAGCGTGGACCTGGCGGGCCTCGTGCTGACCGACTTCGACGCTCAGGACGTGCTCCAGGCCTACGGGGGCGGCTCCACCCTGCTCTCCCCCGGCGCCTACGCCGTCGTGATCGACTCGGAGTATGCCTCCGACTACGCCCTCGACGCTGACGACATCCTGCTCACCACCGGCGACACCACGCTGGGCAACGGCCTGACCACCGCCGACGAGGTCGCCCTCTACGAGCCCGACGGTGCCACCCTCATCGCCGCCTTCTCCTCCCCGCGGGATCCGGGCGACGGGGTCTCCATGGAGCTGGTGGACCTCGCCACCGGCGATGCCTCCGGCAACTGGCGCGCCAGCGTGTGCAGCGGTGGCTCCTCGCCGGGCGAGGCGGCCTGCTTCCCCCCCTCGGGCGACCCCGCCGACCTCGTCATCACCGAGGTCATGGCCAACGCCGAGGACGAGTCCACGGGCGAGTACATCGAGGTCTACAACCCCACCACCACCGACATCGACCTGGCGGGCCTCGTGATCGAGGACGGCGGCGGCTACCAGGACACCCTGGTGGGCTTCATGGGCGGCTCCACCCTGCTGCCCCCCATGAGCCATGCCCTGATCGTGGACCCGGACTACGCCTTCCAGTACCCCCTTCCCGCGGGCCTCACGCTGCTCACCACGGGCGACGCCACCCTGGGCAACGGCCTGACCAACGGCACGGACGAGGTCTGGCTCCTGGCCTCGGACGGCAGCACCGTCATCGACGGCTACACCTCCCCCTTCGACCCGGGCAACGGCGTCTCAGTCGAGAAGATCGACTACGCCGCCGGGGATGACCCGACCAACTGGATCGCCGCCGACGGCACCTGCGCCAGCGGCGACAGCCCGGGGCGCCTCAACGGGGCCAGCGGCGGCGCCTGCGGCGGCCTGCAGCTCAACGAGGTCATGGCCAACGCCCTGGACGAGGACACCGGCGAGTTCATCGAGCTCTACAACGCCGGCCTCGACCACCTCGACCTGGCCGGGCTGGTGCTCTCCGACGGCGATCAGGACGACACCCTCACGGCCTGGGGCGCCGGCTCCACCGTGCTGCCGCCGGGCGGCTGGGCCGTCGTCGTCGATCCCGAGTACGCGGGCGAGTACACCCTGCCCGCGGGCGCGGTGGTGGTCACGGTCACCGACACCACGCTCGGCAACGGCCTGGCCGTCTCCGACCCCATCACCCTCTACGAGGCCGACGGCATCCACCTCATCGACACCTGCGCGTACCCGGCCAACCCCGGCAACGGCGTCAGCCTGGAGCGCACCTGGCTCACGGGCGCGCTCGACACGGCCGACAACTGGGGCGCCTCCACCTGCGCGGCCGGCGCCTCCCCCGGCGGTACCAACTGCCTGGCAGAGGACGCAGCGGCCTCGGGCACCTCCACCCTGGCCGGCTCCCTGGTGATCACCGAGGTCCTGTCCAACCCACTGGACGAATCCACCGGGGAGTTCGTGGAGCTGTACAACGCCGGCAGCGCCGACGTGGACCTCTTCGGCTTCGTGCTCTGGGACGGCGACGCCGCCGACACCCTGCAGGGCCTGACCGACCCGCTGGACACCACCCTGCCCGCCGGCGGCTACGCCCTGATCCTCGATCAGGACTACGCCTCCGACTACCCCGGCATCCCCGCGGCCACGCTGCTGCTCTGTCCCGACGACGCCGCCCTCGGCTCGGGCCTGGCCACCAACGACCCGGTCTACCTCTACGAGGCCAACGCGGTCTCCTTCATCGACGGCTACAGCTTCCCCGACAACCCCGGGGACGGGATCTCCATGGAGAAGCTCGACATCGCCGCGGGAGACGTGGCCACGAACTGGGCCGCCTCCACCTGCGCGGCCGGTTCGAGCCCGGGCGAGGCGGCCTGCCCCTGATCACTCGCCGCCCTCGTCCATGTACCCCAGCGCCTGCAGCGCCCGCTTCTCCGCCTCGCTGAGCGGCGCCACCGGGTCCAGCCCGGCGTCCGGGGCGGCCTGGGCCACGACCTCCTCGATGGCCACCAGCATGGGCGCGGCGATGTCCGGGCGCGCGGGGAAGAGGTTGTCGGCCTCGGCCGGATCCTGGCTGAGGTCGTACAGCTCGTGCTGGCCGTCGGAGGACTGGATCAGCTTCCAGGGCCAGCGCACCAGGCTGCGGCGCACACGGTGGAAGCGGTCGCCCCAGGGGACGCCGAACAGGTCCTTGGGGCGGGCGTAGTAATTCTCCCCCAGCGCCCCGAGGGCGGCGTCGGACGGGGGAAACGGGCTCTCGGCATCCAGCGGCGGATCGAGACGCCCGAGGATGAGGGCGGGCAGGTCGGCGGAGGTCACCTCGGTGTCCACGGTCTCGCCCGCGGCCTGACCCGGCGCGCGGATGATCAGCGGCACCTCCATGGCCTGGCGGTAGACGTCCTTGGAGTGCCCCAGCAGGCGGTGCTCGCCGAAGTAGGCGCCATGATCGGACACGACCACGAAGAGGGTGCGATCCGTGAGGCCGCGCTGCGCGAAGGCGTCCAGCAGCACCCCCACCTGCTCGTCCAGGTTGGCCAGGGCCAGATCGTACATGTCCACCAGGCGGGCGAGCTTCTTCTCGGGCCAGGCCCCCCTGCCCGCCATGACCGGGGCGCGCAGGCTGTGGACCAGCCGGTTGGAGCTGCCCCCGGCCACGCCCTCCAGGAACCCCGCCCGGCGCGCCGTGTTGAGGGGCGAGTGCACGTCCATGAAGTTGACGAGCAGGAAGAAGGGCCCGCCCGCGTGCTCATCGACCCAGCCGAGGACCCGCGGGTTGAGCTGCGCCGCGGTGACGTGCTCCAGGTGGTAGGTGCCGAAGCCCTGATCCAGGTGGTAGCGCTTGGCCAGGAAGGCCTCGTTGGCCAGGAAGGCGCCCGTGGCGTAGCCGTGGCCCGCCAGGTGCTCCGTGAGCGTGAGCGCGTCCCCGGAGATGCCGCGGGTGTTGTCGTCCGCGGGCGCGTCGAGATCGTAGGAGTGGGCGCCGTGCTGCCAGGGGGCCTGACCCGTGAGCATGGAGGCGTGCGACGGCAGGGTCCAGGGCGCGGAGGCCAGCGCGTGAACGTAGCGGGTGGCCCCGGCGGCGAAGGCGTCGATCCGCGGGGTGGTGGGCCGCCCGTAGCCGTAGCAGCCGAGGTGATCGGCGCGCAGCGTGTCGAGCACCACGACGACCACGTTGGGGGGGGCGCCGGGCGCGGGCGGAGGCGCAAGGACCGCCGCGGGCAGGACCGGGCCCTGGGGAGCCTCCGTGCCACAGGCGAGCAGGGAGCACAGGGCGAGGGCGAAAAGGTGGGGGCGCATTCCGGGCTCCGGCGAGACACCTGACAGGCGCAGGGTAGCCCCGGCGTCTCCCGCCATCAACGGCGGATGCACTCCCCGTAGTCACAGCGCCCGGCGTCGCGGTCCTCGTAGTCGCAGCAGCGGTAGTCGGCCTGGCAACCGCTGTTGTCGATGCAGTAGTCGTCGCACATGTTGAGGTCGTCCTCATCGGGGTAGCAGGCGTGCCCGCCGGGACACTCCTCGTCCACGCACTTGCGCTCGCAGTCGTTGAAGATGTCGTCGCAGATCCAGCCGTCCGGGCAGTCGCTGTTGTTCTCGCACCGGGGCACGCTGTCGAAGAGCAGCCCCGGCGCGAACTCGGGCGGGTCCGCCAGGAGCAGGCAGCCGGTCAGCGGCAGGGCAGCGGGGACGACCCACCGTTCGGGGACCCTCATCCCGCCTCCTTCTCGGCCCGCCTGGCCTCGAGGTGGCGGGCCACGCGCGCGTTCCACACGACGTTCTTGATGAAGAAAGTGGCGCCCAGGCCCGTGGTGACCCAGCCGATGGTGTTCACGGTGGTGGCGGTGACCCACTCGAACTTGGTGATGGGATCGCGCAGCTGGGCGTAGCTCCAGCTCAGGCCCACCACGCCCAGGCCCACCCCGGTGACGACGGTGGAGCCGGAGAGGCGACGGCTGCGGCGGAAGTCCCAGGGGTCCACCGGCGGGGGGATCCGGGCGGAGGCCAGGCCCTCGGCGGGCGCTGTGCTGGGCTGCAACGGGCCCACTCCTCCCGGGGGCAGCGCCGTGGTCGGCCCCCAGGACAGCCCCAGAAAGTCGGAGGCGGCGTCCACGGGTATCCCGAAAGAGAGCCCCTCGACGCCGATGCCCGCCAGCTTCCAGGAGACGATGCCGATGACCTCGCCGCCGCTGGAGAGCAGGGGTCCGCCGCTGTTGCCGGGGTTGAGGCTGGCGTCGGTCTGGATGAAGGCCTGCCCCTCCAGCAGGCGCTGCCCGCTGACGATCCCCTTGGCCACCGAGTGGCTCAGCTCCGGGCCTCCGGGCGCGCCGATGGCGTAGAGCTCCGAGCCCAGGGGCGGTTGCTCGCCCACGCCCCGCAGGCAGGCGTGGCCGCTGCCCGGGATGCGCAGCAGGGCCACGTCATGGGCAGGATCCACCCGCAGGCGCTCGGCGGGCAGCTCCATGCCGTGCACGCTGCGCACCGTGATCTCGCCAGAGCCCTCCACCACGTGGGCGGCGGTCAGCACGAAGCCGTCGGGCGAGGCCACGAAGCCGGCGCCACAGCCCAGCCCGGAGCGCACCGTGACCACGCCGTCGAGGGCCTGCTCCATGTGCTCGGGTAGCGGCAGGGCGGCGCCCTCACAGGCGCGCAGGGTCAGCGCGGCGGGCCAGCGCGCGGGCTCCACGCCCGCACCGGCGACCTCCTCGGCCTGTGCTGCGGCCAGCGGCGCCGCCAGCGCGACGCAAGCGCAGACACCCGCGGGCCAGCGCATGCGAACCTACTCGGCCGCGGGCAGGTACTCCTGCATGCAAGCGGCCGCGGCCTGGATCTTCTGCTGCACCTTGCCCTTGGGGTTCCAGTCCCAGGTGCCGCTGGAGATGGGGATGCGCACCGTCTGCACGGGCGTGGTGGCCAGCTTGCCCAGCAGCTCGGCGTTCAGCCCGAAGGTGAAGGGCAGGTTGGTCATGATGGTGGTCTCGACCACGTAGGACTTGAGCGCGTTGGCGCGCGAGGTGGTGAAGGGGACGACCTCGCCCCCCTCGAACAGGAAGGGGACCTCCACGCCCGCCGGGATCTGGCCGTCGATGGCGCCGCCCTCCTTGGCGGTGAGGTTCAGCTCCATGACGCCGGCCTTGAGCTCCATCCACAGGCCAACGGCCGTGAATTGGCCGAGACCCTGGATTCGCGCGGTGACGTTGGCCGTGCCGGTGAAGGCGTCGGCCTCGACGTTGAAGCCCTTGCAGGCATCGCCGGCGTAGGCATTGACGGACAGAGCCAACGCTGCGGGCAGGAACAGTGCGATCATGGTTTCTCCCTTCGGGGGTTCGTGGCGTCACGGAGCGTGATGATACGCCTGACCGGAGGCGGCGCGCAAGCACAACCGGCCGCCGGGGCAGGACCCCCTACTCCCCCACCAACTCCGCGATCCCCGGCCGCGCCTTGAACGAGCGCGCCAGTGACGCCGGCATGCCCATGGCCAACTCGCGGGCCAGGCGCTGGGCGGCCTCGCGGGCGCGCAGGGCCTCGATGGGCTCCTCCGCGCACTCGGCCAGCACGGTGAGGGCCTGCAGGGACCACAGGCGCAGGCCCCGCGCCTGGGCCAGCTCGGCGGCCTGGCGCGCCACCCGGCAGGCCTGGTGGCGGTCGCCGAGCTTGACGAAGGCCTGGGCGGCCACGGCCATGCTCTGGATCTGCATGGGCAGGGGCACGCCGCCGCGGGGCTTCAAGGCATGGGCCAGCACCTGCTCGGCCTGGAAACGATCACCCGCCTCGTTGAAGACCTGGGCCAGGGTGGCCTGGATGAGGGGCAGATAGCCCTCGGGGTCGCGCTGGGCGGCCAGGCCGCGGGCGATGGAGAGGTGGCGCTCGGCCATGGAGATCTGGCCGCGCTCCAGCTGGTAGCGCCCGATGGCGTAGCGGGTGGCCACCAGCTCCTGCTTGATCTGCAGCGGCCCGGTGATGTCGAGAGCCTCGTGCAGGCGCTGGCGCGCCTCCTCGTACAGGCCGAGGTTCAGGGAGACCACCCCGCTCACCCGGGCGGCGATGCCCTCGCCCACGCGGTACAGGACCTCGCGGGCCAGGATCTGGGCCCGGCGCCCGCAGTTGAGGGCCATGGCCAGGTTGCCCTGCCAGGTGTGCAGCTCGCAGAGGTTGGACAGGGCCAGGCAGCGGGGCCGCTTGAGCCCGAGGTTCTTGAGGATGCCCTCGGCCTCGGTGAGCCCCTCGGTGGCCTGGGCCAGGCGGCCGAGGCTCGCCTGGACCGCGGTGTGGCCCAGCAACAGCTCGGCGCGGGCGCCCTCGAGCTCGGAACCCACGGCCAGCACCAGGCCCTCGGTGGCGTGGCGCTGGCAGGACTCCAGATCGCCGCGCTCCCAGGCGGTGGCCGCCAGGCTGTGCAGCACCTCGGCCACCAGGCGGCGGTCGTCGAGCCGGCGGCCGACCTCCAGCGACTGGGACAGGAGGCGATCCGCCTGGACCTCGTTGCCGAGCCGCGCCTCGTTCCGCGCCAGCCCCAGGCGCACCCGCGCGGCCTCGGACTCGAGGCTGAGCTTGTCAGCCAGGCGCGCGGCCTCCTCGAGCAGATCGCGGGCCTGGGCCCACTCGCCCCGCCCATAGAGGACATCCGCCCGCACGCGCAGCAGATCGAGCCGGATACGGCGGAAGGCGTTGCGGGCCAGATCGGCCTTGGCGGTCTCCTCGACGGCCAGGGCCTGCTCCGAGAGCTTCCAGGCCTCGTTCTGCAGGGTGCGCTCCTGGAAGCGCTGAGCGGCCACCGCCAGGTGCAGGTAGGCCTTGCCGGCCTCGCCGCCGCGCCGGTAGTGCTCGCCGATCAGCTCGGCCGCGGCCGCGGAGCCACCGGAGCGCTCCTCGTGGACCACGGCCAGGCGCCGGTGCAGCTCAACCCGGTGGTCGGGCGGCATGTCGCGGTAGAGGATGTCGCCGAACTTGCCGTGGGTGAAGTCGATGCTGACCAGCGGCCCCTGGCGGTGCTCCACCAGGATGCCGGCGTCCATCAGCTTCTCGATCTGGTCGAGCAGGACGTCCTCTTCGTCCTCCATGACGTCGAGCATCACGTCCAGATCCAGCTCGCGACCGTTGACCGCCAGGATCTCCAGCACGCTGCGCTGCTCGGGGGGGACGGCGTCCAGCCGGCTGCCCAGCACGCTGCGGATCCCGGCCGGGATGTCGAGGTGGCCTGCGCGGACCTCCTCGGTGTCGATGGCCAGCGCCAGGCCGCCCGGGCCGCTGGAGATGACGCCGCGCTCCAGCAGGCTCTGCAGGAACTGCGAGAGGAAGAGGGGGTTGCCCTCGGTCTCCCGGTGGAGCCGATCGGCCAGGGTGCGGGTGCCGGGGGCATCGCCCAGCAGGGTGCGCACGAGATCCTGGATGTCGCCCGGGCCCAGCAGCCCCGGCTCGATGATGTGCGGTCGCAGCCCCAACAGGGAGCTGTCGCGCAGGCGATCCACAGGCAGCTCGGGGAGATCCGTGCGGGCCGTGCCCACCACGAGCAGCGGGGCGCCGGAGACCACCACGGAGCGCAGGATGTAGGCGAGAAAATCGAAGACCGCGCCGGGCGCGAGGTGGAGATCGTCCACCGCCACCAGGCGCGGACCGCTCTCCAGGGCCTTCTCCAACGCCAGGCGCAGGCCGTCGAACACGCGGTAGCGCAGATCGCCCTGGACGGGCCCTTGATCGCGGCTGAAGGCCGCCACGGCCTGCTTGAGATCGGGCGGGAAGTCGGTCCCCAGATCGCGCGCCAGCTCGGAGGCCAGCCGATCCAGGGCGCCGAAGGGGCCGGAGGACTCGCGCGCGCGGGTGATGTGGACCGGGAAGCCCAGGCGGCGGGCCTGATCCACCACCAGCTCCAGCAGGCGGGTGCGACCGCAACCCACGGGGCCCAGCACCCACAGGGCGCTGCCCTTGCCCCGCATCAGCTCGGCCAGCACCTCCTTGAGGGCCGCCAGCTCCACCGTGCGGCCCATCAGCGGCAGCTCCCACGCATCGCGCGGGGCGGGCTGGGGCCCGGTGGACGAGGGCTCCTCGCCGGCGCGCTCGAGCTGGTAGAGCACCTCCTGGGCGGACTGGAAGCGGTCGCGCGGCGGCTTGCGCATCAAGCGGACGCAGATCTCGTCCAGGTAGGGCGGGACCGACGGGACCAGCTCCCGCGGGCGGGGCGGCTCGTGCTCGCGGTGCAGCTCGAGGTAGCCGGCGATGTCCTTGGCCACGAAGGGCCGGCGACCAGTGAGCATCACGAAGAGGATCACGCCCAGGCTGTACAGATCGGAGCGGTGGTCGATGGGATCGCCGGTGATCTGCTCGGGGGAGGCGTAGGCCCAGGTGCCCACCAGCGTGTTGCTGACGTTGGGATCGGCGTTGGGGTCCAAGTCCTTGACGATGCCGAAGTCGGTCAGCTTGGCGCGACCCTGAGGATCCATCAGGATGTTGGAGGGCTTGAGATCCCGGTGCACCAGGCCGCGACGATGGATGTGGGCCAGGGCCCGGCAGAGGTCGATCAGGATGCGGGAGCAGCGCTTCCAGCGCAGGGCCAGGGGCATGCCCTTGAAGGAGCGCACCAGCTGGTGCAGATCCGGGCCCTCCACGTACTCCATGGCGATGTAGGGGTGCCCATAGATGTCGCCGAAGGACTCCACCCGGATGACGTTGGGGTGGTTGATGCGCACCAGGGCGCGGAATTCGCGGCGAAAGCGGGTCTGGCCCGTGGTGAGGCGGCTGGCGCGCAGCACCTTGAGGGCCACGGGCGCACGATCCGGATCGCGGGCGAGCAGCACCCACGCCATGCCGCCGCGGCCAATGAGCCGCTCGTAGACATACGGGCCGATCCGTGCACCGGGGCCGACCTGGAGGCCTCCGATGGTGATCACGTCACCCTGGGTTTCGTCTTCCTTGCGGGTCATCCGGCTGCCGGGTCGGAACGGGAGGGCGCCGCATTATCCCGCCGGGAGTGGAGATCCAGTGGCATTTTTCCGCAGACGCTCCCCTCACCCGAGGACGGCGCGGACGTCGGCGCGCTGGACGAGGTCGACCTGGTCGCCGGCGGGGAGCCGATCGCGGATCGCCTGGACACAACCCAGCGCCTCCTCGCGGCGCAGGGAGCTGGGGGCCAGGCGGAACCGCAGCAGCCCGAGCTCCAGGGCCAGGCCGAGGTGGGTGTCGTCCTGGACACCGTGCCAGCCGCGATCCGCGAGCTGTCCGGCGATGCCGCGCTCGCCGATGGCCAGCCAGGCGCGGGCGCCCTCGAGGTCGATCAGCGCGCCGCCGCCCTGCTCGCGCCCGGACTCCAGGGCCCAGGCCAGTGCCTCACGGGCGAGCCCCGGGGCGTGCTCCGCCAGGGCCCGTGCACGGGTCACGGCCAAGAGCGGCGCCGGGTTGGCCGGGCCGCGGACCCCGACGGCCAGGGGCTCGGGCGCGAATTCGAGGACCGCGGCGCCCTGCCCACGGGCCAGCAACACGCGGGCCGCGGACAGCACGGGCTGCCAACCCTCCAGACGCCAGCGCAGGTAGCGCGGATCGCCACCGCCGGGCGGTTGGGGCCCGTCCATGGCCTGCGCCAGCTCGGCGGCGACCAGGGTGCCGGCGTCACGGGCCAGGCGCTGGGCCTCCTCGCCGTGCCCCAGGGAGAGCAAGGCCTCGGCGCGCAGGCCCATGCCCGCTGCCAGCAGGCGCACATCGCCCAGGTTGCGCGCGAGCTGCTCGGCCTCGCCCGCGCGGTCCTGCGCCTCGCGGAACCGCCCGGCCAGCCACACCAGATCGGCCTGCACCACCAGCACCTGGGCCAGGCCGGGGCGGTCGTCCCGCGCGCGCAGGAGATCCTCCACCTCGGCGAGGGTGGCCAGCGCGGCCTCGTCGAAGCCGATGGCGGCCTCGGCCAGCCCCCGCCCCAGCAGGGCGCGCTCTTCGGCGGCGCCGTCCCCGCGCTGATGCGCCACGAAGACGGTCTCCCGCCACAGATCGAGGGACTCCTTCTCCATCCCGCTGGCCAGCCGCACGCGGGCCAGCACCGGGGCCGCCAGCAGCCAGGCGGCGTCATCCCCGGTGGCGCGACGCAGGGCCTCCTCCAACCGCACGCGGGCCTCCTCGAGCTCGCCGGCACGCTCCAGGCAGCCGCCGAGCCCCACCAACGCGGCGGTGACTCCTGCCTCATCTTCGGCCAGGGCCGAGGCGGTCAGGGCCTGCTGGAAAGCCGTACGGGCGGGCTCCCAGCGCTGCTCGTGGGTGGCGATCTCCCCCTCCATGCGGAACAGGCGCGCCATCAGGCGGGGGCGCTCGTCGGTGCCCAGATCCCCTTCTCCCTCGTCGAGGGCCCGGCTGGCGAGGCGGTACAGCACCCGTGCCCGCGCGGGATCGGCGGCTTCCCAGGCTTCCCACGCGCCGTCCAGCAGCATGGGCAGCGCCTCGGCCGGGCGGCCCCCGTGCAGCAGGTGCTGCGCGATGACCGAAGCCACCAGGCGACGACGCCGGAACGTCGCCGTGTAGGCCTCGGCCATGGCGATGTGCAGGCGCTGGAGCTCCTCGGCGCCGGTGCGCTGCTGGATCACACCGCGCACCCGGGCGCGGGCCAGGGAGAGGGTGTCGTCCAGCCGCCCTTCCTCGCGCTTCACCCAGCCCCCACGCTCCAGCTGGCCCACCAGCTCGCGCAGCTCGGGGACGGGGACCCCCGCGGCGCGGGCCAGCAGGCGCGTGACCACCGGCTCCTCGGCCACGGCCAACAGCTCCAGCGCCACGAGGGCGCCACCGTCCAACCGGGAGAGGGCCAGGTTGGTCTCACGCACGAAGCTGGGAGGCAGGGGCAGCGGGTCCGCCCGCAGGGAGGGCACCGGGAGCACCGGGTGCAGGCGACCGCCGCCGCGGGGCTCGATCCAGCCCGCGCGCACGAGGGCGTCGAGCTGACCGAGCACCGGGCCAGGCAGCCCCCCCAGCTCGTCGTGCAGGCGGCGCCCGAGCACGGCGGCGGCGCCGACGGGCAGGCCGCGATCCTTGAGCACCTCGATGAGCGCGGCCCGCGGGAGCGGCTCGAGATCGAGGCGATCGGGAGCCAGCCCGGTGGAGAGGCCCGAGAGCAGCTCGTGGTGCTCCGCCACGCCGCTGCGGCAGGCGGCCACCACCAGCAGCGGCAGGGCCTGGGCCAGGAAGCCCTCGCGCAACAGCCGGGTGAGCAGGGCCACCTCGGCGGGCTCCAGATCGTCGGCGTCGTCCACCAGCAGAACCAGGGGCTTGCCCGCCAACGCCCCCATCACCGCCGCCGCCGCCGCGTCGCCATCGAGCTCGGCCGGCGCGCCTGCGCGGGACAGCAGGGTGGGACGGACCGAGCCGGCAGCACAGCATGCCGCGGTGAGGCCCACCGCGGCCAGGCGTTCGGACAGGGCCATCAGCACCACCGAGCGCCCCGAGCCCCGAGCCCCGGCCACCAGCAGCAACCCACCCTGGAGCTGGCCGCCGGGAGCGCAGCGGGCCATGGCCCGCTCGAGGATCTCCTCGCGGCCCTGCAACACCACCCCCTGCTCGAGCTCGGGCAGATCGAGCTGCTCCAGCACCGCGGCCGCGCTGGCCGGCCGGCGTGCGGGCTCCTTCTGGAGCAGCTGCATGCAGATGCGCTCGAGCCGCCTGGGGACACCCGGATCGCGCTCGGAGGGCTGCACCGGCCGGGCCGTCAGGTGTCGGGTGAGGTAGCCGGCGATGGTGGAGGCCTGGATGGGGGCCTGCAGCGTGAGCAGCACGTAGAGCACGGCCCCGAGGCTGTAGAGGTCCTGGCGCGCGCCGACCTCCTCGCCCGTGATGACCTCCGGCGCCATGAAGACCACCGTGCCCACCAGGCGGCCCGCCACGGTGAGCTGGGTCTCGAAGGCGTTGGGGTCCTTCACGCCGCCGAAGTCCGTGAGCTTGACGGTGCCGGCGGTGCTCAGCAGCACGTTGGAGGGCTTGAGATCGCGGTGCACGATCTCGCGTCGATGCAGGTAGTCCAGCGCCTCGCACAGCGAGCGCAGGATGTGCTCCACCCGCTGCCAGCGATCCGGCGGCGGATCGCTCTTCCAGCGCTCGATGAGCTGACCGAGATCGCCGCCGTCCACCAGCTCCATGGCCAGCCAGGGCAGCTCGCGGTGCTCGCCGTGCCCCAGCAGGCGCACGATGTTGGGGGTGGTCGATGCGCGCGAGGGTCTCGCATTCGCGGGAGAAGCGCTGCACCTCGCGCGTGTCGAGCTTGCTGGGGTGCAGGACCTTGAGCGCGATGCGACGGCCCTCGGCGTCCACCGCCCGGTACACCGACGCGATCCCCCCGGCGCCCAGGGGGCCGAGCACGGTGTAGGGGCCGACGCATTCGCCGGCGATGGGCAGATCGGGGTCGCTCACGGAATCCTGCCTCCCGGCCCGGTCGGACCGTCGGGCCGGATCCCTAACCAGAAACAGCTCGGGGCAGATGGATCTCGCGCAAAGACGCCAAGCCGCCAAGATGTCCGTGGCTGGCGGGAATCGCCGAGGCGAGGCGTGGCCTCGCAGGATCTCACGCAGAGGCGCAGAGACGCAGAGAGCCTGCGAGCGGCCTCCCGGCTGGCGAGCGGCGACGTGGTCCGCGCGGCCTGGACT
>JBDRKM010000387.1:0-5333 GCA_043814015.1 Pseudomonadota bacterium
TCTTCGCCGCCTGATGGGCGGCGCGGGGCGCTTGGTCGCGCCCCGGAAAATGCTCCTACCTGCCAGGCCGAAACCTCGCCGATTGGCCGAACCCTGGGTCATGGCCGGCTTGACTGACCGGGGATTCCGGGATCCTCCTCCAGCGTGCCCAGCCCCTCGAGGCGACTCCGGGCGGGGCACCGACCAAATCAGCCGACAGTTCAGGGCTGCAGGAGAGCTGTCAGCTATCAGCATTCAGCCGTCAGCAAGATGGTTTTCGCTGGCCACTCCGAAAGCAGCCGGCATCCGGACTGTGTTTCGGCAGCTTCGGCCGTAGCCTTCTCGGTATCGAACTTCGTACCTCGTTCGTAGCTGATTGCTGACCGCTGACTGCTGACCGCTCCCCCGGGCGGTGTCGTCGTCGTAGACGTTGTCGAACTTGTTGCCATAGAAATCGTTGAAGGCGCCGTGAGGCAGACTTTGGCCGAGGCCCTGGAGTCGGCCGCCTCCCAGCCCGATCTGTGCGCCGCCGAAGCCCGCGCGCGGGCCGCCCAGGCCGCCGTGACCCAGGCCCGCGCGGAGCTGCTGCCCTCCGTCTCCGGGAGCGCGGCCTGGAGCCGCGGCACACGCAACGCAACCCCCGGCGCCGCGGGCGACCCCACCCTGGTCGCCGACGCAGCCGGCCAGGACGCCTGGGGCGCCGGAATCTCCGCCTCCCAGCTCCTCTTCGGGGGCCGCAGCGCATGGCACTCCCTGGAGGCGGCGCGCGCGGAGGCCTCGGCGTCCGACGCCCTCGCCGCGGCGGCCGGCATCGCCGTGCGCACCGCCGTGCGGCAGGCGTATTTCGCCGCCCGCGCCGCCCGCGAGCAGGTGGCCGTGGCCCGCGCCGATTTCACGAACCAGGAGCGCCACCTGGCCCAGGTCGAGGCCTTCATCGCCGCCGGAGCCCGCCCCGAGATCGACCGCGCCCAGGCCCGCGCCGATCTCGCCACCAGCCGCGTGCTGACCATCGAGGCCGAGAGCGCCTGGCAGGTCGCGCGCCGCACCCTGGACGTGGCCGTGGGGCGCCGCAGCGACGGGGACTACGACGTGGCGGACGAGGATCTGCCCGCCGTGCCCGGCGAGGACGATCCGGTCGATGCGCTGGCCGCCCGCGCGCTGGCCGCCCGCCCCGACGTCGCCGCCCAGCGCGCGAACGTGGAGGCCGCCCGCGCCGATCTGGCCGCCGAGCGCGGGAGCCTGGCCCCGGAGCTCTCGGCCGACGCCGCCATCGCGGCCACCGCCGTCCAGCCCCAGCGCGCGGCCCTGAACTGGGAGGGGGGCCGCGGCCTGTCCGTGCCCATCTGGGGCGGGGGGGCCACCCGCGCCCGCATCGCCGCGGCCGCGGCGGTCCTGGATCAGGAGCAGGCCGCGCTCGCGGGGCTGGAGATCCATCTCTACGCCGCCATCGCCGCGGCCCAGGCCCACCTCCAGGCCGCCCGCGCCACGGTGGAGGCCGCGAGCGAGGCCGCCGACGCCGCCCGCGAGCGCCTGCGCCTGGCCGAAGGCCGCTACGAGCACGGGCTCGGCGATTCGGTGGAGCTGTCCGACGCCCAGCTCGACGCCACCCGCGCGCAGCTCAGGGCGGTGCAGGCGCGCTTCGACCTCGCGAGCGCCCGCGCGGCCCTGCTGGCGGCGCTCGGGGAGGGGTGAGGCGGCCACCGTCCCCGGCCAGGACCGCGCTCGGGCCGGATCGAGCGGGAGGGCCGGCGCGCCGGGGGGCCGTCGAGGTCGCGTTGTCGCCGGGTGGGCTGCGGCTTCGCACGCAGGGGTCCGCGCCACCGGCCATGGAGGCTGCCGTGGGCCGACCTTTGGCGATCCCGCGTGGAGCCGCCCGACTACCCACCGGCTCGGCCTGGGTTGAGACGCTGCGCGGGTCAGCTCGCCCCGAGCTGCATACCCCAGGCCAGGAAGGCGGCGTCGCCCGTGTTGACCAGGTGCAGGTAGCGGCGCTGGCCCAGATCCTGGGCGGGCAGCGTCCAGCGGACGCGGGTGCCAGCCGGGCCCGGGGCGAGGATCGCGGGCAGCACCTCGTCCGCGGTGACGGTCCAGGTGCCGTCGCCCTGCTCTTCGTACCGCACGGGCGCGCCGTCGCGCAGCAGGAGGAGGGGCTGCCAGTCGGTGGGGTCCGAGGCCATCTCCCCAGGCATCCCGGCGAGGTCCATGGACAGCTCCCGCGCCTCCAGGTCCTCGTCGGGGGCGCTGACGAGCTGCACGAAGGCGGTGGTGAAGGCCTGCGGACCGTCACCGAGGTCGCCCTCCAGCCAGGTGTTCCAGGGTGCCTGGACGGCGCCGCTCACCAGCAGCACGCCGTCGAGGGCGCCCTCCAGGCTGCGGGCGCGCTCGGTGGCGTACAGGCCGCGCGCCGTGAGGAGGGCCCTGGCGGCCTCCACCCGATCACCCAGCCCCTCCTGAACGAGGACCTCCAGCAGGGTGTCGGCCCAGCCGGCGAGGGTGGCGGGCTGGCCGTCACAGGCCTCCAGGGTCAGCAGGAGCAGGCGGGCGAAGCCGGCGGCGCTGGTGCCCTCCTCGGCCGCCAGGTGGCGGTAGAGGTCCCAGTGGGCGCCGGAGATGGCCAGCCCGTCGAAGGGGGCGAGCCCCTCCATGCACTCCGGGAAGACCGCGTCACCCGTGAGATCGCGCCCGTAGCCTCCCTCGACGGTGTCCAGGTAGGCGAAGAGGGCCGGGCGGCCGGAGACCAGGGCGGCCCAGGTGTCGGAGATGGCTTCGTCCAGGGCGTTTGCGAGGTTGTTCATGCCCTGCTCGTCGGCGTCGATGCGGTAGCCGAAGCCGCCCACGGCGGCGCTGACGGCGTGGCCGAGCTCATGGGCCACGGTCTGGCCGTCCATGGCGAAGTCCGCGTGCGGCCCCTGGCCGAAGGCCAGCACGTCGCCCCGGAGGCCGGGCAGCCCGGAGAAGTCGTCCATGCCCAGGGCCAGATCGGCGTTCGTCAGGTGGAAGGCGGTGGCCGTCGGCTGCAGGGGGATGTCCTCGCCCACCGTGGGGGCCCGGTAGTTGGCCACCAGGGTCAGGGGCGCGGGATCTCCTCCCACCTCGTGGATCCCCGGCAGGCGCTCGTACAGGCCCACGTCTGGGTCCAGCAGCAGGGCGTAGGCCCGCGCGGCGTGGAAGTACAGCGCCACCTCGGCGTGCACGTCGTGCGGGTCCGGCTCTCCGGCGAGGGCGGCGTCCCAGTCCTCGTAGTCGAAGTCGCCGCGCTCCTCCTTGCTCGCGCGCTGGCGCAGGGTGCAGACCCGCAGCGTGCCGTAGCCCATGATGAGGGTGGTCTCGCCCTCGTCCTCGCAGGAGAAGGCCTGCAGCAGGCGGACACCGTCCGCGTCCGCGGCGCCGGTGAGGGCCCCGCCGGCGTCCTCCGCCACCCACGGCAGGTCCTCCCAGACGGGGTCGGGCGTGGCGACCGGGTCGATGGGGAAGACCCGGGCGGCGTCAGGGCCGTGGACGACGGGGCCGCTGTCCGCGCTGTCCCGGGGGGCGGCGCAGGCGGCGAGGAAGAGGGAGAGTGCGGGGATGCGCATACCTGCAGGGTGGCGTGCGAGGGGGCGCGTGTTGATCTCAGCGCGCGCGCAGCCCGATCACGTTGGGGAGCGGCCAGGCGGCGCGGTGGCCGTTCATGCAACCCAGGCTGCGACGGGCGGTGACCTAATGGCGCGATGTCTCTATCGCGCCACTTTAGCTGGCGCGATAGAGACATCGCGCCATGTAGGAGAGCTCATGCCGCCCCGTGCCCCCAGCACCGTCCTCGACGCCCTCCATGCTCAGGTCGGACAACATCCCGATGGCCTCGCGATAGACCAGATCGTGGAGATGAACAAGGAAATTCCCCGGCGCACGCTCCAACGCCATCTTGCGCGACTCGTCGAGCTGGGACGGATCGAAGCCGTCGGCCAGGCATCTGCCCGTCGCTACCACCCGTCCGCCCCACCGAACCGCGTCGAACCATGCGGGCCTGTCAAACCCCCACCCCGACCTGCCTGGCAGACGCCAGAGGGCGCCGAGGTAGAAAGGCTGGTCAACAGCCCCCTCTCACAACGACGTCCGATCGGGTACCGACGCGAGATGCTCGACGGGTATCGTCCGAACCGAACGGCATACCTCCCCGAGGCCCTGCGCGGTCGGCTGCACGGGTTGGGCCGGTCCCCCGAGGGCGAAAGACCCGCAGGCACCTATGCGCGCCAGATCCTGGGGCGCCTGCTCATCGACCTCTCCTGGGCGTCGAGTCGCCTGGAGGGCAACACCTACACGCGTCTCGACACCGAGAACCTGATCGAGTTCGGCCAGCTCGCAGAGGGTAGGGACCAGCGCGAGGCGCAGATGATCCTGAACCACAAGGCCGCGATCGAGATGCTCGTCGAGGACGTTGAGACCATCGCGTTCAATCGCTACACCCTGCTGAACCTCCACGCCATCCTCTCCGACAACCTCCTCGCCGATCTCGGGGCCGGCGGCCGGCTGCGCACGATCCCCGTCAACATCTCGGGCACCAGCTACCAACCGACAGGTGTACCCCAGGTCATCGAGGAGTGCTTCGACATGTTCCTCGCGAAGGCCTCGGCTATCGAAGACCCCTTCGAGCAGGCGTTCTTTGCGATGGTTCACGTGCCGTACCTCCAACCCTTCGAGGACGTCAACAAGCGCGTCTCCCGCATCGCGGCGAACATCCCTCTCTTCAAGCACAACCTGGCGCCGCTCTCGTTCGTCGATATCCCGATGCAGAGCTACGTCGATGCTGTTCTCGGCGTGTACGAACTCGCCAGGGTCGACCTCCTTCGGGATCTCTTCGCATGGGCCTACGAGCGCTCGTGCCAGCGCTACACCGTCCTCAAGGACGCACTTCCTCAGCCGGATCCCCTTCGTCTCCGCTACCGAGCGGTGTTGGTGGAGATGGTTCGCGAGACCGTGAAGGAGGGTGTTTCCATCGACGCGAGGAACCTGCGGGAGCGCGGGCGGAGGCTGGTGGACGAGGTGGATCTCGACACGGTCGTCGCAATGGCCATCAACGAGTTGCACCATCTGCACGAAGGGAACCTCGCCCGCTTCAGGCTCCGGCTCTCCGAGTTCAGGACGTGGGCTTCTCGGAGGGCTTGACGGCTACGGTCCACGTTTCGGCCACGGCCTCAACGAGGACCTCGCCCTTTTTTGGGGGGGGAAGACAGATTCATGGCCCACGTAACGGGCGCGACAAGCGCCCGCCCCCCCATCTTCGCCGCCTGATGGGCGGCGCGGGGCGCTTGGTCGCGCCCCGGAAAATGCTCCTACCTTCAAGGCCGAAAACTCGCCGATTGGCCGAACCCTGG
>JBDRKM010000388.1:0-62074 GCA_043814015.1 Pseudomonadota bacterium
GCCGCTGCGATCTGGACGATAGCCTGTCCCTGCTGGAGGGCGTCCGCGGGGTGGGCCCCTGCGCGCGTGAGCGGGCCGTCATGCGCACCGCCGGCCGCTGGTCGGCCCGCGTGCAGGGCCTCTACGCCAGCCTCGGGGCGCGCCTGACTACATGATCATGGCGTCGGGGGGCGGGGCGACCTCGCGCAGCCGGAGCTTGAGGCGCTCGAAGCGCGCCCGCGAGAACCAGCCGCCCAGGCCATCGGGGCGCGGCAGGCCGTCCACCGCACGGCGCAGCACCATGGGCATGTCATCGAGCGGCTTGAAGGCCTGGCTGAGCAGGTGGTAGCCGTGCCACCAGCGGTTGTCCGGCCACTCGACGAACACCATGCCGGTGTGCCCGACGGGCTTGCCGGCCTCACGCTGGTCCACCACCGCGAGCAGCGCCACGGCCTCCACGTCGTCCTGGCCGGCCGCCGCGGCGATGAAGCGGTGCACGGACAGGTGGGCATCGAGGATGCCGCGGAGGTCCACCAGATCCACCCGCTCGGCGCGCAGCACCACCACGGCCGGGGGCGGGACGCCGCGCAGCAGGGTGGTGCGGACCAGCTCGGCGAGCCGCTCGCCGAGGGCGTCGTCCTCGCGCGGGAACGACTCCGGGTCGCGGCCGCGCGTGCCGATCCGTACCTGCACCTCGATGCCACCTGCTGCCGTCACCTGGAGTCCTCCGGGGCTCGGGGCGCAAGGGTAAGGACGGGAAGGGGGCCCGGCAAGCCGGTGGGCGTCAATGCAGCAGGGCTTCGCTCTCGTTGCCCTCGCTGCGGCCGTCCGCGTGGCGCCAGAGGTAGTCGAAGATCTGGGCCTGCTGGACCGAGACCACGTCGCCCGCGGCCAGGCCGTTGGCCCAGACCGGGTCCGAGCGCAGGACGCCCTCGAGCAGCGTGCCGTGCCAGGCCACGACCTGGATCCACAGGTACTCGCGCGCTCCGCTCGGCGAGGAGAAGGGCGCCTTGACGTAGAGGCGATCCCCCCGCGGCAGGCCGGCGCTCCAGGCGGCATGGACCGGCCCGGCCAGGGCCGCGGCGGCGCGTGCCAGGACCTCCTCCAGGGTCGAGGGGGCGGCGGGCGCCTCGGGAGAGGACACCTCGACGGCGGGCACCTCGACGGCGGGCACCTCGGGAGTGGGCACCTCGACGGTGGGCACCTCGGGAGCGGGCATCTCGACGGTCGGCTGCTCGACGGCAGCCTCCACGGCGGCGGGCTCCACGGCGGCGGGCTCCTCGGCTGGGGGCGCCCCCTGCAGCAGCTCAAGGGGGTAGGCGTCGAGCGGTTGGGCGGGGTCGGCGTCGAAGCGGCCGTCGAAGGCGATGCGCGCCAAGGGGTCTACCGAGGTCGCCCACAGGGACTGGGCACTCATGGCGTAGGCGGTGCCCTCGATGCCGATGGCGCGGATGCGGGCGGCGGGCAACGCGGGGGCGAGCTCCGTGATCCAGGTGCGCTCCTGGAGGCCACCCTGCTCCCAGGCGATCTGGGCCAGGGCGCCGAGCACGGCGACCTGGTCGGCCTCTTCGCCCACGGGGACGTCCTTGACCAGCAGCTCGTGCAACCCCAGGCTGCGCAGCCCATAGGTCTGGATCGTGCCGGGCTCGCCCTCCTCCAGGGCCGCGGCCTCCACCACGAAGAACGCCTCGGTGTCCAGCGGCCGGGCGGTCACCCGTGCGACCTGGCCGGCGAACGCGTCGAGGCCGAACAGGCGGCCGGTGGCCAGCTCCTCCACCACGCCGCCGTGGGCCTGCACCTGCGCCAGGAAGGCCGGGTATGCCACGTCGAAGAGCTCCTCGACCTGACCACTCGGCGCGGCGAAGCTGGCCAGGATCACCTCCTGGCTGGTCCCCAGGGCGGCGATGTCCGCCTCCGTGAGGCCGTCCGCCAGCGCCCCGAGCGCGTCGATCCCAGGCAGCCCGAGATCCTCGGCCGTGGTCAGCGCCATCACGCGGGCGGGCGCGCGCACCGTGCGCGGGAGGCGGCGGCGGGCCGGGATGGGCGCGAGGGCCGCCTCGATGGCGTCGGTCTGCTCGGGCTCGCAGGTGGAGGCGCAGTACAGCGCGAGGGAGAAGCGGGCGTCGGGGACCCAGGCCGGGGGCGCGGCCTGGGCCGCGGCGAGCAGGGCGAGGAGGGGAAGGTGCATGGCGCTTCCTGGGTGGGGGAGGGGGGCCGCCCCGCGGGCGGCGCCGGCAGCCGACGATCGAGGTCGATTAGTATTCGCTGGCCTGCGATCCTCGCCAGGTTTCTTGATAGCTAGGTTCTTTCCCCGAACGATCCCCGCAGATGTCCATGCTGATCCCCTCCCTGGCCATGGTGCTGGCCGCGTCCCCGGCGCGGGCCCAGGAGGTCCTCGTGCCGGAGTTCACGCCGGCCATCGCCGAGGATTTCACCCTCGCCTACATGTTCGGCTCCCTGGTGGGCGACCAGCTCCGCGAGCGCGACGTGGCCTTCGCCGACGGCGAGGAGCTGCGCGCCATGGCCGGCGAGGACGCCAGCCAGTGCGCCGAGTCCATCACCTGTCCCTCGGCGCTGTGGGGCTACTACCCCAACGCCAGGATCGCCGTGGTGGGCACGGTGGGCCTCTACAACCAGGGCACGCCGGAGGAGCGCATCGAGGTCACGGTCCAGCTCTACCCGCGCGACGGCTACGAGCCGCTCAAGGAGGTGGAGCGCGCCCTGATACCTGGCGAAGAGGGCGAGTTCGCGGCGGCCATCGCGCGCGCGGTCGCGTTCCTGCTGGAGCACATCGACGATCCCGCCCCCGCCTCCGATGCCGCCGACGGGTCCACCGCCGAAGCGCAGGGGGAGCGTCCTGGGCTGCTCGGGCGTGTCCGCCAGCGCCCCGGGGCGGCCGGGGAGGGCCCGCAGCCCGGAGCCCAGGAGTCCGGTGAGCCCTACCGCTCCTACTACCAGCCCGACGAGCCCGTGCCGGCACCCACCGAGCCGGAGCGCGCGTCGGCGCGGGAGCCGAAGCCCGCCCGGCAGGCGCGCCCGGTGCGCGCGAAGGCGCCCCGCGAGGAACGTGGGCCCCGCGGCGAGGGGCGTGTACGCGTGGGCGGCACCTGGGACCGCGCGGACGACCACCGCGTGCTGCGCGCCGAGATCGCCTCCGGGCTGGTGGGCGGCGACGTGGCCCGCACCTACGACCTGCGGATGGCCTACGCGGGCCCGGTCGGCGCCGAGATCGGCCGCTACGAGCACGACACCTTCACCGGCGGTGTCGGCTGGACCCTCGCCATGGGCCTCTACGGTGCGCCCTGGCCGTGGCTGCGCGTCGGCGCCCGCCTCGGGCTGCTCACCGGGCGCAAGTTCCTGAGCACCGGCTACGAGCGCTGGGCCGACGGCGGCCTGACCACCGCCGACACCCAGGCCTACGAGCCCGCCTCGGCCATGCGCGGCCTGATCGAGCCGCGCATCGTGCTGGCCCCGGTGCGCCTGGGCGCCGTGCGCCCCAGCGCCACCGCCCTGCTGGGCCTGCGGGCCTACGACGCCTTCACCGTCACCGACCTGGTGGACGTGGACTTCCCCGACCGCCCCGGCGGCTGGCAGGTGGAGCCGGGCTTCGCGCTCGGCGCCAGCTACGATCTCGGCGGCGGCCGCTGGGTCTGCGCCGAGCTGGGCCACAGCTGGCGTGTGGGCGCCGCCAGCGTCCACCACGTGGAGCGCGGCCTGATCACCGACACCCCACAGATCCCGGCCACCAAGGCTGGGAGCACGTTCCTGATCGTCTCCTTCACCCAGGGCTTCGTGCAGCCCGGTGCGGGGAGATGACTAGCGCGCCCAGCCCGTCGTCACCTGGCCATCGGCGGTGATCCAGAGGCGCTGGTCCGGATCCACGTCCTCGATGGTGACGGGCTCCGCCTGGTAGGGGAACCAGACGGTGACGCTGTCCACGTTGTCGGCCGCGCCCAGGCCGAAGTGCTGGGTGGCGGAGTCCTGGGACGAGGTACCCGATCCGCCGCTGACCATCCGCAGCTGGGACAGGCCGCCCGCCTCCACCTGGACCACGGCGCCCAGGGCCGCGGTGTTGGCGTCGGCGCCCACCGCGCGCACCTGCAGCCAGTGGTTGGCGCTGTCCAGGTCGTTGCGGAACAGGCTGTAGGCCAGGATGTCCACGTCGCCGTCGTTGTCGAAGTCCGCGGCGGCCGCGCCCCAGCCGTTCTGGATCACGAGCCCGCTCTCCCAGTTCTTGAGCGTGAAGAAGCCGTTGCCGTCGTTCTCGTAGTAGTCCGAGTCGCGGTCGGCGTAGACGTTGGTGATGAAGAGATCGAGGTCGCCGTCGTTGTCGGCGTCGAACAGCACCGGGTTGGAGGCGGTCTCGCGGTAGTAGATGCCGCGGGCGGCGGCCTCGTCGGTGAAGTTGCCACTCCCGTCGTTCATCAGCACCATCGTCGTGTCGCTGAAGTGGTAGTAGAACGGGTGGGCCAGGTTGGCGTGGATCATGTCGAAGTCGCCGTCGTTGTCGATGTCGCCGAAGACCGCGCCGATGGTGTGGCCGTAGGCGCCCGAGGTGTAGCTCCCCTCGGTGCCGTTCTCGCCGGCGATCTGATCGAGCGCGCCGCCGCCCTCGTTCAGGTAGAAGAAGTTGCGATCGAGGCGGTAGTTGGAGACGAAGAGGTCCACGTCGCCGTCGATGTCGTGGTCGCCCGGGGTCACCCCGCGGCCGGCCTGGTTGGAGGTCTCGATGCCCGCGGTGAGGGAGGCGTCCTCGAAGGTCCCATCGCCCAGGTTGTGGAACAGGCGGTCGTCGTAGTTCTGGTAGTAGTCGTAGTCCGAGGAGCACTCGTACTCGGCCAGGTAGAGGTCCAGCAGGCCATCGCCGTCGTAGTCGAACCAGCCGGCGCCCTCGGTGGGGCTGAACTCGGGCTGGCCGTCGCCGTCGCAGTCGCGCTCGTCCTGGGTGTCGTCGATCCCGCTCAGGGCCCAGGTGTCGGTGAAGGTGCCGTCGCAGGCGCTGTGCAGCAGGACCTCGCCCTGGGCGTAGCCGCCACCCTGGCCGAAGTAGTCGAGGCAGCCATCGCCGTCATAGTCGCCCCAGACGCCGCCGCCGGACCAGTTGGTGGTCCCCCCGGGGATGGCGCTGGCGGTGACGTTGGTGAAGCTGCCGTCGCCCTCGTTGCGGTACAGGGTGGGGCCGTTGGTCATCAGATCGTCGTCGCCGTCGCCGTCGTAGTCGCCCCAGGCCACGCGGCTCGAGCCGGAGAGGGCCGCGTCCACCTGGAAGGGCTTGTCCCCGGGCTGCAGGTCGTCGTCGTAGACCACGGCCAGGGAGACCATGAAGCCGTAGAAGTAGCTGACCATGCCCCCGTAGTAGGAGCTGGTCTCCAGGTTGGGCCAGCGGATGCCGGCGACGGGCGGATCGGGGATGCCGCCGCTCAGCGGGACCTCGAAGACGAGCGTGGGGTCAGGGTAGTACGGCTCGTCGCCCTGTCCGTCCACCGCCTCGTCCTGGTGGTAGCCTACGAAGACATGCAGGGGCTGGGCGATGGCGATGGGCTCAGGGAAGACGTAGGTGATCTCGACGTTGTTCTCGTCCGGCCCCACACAGCGGGTGTAGCTGCCGTAGGGGTTCCAGATGTCGAAGACGTAGCCGTCGGAGGAGAAGTCGGGCCAGGCCGTCAGCACCGCCGGGGTGTCGGGCGCCAGGATGTTGCGCCAGGTGACCTTCGCGCCCACGACCCGTCCCGGCGCCGCCAGCTTGAAGGCGTTGGCGCCATAGAGCTCCTCGGCGGCGAGATCGTGGCCGTTGTAGGGGGACATCTGGACCTCGTCCATGCTGTGCAGCGCGCCCACGGTGTCCACCTCCAGCCAGACGGCGTCGGCCGGGATCTCGCCTGCGGCGTCCTCCTGGCAGTGGGCGGCCGTGTCCTCGGGCGGGGTGGTGTCCTCGGGCGGGGTGGTGTCCTCCACGTGGGGTTTCTTGTGGGGGGTGCTGGGGCAGCCGAGGAGCAGGAGCGCGGTGAGCAGGGTCGGAAAACGGCGCACGGTGGCCTCCGGGGTTCGGGATGCTGCAGGGGATTATAGGCTCGGGTGCTTCTGCCAGCGCCCATCCACCGCGTAGTCCACGAACAAAGGGTGGTCGTCCACGGGGGCGCGCACGCGGCAGTGGGCCAGCCAGGTGCCGTACTCGGCCAGGTTGGCGCGCAGCCAGGGGTCGGCGTGCTGCTCCAGGAAGGCCGCCATCAGCGCCTCCCAGGTGCGGCCGTCGGGCAGCAGGGGCGGCCCGAGCTGGCACACGCTGCGGCCATCGGCGGGGGTGCGGCAGAGCGCCGGGAGGATGGCCGCGCCCGTGTTGGTGGCCAGGCGGAAGGCGCCGGGGTTGAGCAGGGCCGTGCGCCCGAGCAGGGGGGCGCGCACCCAGCGGTTGCCCATGCGTCCGTCGAAGGCCAGGGCCACCAGCTCGTTGCGCGCGAGGCGGCGGTACAGCTCGCGGGCGGGGGCGTCCACGGTGAGGAAGGAGGCGGGGAGCTGGTCCTCGTGGCTCTCCTTGACGCGGATGACCTCGGCCAGCCAATGGTTGCGGTGGAGGGCCTCCGGGTGCGCCGCGGCCAGCTCCCCCGGAGGCAGCCCACGGGCCGCGAACTGGGTGTAGGGGTAGCCGTGGAGGGAGAACCAGGCGATGGGCAGCATGAAGCTGCCGGCGTGGGCCGAGAGGACGATGGCGCCCCGGCCGCGCGCCAGGGCCGCCTCCAGGTGCTCGCGCCCGCGCACGTCGAGGAAGGCGTCCACCGTGTGGGCCGTGAGCTTGCCCAGCAACAGCTCCTCGAGGTGGGCGCGGAAGGTCACGCGGTAGGTCTCGCGCACCAGCGCCCGCACCCCCGGGTCCTCTGCGTCGCGGCCCAGCACGGTGGCGATCTCGGCCCCCACGCGCGCCCGCTGGAGCCCGCCGGCCCGGTATGCCACCCGCCAGAGCGGCCAGAGGCGGCGCAGGCGCTCGGGGTGCCGCGGATCCAGCGCGTCGCGGAAAGGCACCCAGAACGCCCAGCGCGCCATGTCGCGGGGCGAGGCCAGCAGGTCACGGGCGCGTCGCGGCGGTCGCTCCTGTTCGTGCATCATCGAGACCTCATGGCCTACTGGTATCCCGCTGTCCCCCCCCGTTCCCGTTCCCGTTCTCGAGTGCCCACCGACGCCGTGCATTGGCTGACACCTCCAGCCTCCAGAGCGGTTACCTCCCCGCGCCCTCGGAGCATCTCCACGTGCCCCCCCTCATCGCCCTCCTCACCGACTTCGGCACCACCGAGCCCTACGTGGGGGTGATGAAGGGTGTGATCGCGGGGATCGCGCCGGACGCCCGGGTGATGGATCTCGCCCACGGCGTCCCGCCGCAGGGGGTGCTGGTGGCCGGGCTGTGGCTCGCCGAGAGCGCGGCATTCTTTCCGGCGGAGACCATCTTCGTGGTGGTGGTGGATCCGGGCGTGGGGAGCGATCGGCGCATCGTGGCCTGCGAAGCCGGTCCCTGGCGCGTGGTCTGCCCGGACAACGGCCTGCTCGGGCCCTTGCTGGAGCGCGTCGCCCTCGGGCGCGCGGTGGAGGTCCGCGAGCCCCGCTACCACCTGGCGCAGCGCAGCCGCACCTTCCACGGGCGCGACGTGATGGCGCCGGTCGCCGCCCACCTCGCGGCGGGGGTGCCGCTCGAACGCCTGGGGCCAGACGCGGGCGATGTGGCCCGCCTGGCGGTGCCGCGGCCGCGCAGGGCGCTCGACCTGGGCATCGGTGAGGTGCTCTACGCCGACCGTTTCGGCAACCTCGTCACCTCCTTTCTGGCCGCTGACCTGCCTCCGGCAGCCTGCGTGCGGTGCGGGGAGCACGAGATCACCCTGCGGGGGGCCTACGCCGAGGCCGAGCCCGGGGCGCTGTTGGCGCTCGTCGGCTCCTCCGGGCGGCTCGAGATCGCGGTCCGCGACGGCAGCGCCGCAGGGGAGACCGGGCTCGCGGTGGGCGCGCCCGTGATCGTCACCGGCGAGGGCCCGGATGGCTGACAGGGCACCGTCCGCGGCGGCGCAGCCACTGGAGACCGGCGACCGCGGCCAGCCCGCGGGCCGCTCGACCACGCTGCGGGTTGGGGGCGAGCTGCTGCTGCTGTGGCTCGTGGTCCTGCTCGGCATCCGGCTGGTGGTGACGCTCCAGGAGGCCCTCGGGTTGCACGAGGCCTTGCTGGCCCTGGTGCCCTTCCTCTTCATCTACGGCCCGGTGGCCCTGTGCCGCGCCCGCCGGGTGGACAGCTACGGCTACCGGCTCTACGTACCCGCCTTCCGGGACCTCATGGCCTGGGGCGCGGCGCTGCGCATCAACCTGCGCCTCGTGGCCACCTTCCTGCTGCCCTGGCTGCTGGCCTACCATCTCTACCAGACCGTCCTCTTCCACCACCACCCCTCCTGGGTCAACCTGCTCTCCTACGCGCGACACGCCGACGCCGCCGACTGGCTGGGGCGGCAGGTCGGCGCCGGCGCCGTCGGTCCGGGCGCGGTCGTGGCCGCGCACGTGATCGTGCTGGTGGCCTATCACCTCTTCTTCGTGGCCATCCCCGAGGAGTTCTTCTACCGCGGCTATGTGCAGACGCGCCTGAACGAGGTCTTCCCGCGGCGCTTCCTGCTGGCCGGCGTGCCGTTCGGGCACGCCCTGTGGATCACGGCCCTGTTCTTCGCGTTCGGACACTCCCTCGTGGAGTTCCATTGGTGGCATTTCGCCACCTTCTTCCCCGGTCTGGCCTTCGGCCTGATGCGGGAGAGGACCGGGGGGGTGATCGCCGGGGCCTTCCTCCACGCCACCTGCAACGTCATGGTTCATCTGCAGGACGCCACCTATGGGGTCATCGCGCCGCCGTGAGCATCGCGCGCCTCCCGGCGCAGGGCGCAGCGCGGGGAACTGGGCGGTAAACGCGATGTCAGTGCAACCCGATCCCCCCTGGTCCCCACTCGTCGAGATGGATAGCTAAAGCCGAACCTGGCCGTGGCCGACGGACGGGTGCAGGAACCCTGGAGCCCAGATGGCAGAGTGTCCCTTCTGCAAGTCGTCGATCGAGGACGAGCTCGCCCGTTTCGGGGGACACTGCCCGAAGTGCTTCATCGAGATCCCGGGCGATGAGACCCCGACGGATCCCGGCCTCGCCAAGCGGGTCGCGCAGCAGCTCGAGCACGAGCGGCAGCGGCCCTGGGGTCGGGTCGCGGGGATCGCTGCCATGGCTGCGGTCGTCCTGATCGCGGCCGGTGGGGTGGTGGTCTGGCGCGTGCTGCAGCAGCCTGGGGCCACGGCCCAGGCCGCGGAGCAAGACCTGGAGACCTTCTACATCGCCCCGGCCAGCGACCACCGGTTGCCCGAAGTCGGCTCGACCGAGCCCGAGGATCAGGGGGCAGCCACGGTCCAGTCCCACCAGCGCGGCACGGGCAGCGTAGAGGCCGTCGAGGTGGGGTCCCGCAGCCGCAGCGGCCCGGCCCGCTACGATTTCACCGGCTCCGCCGAGGTCTCCACGCCCGATCTGGCTCCCATCGCCCAGCGCACGGTCGAGGTCGGCCCAGGGGCCATCGAGCAGAGCACCACCGGGTTCCCCCCGCAGCGGGTCGAGATCACCCGGAGCTCCGTCGAGAGCATGGCCTTGAGCGATCCCGAGGAGATCCACCAGGCCGTGGGCACCGCCCTGAAGAGCTACAGCGGTCAGCTCAACCACTGCTACAACATCCGCCTCAAGACCGCGCCCGACCTGCGTGGGAGCTGGGACATCGCGTTCTCCATCACCGAGGCGGGCCGGCCTCGCAACATCTCCGTGCAGGGGCTGCAGGCCCACGATCCCGAGTTCGAGACCTGCATGCGCGACGCCATCTCGCGCTGGACCTTCCAGCCGTTGGCCATCGAGCAGGATTTCAGCAAGACCTACTCCTTCGAGCCCCTCAGGTAGGTGGGCCCGTTCGGCTGGCTCCAGCCGAGGCCAGCGGCGAAGGGGTCGGGGCTGAAGACCCCGGTCAGCGTGACCGGATCCTCGCCCTGCAGGACCCGGCCCATGGCGCAGAGCAGCTCCGCCGCGGTCAGCGCGGTGTCGCCGACCCGGTGGAAGGCCGGGATCTGATCCCGTAGCCCTGGCGCCAGATCGGCCGCCGCCGCGCGCACGGCCGCCGCCGGGAGCGTGGCCCCCTGGGCGCCGAGCACGCTGCGTGGAGAGCTCTGGGGTGGGCGCAGGGGACGCAGCGTGACCGGCCCCTCGCCGAGGGCCAGCAGCAGGGTGAAGGCCTGAAAGGCGTCGGTCAGGTCGAGCCCGGGGGGGAGTGAGCGGGGGAGGACGTCGCCGCCGCTCCGGCCGCAGGAGAGGGCCGCGGCTGCCTCGATCACCTCGGCCGCCTCCAGGCGCCTGGAGGACGCCGGCGGGGGGGCCTCAGGACCCGCACCGCCCGCAGCGGCCAGACGCTGGGCGCCCCCGCGCTGGAGCCAGGCCCGCAGGGTCCGGCTGGCCTCCCGCGGTGGCAGCAGGCGCGCGCCGCATGGATCCGCGACCTCCCGCCGCCAGCGCTCCAGCAGGTCGATGTCGCCGGCCGCCAGGGCGGGACCGTCCAGGGCCAGGCGCACCACCGGGACCTCCCCGGCCTCCAGCGCCCGCGCCGCGGCGTCGAGGCTGGCGGCGAGGGCCGCGTCCGGAACCCCGCCCTGTGGGCCGGAGAACGCCGTGGCCGGCAGGACCACGGAGGTCGCCAGGGTGCCCTGGGTGCCGCGGGCGAAGCGGGGCGGGCCCAGCACCAGATCGCCGGGGGGCAGGAGCAGGACCAGCCCGAGCACCGCCAGGACCGCCTCCTGCAGAGGGGCATCGCCCGCCATGGTCGCGGCGTCCACGGACGTGCCCGTGGCCCTGCGCAGGGCGCGGCGGTTCGCGCGAGCCTGGGCCAGGAGGCTGCGGCCGTCCAGACGGCCGCGATGGGACAGGGGCTCCGAAGCCAGCCCAAGCTGGGCGCCGCCAGCCACCAGCGCCGCGAGCCCGCTGGGATCTTCGGAGGCCATGAGGCCCGGCACCAACAGCAAAGCCCCCGGCAGCCGCGGGCCGATCGCGAGCCAGCCACCTCCGGCATCGCCGGGCGCGGCGCCCACATCCACCAGCAGATCGGCGTGGCAGTGGGCGGGGTGCGCCGCGAAGGGGGAGGGCGCCTCGGGTGGGGCCGGCTCGGCGCGCGCGCCCGCGAGCAGCAGCCAGAGCGTCGCCAGCCGGGCGCTCACCGGCCCGCTCCGATCTCCAGGGCGAGCAGCAGGGCGTCGCGCCTCGCGCCGTAGTAGCCCCGCCGCACGCCCACCTCCGCGAAGCCCGCGCGCAGGTACAGGCCGAGCGCGGCCACGTTGGCGCGCTCCACCTCGAGGAAGCACCGGGTGGCCCGGCGGGTACGCGCCCAGGCCAGGCCTTCGGCCAGCAGGGCGCGCCCCAGGCCCCCCCGGCGTGCCGCGGGCCGGACGCCGACGCGCAGCAGCTCGACCTCGTCGGCCACGATCCGCAGGATGGCGCAGCCGGCGGGGGGGCTCCCGCCGCCACACAGGACCAGCGTGTCGGGATCGCCGAGGGGAGCCTCGAGCTGCACCATGGACCAGCCCTCCGCGCCGAACACCTCCGTCTCGAGGGACGCGAGCGCGGCGAGGTCCTCCCGCGCGGCCCTGCGGATCATGGCTCGGGCTCGACCGTGCGGACCCGCACGTGGTCGCGTTGTTCCTCGATCCAGGCCCGGTAGCGGTCGTGGTAGGCCGCGGCGTCGCCCCCCGCGGCGAGCACCGGCAGGCCCACCTGGCGCTGGATGTAGCGCTCCGCCACCACGCGGGAGTAGAGCAGGCCGGTGAGATCCTCCTCGGAGAGGCCGAGGCTGCGCAGGGTCTCGTGGTACCCGGCCGGATCCGTCCAGGTCTCCCGCAGCGCGGCCAGGCGCGCCTGGACCTCCTCGGGGCGCGGGCGGTAGGTGGGGGTGTCCTCGGCCAGGCCACGGATGATGGCGCGATCCACGAGCCGATCGAGGGGCGCGCGCGCCGGATCGCACAGGGGCGCCTCGGGGCAGGCGACGTGGCCCTGCAGGGCCTCCTCGAGGAGCAGATCCCAGGTGGTCACCACGCGGTCTCCCACCACCGCCAGGACGCGATCCATGCGCTCGGCCCGTGCCGCCCCCGTCGCCGCGGCCAGCAGCAGCACCAGCCCGAGCCCGCGGCGCGCGGTGCCGGCAGCAGGGGATGGCGCGCGGAGGTTCATGCCTCCGTCTTTACCTCGGGGAGCAGGATCGTTACACTCCGCAGCCCCCCACGACCACCCTCCCATGTGGGCGGAGCCCGGGATGATCGAAGCGAGAGGCATCACCAAGCGCTACGGGCCGCTGACCGCGGTCCAGGACATCAGCTTCACGGTGGGGCAGGGGACCATCCTCGGCTTCATCGGCCCCAACGGCGCCGGCAAGACCACCACCATGCGCATCCTCACCGGCTTCCTGCCGGCCACCTCCGGGGACGCGCTCGTGGCGGGGTTCGACGTGTTCCAGCAGCCCATGGAGGTCAAGGCGCGGGTGGGCTACCTGCCCGAGGCCCCGCCGCTGTACCCCGAGCTGTCCGTCGGCGACTACCTCGCCTTCGTGGCGGAGCTGCGCGGTGTGCCCCGCAAGGGCCGCTGGCACCGCATCGGCGAGGTCATGGAGCGCGTTGGCCTCACCGGGTGGGAGCGCCGCATCGTGGGCTCCCTCTCCAAGGGCTACCGCCAGCGCGTCGGCCTGGCCCAGGCCCTGGTGCACGACCCCCCGGTGCTCATCCTCGACGAGCCCACCAGCGGGCTCGATCCAGCCCAGAACGTGGGCATCCGCGAGCTGATCGCGGGGCTCGGCCGCGAGCGCACCGTCATCCTCTCCACCCACATCCTGGCCGAGGTGGAGGCCACCTGCACCGAAGTCGTGGTCATCGATCGCGGCCGCATCGCCGCCCAGGGCCCGCTTGACGAGGTGCGCGCCCAGGCCACGGGTGGTGTGCGCTACCGGATCGAGGCCCGCGGCCGCGATCTGGCGCGCGCCGTGTCCGAGCTGCCCGAGGTGGCCGAGGTGCGGCCCACGCCGGGGGAAGACGACTGGGAGACCCTGGTGGTCATGGCACCGAGCGATCCCCGCCCCGCCATCGCGGCCCTGGCCGGGCGCTCCGGCTGGGAGCTGCGCCAGGTCGAGCGCGTCCGCCCCAGCCTCGAGGAGGCCTTCCTGGCCATCGTCGGGCGCGAAGACGCCGCGCACCGGAGGTCGGCATGAGCGCCGCCTGGGCCATCCTGCGCAAGGAGCTGCGCATCTACTTCGTCTCGCCGCTGGCCTACGTGTTCCTGGCGGTGTTCCTCTTCCTCGCGGGGGTGTTCTTCTACCTGGGCATCACCTTGACAGGGGAGGCGAGCCTGCGGGTGATGCTCGGCAACCTCTCCATCACCCTGCTGTTCGTGCTGCCCATGCTCACCATGCGGCACTTCGCCGAGGAGCAGCGCAGCGGCACCTTCGAGCTGCTGATGACCGCCCCGGTCCAACCCTGGGCCATCATCCTCGGCAAGTGGGCCGCCAGCCTGGTGCTGTGCGCGGTGATGCTGGCCGGCACCCTGCTGTTCACCGCGGTCCTGGCCTACTACGGCGACCCGGACTGGGGTGTCGTCTGCACCAGCTACATGGCGCTGCTCTTGTGCGCCGCCGCCTTCAGCGCCGCCGGGATCTTCGCCTCCAGCCTCACCCGCGATCAGGTGGCCGCTGGCCTGGCGGGCATCATCATCCTGCTGCCCTTCTGGCTCATCGGGCAGGCGGCCGCCCTCACCGACATCGGTTGGCTGCAGACCGTCATGAAGCAGGCGGCCTTCCTCACCCACCTGCACAGCTTCACGCAGGGGGTGGTGGACAGCGCCGATCTGCTGTACTTCGCCGCCTTCATCTTCATCTTCCTGTTCCTGACCTTCCGCACCCTCGAGTCGAGGCGCTGGCGATGAACCGCACCCTCGCGCGCAAGCTCTCCTACGGCTCCAACGCCACCCTGGTCACCCTGCTGGTGGTGGCGCTGGTGGTGCTGCTCTACACGGTCGCCGACCGCCATCGCGTCCGCTGGGATCTCACCGAGGCCGGCGCCAACGCCCTGCGGCAGGACACCCTGCACAAGCTCGCGCTGCTCGATGCCGCCGGGCAGCAGGTGGACATCACGGCCTTCACCCATCAGCAGGGCAAGAAGGACGCCTACTTCAAGAACCGCGAGCTCCGGGACTTCATCGATGAGCTGGAGTACAACGCCGAGGTCGTCCGGGCCCACTGGATCGACTTCGACCGCGAGCGCCTCACCGCCGAGGCCCTGGGCGTGCGCGACTACGGCACCGTGGTGGTGCAGCGCGGTCAGCAGCGGGTGGATCTGCGCTCCCGCGATCTGTTCCGCAACCGCGGCAAGGGGCAGGACCGCGAGCTGGTGTTCCTGGGCGAGGCCGCGCTGGACCAGGCCTTCTCCCAGCTCTTGTCCGACTCACGGCGCGTGGTCTACGCCTTGCAGGGCCACGGCGAGCCCGATCCCGAGAGCACCGAGCCCGACGGCCTGGCCTCCCTGGGCGAGCGGCTCGAGCAGGAGCACTACTTCCTCGAGCCGCTCGATCTGGTGCGCGACCGCAAGGATCCCCTGCAGGCCCCGGCCGTGCCCGCCGACGCCTCCGTGGTGCTCATCGCCAAGGCCCGCGCCCCGCTGACCGAGCCGGAGCACGACGCCCTGCTGGAGTTCGTCGCGCGCGGCGGCGCCCTGATGGTCCTGGCGGACGTGAACCTGCCGCCGCCCCACATCCTCGAGCGGCTCGGGGTGCGGATCCCCGAGGGCTACGTCATGGACCAGCTCCGGGTCTTCCCCTACGACGACCGCCCGGTGCCGGTCTACCGCCAGCACGCCGTCACCGAGGATCTGATCAACGAGCGCCTGGTCACCGTGATGGCGCACGTGGCGCCCGTCGCCCTGGCCGATCCGCTCCCGGCCGGGGTCCAGGCCGCCACCCTCATGCGCACCAGCCGCCAGGGTTGGACCGACCGCGGCGGCGCCATGGAGCGCGGCGCGGCGGTGTACGAGCCACAGATCGACCACGAGGGTCCGGTGGACATGGCCTGTGCGCTGGAGCTGGCGCCGGGGCAGGGGGTGGTCCAGGCCGGCCAGCCGCGGGGCCGGGTCATCGTCGTGGGCGATGGCGATCTGGTCATGAACGCGCTGTTGGCGGAGGGGCCCGGCAACGCCACCTTCCTGGTCAACGCCTTCCGCTGGCTGGCGGGGGACGACGACCGCCTCTCCATCGTGGGCCGGCCCACCTCGGTGCGCAAGCTGGCGCTCACCGAGCAGGACACCGTGATGATCCGCTGGGTCGTGCTCGGGCTGCTGCCCCTCATCGTGATCGTGCTCGGCGGCGCCGTCTACATGGCGCGGCGCGGGCGCTGAGCCAGGAGGCGCGGCATGAAGGCCTTCCGAGGAACCCTGATCGCGGCGCTGCTGCTCGCGGTGGTGGGCGCGCTCATCTTCCAGTTCGACCGTGGCCCCGAGAAGCCAGAAGTCCAGGAGGATCTCCCCCTCTTCCGCTTCGAGAAGCCGGATCTGGTGCGCGTGGTCATCCACCGCGCCGCCGACGATCTGATCCTGGCCGAGCAGGAGGACGGCTCCTGGCTGGTGGAGGGCCCCGGCTGGCCCGCGGCCCGCTCCATGGTCAACCGGGTCAAGCACCAGATCCACGATCTGTCCGCCCGCGCCACGGTCATCCAGGACGCCGAGTCCCCCGAGATCTACGGGCTCGGGCAGAACGCCGTCAAGGTGGAGCTGACCTTCCGCGACGGCGGCTCGCTCTCCTTCCTGGCGGGCGATCCCAACCCATCGGCCGTGAGCTTCTACATCCAGCCGCTCACCGGCAGCGCCGCCGACGGCCGCGTCTTCACCGTGAAGAAGTCCGCCCTCGACTACTACAGCCTGGCGCCCGAGGAGTTCCGCGAGCGGCGCTTCGCCTCCCACGACGCCAACGACGCCGACCGCATCGAGGCGGAGCTGCAGGGCCGCCCGCGCCTCGTGCTGCAGCGCAGCGGCGCCTTCCAGTGGCAGCTCGAACAGCCCGCCTCCTACCCAGCCAGCCGCGAGGAGGTCCGCCGCCTGCTGGGCCGGGTCACCGCGCTGAAGGCCCGCGCCTTCGTGGAGGACCACCCCCAGGATCTCGCGAAGTACGGCCTGGAGCACCCCCGGGCCCACATCCTGATCAAGTTCGCCAGCCGCGGGCCCGTCGATCTCACCATCGGGGATGTGGCCGAGGTGGACGACGCCATCGGCAGCCCGCGCAGCTACGCCTACATGAAGCTGGCCGACGACTTCACGGTCTACACCGCGCCCGACGACCTGCTGGAGGACTACGATCTCGATCCCGCCACCCTGCGCCTCAAGAAGTTCATGCTGATGCGCGTGGGCGACGTGACCGACGTGATCGTGGACCTCAAGGCCGCCCCGGGCGAGGACCTCGCCGGCGTGGTCCCCATGATGTACCGCGCCGACAAGTGGCTGTGGGGCGACGGCGTGCCCGTCCCGGGCTCCACCCCCTCGCGGGTCGCCCTGCGCGTGGCCGAGGTCGACGCAGAGGAGATCGTGGCGGAGAAGCCCGCGCCGCGCGATCTGTACGGCTTCGATCACCCCCGCCTGACCGTCGAACTCACCGACAACGCGGGCGCGGTCCGCACCCTCATCCTGGGCACCGAGGGCCCCTCCGCGACCGACCCGGAGGGCCACGAGCTGCGCCGCTTCTACGCCCGCGCGGACGATGCCCCCACCGTGTATCTGATCTCCGACGGTGTGCTCGACGTGGCCGAGGACGCGGTCAGGGAATACCAGCGCAAGACCGGCCACGACGCCGAGACCGTGGAGCAACACCGCCGCATGGAGCAGGTCCTGGGTGACCTCCCGAGCCCCAGGGTGAGCGCGGTGCCGGCCTCCCCGCAAGGAGCAAAAGAACCATGATCCTTCCCCTCATCGCCCTCCTCGCCGGCTGCGGCGGGCAAGCCACCGCCCCGGTGGTCCCCACCACCGAGCGCAACTTCCAGGTGGTCTACCTCGCCAACCTCTCGGGCGAGATCGAGCCCTGTGGTTGAAAGCACAACCCGCTGGGCGGTCTGCCCAGGATCGCGACCTTCATCGAGGAGCAGCGCAAGGCCACCGACCCCACCTTCCTGGCGGACGGCGGCGGGCTGTTCTGGCGCAGCGCGCGTCTGGCCGAGAGCGAGCGCGAGGCCACCCTCCTCAAGGCCGATCTGATCGGCAAGTCCTACGCGCTCGACGAGTTCGACGCGCTCGGCGTCGGTCCAAGCGATCTGGCGCTCGGCTGGAGCGACGTGCAGCGCATCGTCTCCGAGAACAACCTGCCGGTCCTGGCCGCCAACCTCACCTGCGATGGGGCGCAGCCCTTCCCGGCCAGCAAGGTCGTGGAGCGGGGCGGGGTCAAGCTGGGCTTCGTGGGCGCCTACGTGGGCGCCCTGCCCCCCGAGGCCTCCAGCTGCACCGTCGATGATCCCCAGACCGCGATGCAGGCCGCTGTGGCCGCCCTCGGGCCGGTCGATGTGGTCATGGCCCTGGGGTCCTGGGACCCCAAGCAGGCCGAGGCCCTGGTAGGCGCGGTCCCCACCATCGACTTCGTGCTGTCCGCCTCCAACCTGACCCTGCCCGAGGGCCGCGCCCTGACCCCCAACAACTGGCTGTTCGCGCCCGGCTCGCGTGGCAAGAAGATCGGCCTGTTGAAGGGCACCCTGGTGCCCGGCGCCTCCGGCTGGCAGGCCGCCAGCCCGGGCTCCTCCCAGGCAGACCGCCTCGACTCCTACCGCAAGCGCCTGGCCAGCAACCAGTAGCGCCTCGCGAGCGCCGAGGACGAGAAGGCCAGGCAGCGCGCGCAGCGCCAGGTCTCCTTCTACGAGAAGGAGATCGCCAAGATCGAGGCCGAGCTTGCCGCGGCCACCGTCCAGCGCGAGCTCCCAGCCAACCGCTTCGAGGGCTCCCTGGAGGCCCTGTCCACCAAGGTCGCGGAGCACCCCGCCACCGCGGAGCTGGTGGCCAAGGTCAAGGCCGAGCTCACCGCCAGGGGCCTCGACGCCCCCGCGGAGCCCAGGCCCCAGCGGGTGGATCTGACTCCCGGCGGTCCGCGGCCCATGGTGCCCGGCGGCAAGCTGGGGCAGGTCCCCTCCGTGCTCGCGACCCAGCGCCTGGGCGGCGTCGAGCGCCCGCCGCCGCAGCCGCCCGAGGACGGCGCCGAGCCCGAAGAGGCGCCCGCGGTGAAGGAGTAGCGCGCGTCGCGACCTTCTCGTCGCGTTGGGTGGGGCATGCCCCCCCCGGGGATGTCGGCCTGGGCGTGGGGCACCGCAAGAGAGGGGCCTTCTCGCGGTGTCGCGCGCTGGCCCGGATCTTGCGTCAGCAGGGCGCGACCGCACGAGGCGCCCATGCTCCGGCTGCTCTTCGCCCTCTCCGCCTGCCTCCTCCTGCTGGCCCCCACGGCCGCCCAGGCCCTGCCGCCCCGGGGTCGCGGGCCCGGCGCGCGCCCCCCGCGGCACGCTCCCCCGCCGGCCCAGCGGCCTGCCTGCGGCCCCCGCGGCTGCATGACCGACCTGGTGGGTGATCTGGAGAGCGCCGTCGAGACCGACTCCGGCGGCACCGCGTCCACCCCGACCAACGCCGCCGCCCTCTCGGACTTCCCCAACGACGACAGCTACGCCAACGTCCAGACCATGCTGAAGTTCGCCGCCGAGCACTACGGCATCCCCCTCGAGCTGGTCTACGCCACCGCCTGGACCGAGAGCAAGTGGCAGCAATGGGAGGCGGATGGTTCGGCGGTCCAGGGCGGGGACGACTACGGCCTGATGCAGGTGAACAAGCCCACCTGGAGCGGGACCTACGACTGGACCAAGGTCACGGGCGACGTGCGCGAGAACATCCGGGCCGGCGCCGAGATCCTCGAGTGGAGCTACGACTACGCGAAGTCGAAGGGCTACACCGGCGACGACCTGGCCCGCGCCGCCTACGCCGTCTACAACGGCGGCCCCGACGCCGTCTCCCGCCCCTGGGACAGCTCCTCCGCCTGGCACCAGAACGACGTGAACTTCTGGAATGCGTACCACGGGAGGGGCTGGGAGAGCTCATCGTGAGGGAAGCCGCCCTCCTCCTCGCCCTCACCGCCGCCCTCGCGCCGCCGCCTTTCACCGTCGCCAGCCACGCCGGTGCCCTGGACGGCCAGGTCTACCTGCGGGACCACACCCTGCTGGTGGGCGCGCCGGAGCAGCCCGGGCGCCCTGGGATCGAGCTCGGTGCCCAGAAGCGTGACGTCATCATGCCCGAGGACCTCTCGGACTTCCGCGTCATGGCCGAGCGCTGCGACCGCGACGGCACCCGCGCCCTGACCCCGCCCGTGGCCCCCGCGGCCGGCCGCCGGGCTGTGGGTTGGGCCCAGGGGGACCTCGACGGGCAGGCCCCGGGCGAGGTGGTCCTGTGGGAGGCGGGGGAGCGCCTGGAGGGCTCCCTGCTGCCCTACGCCAGCCTGTACCTGGTGCTGGTGCGCGGCGGCGCACGGGTGGCCGAGCAGCCCCTGGAGCTGACCGCCTTCCCCTGTGAGCTGGCGCTGGCGGACGTGGACTCGGACGGGCAGCCCGAGGTGATCGCCGCTTGGGTCTCGGCCGGAGGCTCCGGGGTGACCCGGGGGGCGACGGTGTACGAAGTGGCGGGAGGGCGTTGAGCTCTGGGCAGGGGCGCCTCTTCGCCCCACTCCCGGCCGCGGGACCGCAACGGGAACGGGAACGGGAACGGGAACGGCGTTAACAGCGCCCACCCGAGGTGACCCCGTGAACGTCCTGGGCATCGAGACCTCCTGCGATGAGACCGCCGCCGGCGTCGTCGGCGCCGCAGGCATCCTCGCGGATGTCACCTACACCCAGGAGATCCACATCCGTTTTGGTGGGGTGGTGCCCGAGTGGGCCAGCCGGGCGCACGCCGAGCGCATCGCGCCTACCGTGCGCGAGGCCCTGGCCCAGGCCAGGATCGCCAGGCCCGACGCGGTGGCGGCCACCGCCGGCCCGGGGCTCATCGGCGCCGTGCTGGTGGGCCTGTCCTTCGCCAAGGCCGCGGCGTATGCCTGGGACGTGCCCTTCGTGGGCGTCAACCACCTCGAGGGCCACCTGCTCACCCCCATGCTGGCCGATCCAGCCTTCGCCTTCCCTTTCCTGGGCCTGGTGGTCTCCGGTGGGCACACCGCCGTCTACCGCGCCGATGGCGTCGGCCAGTACCGCACCGTGGCCCAGACCGTGGATGACGCCGCGGGCGAGGCCTTCGACAAGGTCGCGCGCCTGCTGGGGCTCGGCTATCCCGGCGGCCCGCTGATCGACCGGCTGGCGCGGGAGGGCGATCCACAGGCTGTGCGCCTGCCGCGGCCGCGCGCCAAGGGCCTGGACATGAGCTTCTCCGGGCTCAAGACCGCGGTGCGCGCTGCGCTGGAGAAGGACCCGGGGCTGCGCCCCGCGGACATGGCCGCCTCCTTCCAGGAGGCCGTGGCCGACGTGCTGTGCGAGCGCATCCAGCGGGCCGCGCGGCGCGAGCGCCTCATGCGGGTGGCGGTGAGCGGCGGGGTGGCGGCCAACCGGGTGCTGCGCGAGCGGCTGCTGGCCCTGCCGCTGGAGGTCCGCATCCCGCCCCTGCGCTACTGCACCGACAACGGCGCCATGATCGCGCATGCCGGCCGGCTGCGGCTGCTGGCCGGGTTTAGCGACGGCATCGACCTCGGCGCCCGGGCCTCCTGGCCCCTGGATCAGGCCTGATGGGCGCCGAGGGGCCCGCCAGGCGGCTGCGCGGTGCGGGAGGCCGCGCCAAGAAGTCCCTCGGGCAGCACTTCCTGGCCAGCCCGCAGGTGGCGCTGCGCATCGTGCAGCTGGCCGGGGTGGGGGAGGGGAGCCGGGTGCTGGAGATCGGCCCAGGCCTGGGCGCCCTGACCGAGCCCCTGCTGCGCTCGGGGGCCCTCGTGGTGGCCGTGGAGCGCGACCGGGTCCTGGCCGCGGCCCTGCGGGAGCGCTTCCCGGGCCTGGTGCTGTACGAGGCGGACGCCATGAAGGTGGACTGGGCCACGCTCCTGCCCGGCCCTGGCTGGCGTTGCGTGTCGAACCTGCCCTACAACGTGGGCACCCACCTCGTCTCCGGCATGGTCCGCGCGTCGACGACCTTCGAGCGTCTGGTGGTCATGCTGCAGCTCGAGGTGGCCGAGCGCATCACCGCCCGCCCCGGCGGCAAGGCCTACGGCGCGCTCAGCGTCGAGCTGGCCGCGCGGGCCGAGGCGCGCCTGCTCCTGCACGTGCGCCCCGGCTCCTTCCACCCACCGCCCCGCGTGGACTCCGCCGTGATCGAGCTGGCGCCCCGGCCGCACCCCGCCGTCCAGGACCTCGACCTGGACGGCTTCGACGAGGTCGTGCGGGCCGCCTTCGCCCAGCGCAGGAAGATGCTCAGGCGCTCATTGTCCGCAGTCTACGGACAAGAACGCGCGATGAGCGCCCTCACCGAGGCGGGGATCGCCCCCGAGGAGCGCCCGGAGCGCCTGCCGCCGGAGGCGTTCGCGGCCCTCGCCAAGGCGCTGCTTTCCCTGCTGTGAACGGGCTTGTCGCCGGAAATGTGCTATGATGGTGCTCCCCGCGTCGGCCTCCCAGGCCCGGCCCATCCTCCCAGTCACCAGCACCAGGTAGCCCCCTTCGGGGGGTGATGGCATCAGAGCGCCATGACCCTGTTCCCCGAGCCGCCCGAGACCGGCGTCGAGCCCGTCGCACTGCACGAGGCCGCGCGACGCCGCTACCTCAACTACGCCATGAGCGTGATCTCCTCGCGCGCGCTGCCCGACGTGCGCGATGGGCTCAAGCCCGTGCAGCGGCGCATCCTCTACGCCATGTTCCACAACCTGCACCTGATGCCCGAGGGGCGCTTCAGGAAGTCGGCCGCTGTGGTGGGCGAGGCCATGGCCAAGTACCATCCCCACGGAGACTCCGCGATCTACGAGGCCATGGTGCGCATGGCCCAGCCGTTCTCGCTGCTGCACCCGCTCGTGGACGGCCACGGCAACTTCGGCTCCCCCGACGGCGATTCCGCCGCCGCCATGCGGTACACCGAGTGCCGCCTCACGCCCATCGCCATCGAGCTGTTGGCCGAGCTGGCGCAGCGCACCGTCGATTTCAGGCCCACCTACGATGGCCAGCTCTTCGAGCCCATCGTGCTGCCCGCCCGCTTCCCCCAGCTGCTGGTCAACGGCTCCGAGGGCATCGCGGTGGGCATGGCCACCCGCATCCCGCCCCACAACCTGCGGGAGGTCATCGACGCCTGCCTGCTGCTCATCGATGAGCCCCAGAGCGAGGTGGCCGATCTGTGCCGCAAGCTGCGCGGGCCGGATTTCCCCACGGGCGGCCTCATCCTGGATTCGCGCGCCGAGCTGCAGCGCATCTACGAGGAGGGCTCGGGCCCGGTGCGCGTCCAGGGCACCTGGGAGGTGGAGAAGCGTGGCCGCAAGACCTTCGTGATCATCACCTCCATCCCCTACGCCCTGAACAAGGCCAGCCTGGTGGAGAAGATCGGGGAGCTGGTGGCGGCCCGCAAGGTCCCCCAGATCCAGGACGTGCGCGACGAGAGCACCGAGGTCTGCCGCGTCGTGCTCGAGCTGCGGAACGCAGAAGACGCCGATGCGGCCATGGCCTTCCTGTTCAAGCACACCCCGCTCCAGCAGACCTACCACGTCAACCTCACCGCCCTCGTCCCCCAGCGCGGCACCGACATCCCCGTGCCGCGGTGCCTCGACCTCAAGAGCCTGCTGCGCGACTGGCTCGACTTCCGCTTCGACACCGTCCGGCGGCGCTTCGAGTTCGAGCTGCAGAAGCTGCGCGAGCGCATCCACATCCTCGAGGGCTTCGAGATCATCTTCGTGGATCTGGACGAGGCCATCCGCATCATCCGCGCCTCCGAGGGCCGCCGCGACGCCCAGGAGCAGCTCATGGACCGCTTCGGCCTGGACGATCTCCAGGCCGACTCCATCCTCGAGCTCAAGCTCTACCGCCTCTCCCGCCTCGAGATCCTCGAGATCCGGCAGGAGCTGGACGAGAAGCGCCGCGAGGCCGAGCGCATCGAGGCCATCCTCGCGGAGGACCGCGGCGTCTGGGGCGTGGTGCGCGATGAGCTCGTGGCGCTGCGTGAGAAGTACGGCGTCAAGCGCAAGACCGCCATCGGCAAGGCCGACGAGGCCGCCCTCGACTACCGCGACGACGCCTACATCGTGGCGGAGGACACCTTCGTCATCGTGACCCGCGATGGCTGGATCAAGCGCCAGTCCAGCTTCACCGAGATCTCCAAGATCCGCATCAAGGAGGGAGACCAGATCTCCTGGCTGATCCGGGCCTCCACCCGCAGCGCGCTGGCCTTCTTCACCGACCAGGGCTCGGCCTACGTGATGCTGGTCGATGATGTCGCCGCCACCACCGGCTACGGCAACCCGGTGCAGAAGCACTTCCAGTTGGCCGACCGCGAGCGCGTGGTGGCCCTGCAGAGCTTCGATCCCCGCAACGCGCCCCCACCCCCCGAGGGGGGCCCCGCCCCTGAGGACGAGCGCCCCGCGGGCGCGCCCACGCAGGCCGGGGAGCCCGCCGCCGACGACTCCCCGCCGCCCCCCTGGGCCGTGGCGGTGACCCGCTTCGGCCGCACCGCCCGCTTCCCGCTCTACGCCCACAGCGAGCCCTCGCTGCGCACCGGGCGGCGCTTCATGAAGCTCTCGGGCGAGGGAGACGGCGTGGTGGCGGTCTATGTGTGCGACGGCAGCGAGCACGTCAGCCTGGCCTCCGATCTCGGCCGCGTCCTGGCCTTCCCCGTGGCCGAGGTCAACGTCCTGCGCGCCGCGGGCAAGGGGGTCATGGCCATGAAGCTGCGCGACGAGGACCGCATCCTGGCCTTCGAGCTGACCACCGAGCCGGGCCAGGGCGCCAGGGTCTTCACCGAGCGCGGCCGCGAGGTCGTGGTCACTCCGCGTCGCTATGGCGGGTCGCGGGGAGCCCGCGGCAGCGTCGTGCTGCAGCGGGGGCGCTTCGTCCAGTGGGAGCGCGCACCCATCGTCATCATCGACCCGGCCGGGTCCGATCCTCCGGGGGAGGAGTAGCCATGACACCTCGCCAGTACACCGCGCGCGACATCACCGTGATGGAGGGCCTGGAGGCCGTCCGCAAGCGGCCCGGCATGTACATCGGCGGCACCGGCCGCGAGGGCCTGCACCACCTGCTCTGGGAGCTGGTGGACAACGCCGTCGACGAGGCCATGAACGGCTACGCCACCTCCATCCAGGTCGTCCTGCACAAGGACGGCCGCACGGCCACGGTGATCGACAACGGCCGCGGCATCCCGGTGGACGAACACCCCAAGCTCAAGAAGAGCGCTCTGGAGCTTGTCTTCACGGTGTTGCACGCTGGCGGCAAGTTCGACCAGGGCAGCTACGCCACGGCCGGCGGCCTGCACGGTGTCGGCGCCAGCGTGGTCAACGCGCTCTCCTCCTCCCTGAGCGTCACGGTGCGGCGCGACGGCGCCGAGTGGAAGCAGGAGTACCGGCGCGGCAAGCCGCGCGAGCCCGTGCGCATGATCGGCCCGGCACGCGGCTCGGGCACCCGCATCCAGTTCACCCCCGACGACCAGATCTTCGAGGAGCGCTCCTTCGACCCCGACAAGGTGCGCGATCAGCTCGACGTCAAGGCCTTCCTGAACCCCGGCCTGCGCATCGTGCTCCGGGATGAGGTCAACGGCGTCACCCACGAGCTCAACCACGAGGGCGGCCTCAAGGACTACCTGGATCACCTCCTCAAGCGCGCCAAGCAGGCCTCCATCCTGGGTGAGCCCTTCACCATGGACCGCGAGGACAACGGCGCCGTCAACGGTGGCGGGTTCCGCCTGCCCGTGCGCATGAGCATCGCGCTGTTGTGGACCGAGAGCACCAAGGAGCAGGTGCTGTCCTTCGTCAACGGCATCCCCACCCCCGACGGCGGCACGCACGAGCAGGGCTTCCGGGAGGCCGTGGTCAAGGCGGTGCGCGGCTACGCCGAGACCCACGACATGCTCCCCCGTGGCATCAAGATCTCGGCCGAGGACGTCCGCGAGGGCCTCGTGGGCGTGGTGAGCCTCTTCCTGGTCGAGCCCCAGTTCCAGGGGCAGACAAAGGAGAAGCTCAACAACCCCGAGGTACGCGGCCAGCTCGAGGGGCTCGTGCGGCCGGCGCTGGAGCGCTGGCTGTTCGACAACGGCACCGCGGCGGATGTCATCGTGGCGCGCTGCATCCAGTCCGCCCGAGCGCGCATGGCCTCGCGTGAGGCCGTGCAGAAGGTGCGGCGCAAGTCGCCCGTCAGCCGGCGGCTGAACCTGCCCGGCACGCTGGCCGACTGCTCCTCCGGGGATCCCGTCCATGCCGAGCTGTTCATCGTCGAGGGCGACTCCGCCGGCGGATCGGCCAAGCAGGGGCGCGACCGCGAGGTCCAGGCCATCCTGCCGCTGCGGGGCAAGGTGCTGAACACCGAGCAGGCCTCCGCCGCCAAGGTCAAGCAGAACAACGAGCTGATGGACGTGGTGCGCGCGCTGGGCTGCGGCATGGACAAGGAGTTCGACGCCGGGCACCTGCGCTACCACAAGGTCATCCTGTTGATGGACGCCGACTCCGACGGCCACCACATCTCCACCCTGCTGCTCACCTTCTTCTACCGGCACATGCCCGAGCTCATCCGCCAGGGCTTCATCTACCTGGCCCAGCCCCCGCTGTACCGCATCACCGGCGGCAAGCAGACCTGGTGGGCCGCCGACGACGCCGAGAAGGAGAAGATCCTGGCGGATCTCCCGGCGCGGGTGAAGCCCGAGATCATGCGCTTCAAGGGGTTGGGCGAGATGATGCCCAAGACCCTCTTCGAGACCACCCTCGATCCGCGCCGCCGCCGCCTGCTGCAGGTGGGCATCCCCGAAGGCCACCTCACCGAGACCGAGCAGGTCATCGCCTCCCTGCTCGGCAAGGACCCCTCAGCCCGCTACACCGAGATCATGTCCCGGGCGGGCGAGGTGGAGGAGCTGGACGTCTGAATGGGAGCCATCAGCTGTCAGGTCTCAGCTGTCAGCAGCGGCAAGGCTCTCTCTGGCTGACGGCTGACGGCTGACGGCTGAAAGCTCTCCTCGCAGGCGCGCGATCAAGGCGTTGTGGTCTTCCTCGACCTGCATCAGCGCGCGGTAGACCGTCGCCAGCTCGCTGCCCTCCACGAGCGGGAGCTGGCTGGCGTAGAGATCGATGGTGTCGTCCTCGCGGGCCTTGACCAGGTCGAGGCGCTGTGCGTCCGTGAGGGCCGAGAGGTCGGGGCGCAGGGTGGGGGCGGCGCGCCGGACCGTGAAGACGGAGGCGAGCAGGGTGGCGTGACGCCCCTCGATGCGCTGCAGGCTCCGGAAGGCGTTGCGGAGGAGGGGGTGCGCGGCGGTGGCGGCCACGCGCGAGTACAGCTCGGCCGTGTCGATCTCCTGCTGGATGGCGCGCAGCCCGCCGGCGACGACCTCGTCGGACCACTCCCGGTCGCGGGCCAGCACGCGGGGCTCGGCGCGGGGCTCCTCCAGCAGCGCGGGCCAGGCGCCGCAGGCGGGGCAGCGCGTGGGCGGCCCGGCTGAGAACACCACCTCGCCGCACAGGGCGCAGAACCAGACACCGGGGAGGGCTTCGGTCACGGGGAACCTCTTGGGGGGAGATGACGCCTAACCCGGATCGCTGAAGATCCAGATGTAGCCCTCACCACCGGAACCCGCCCCCGGCGCCGCGATCACCAGCTCGTCGCGCGCGTCACCGGCGAGGTCGCCCACCGCGATGCTCGCGCCGAACAGGCCCCCCACCTCGGCGCCGTGGACGATCAGGCCCGCCTGGCCAACGCCGATGTGGCCGGATGCCAGCTCCGGACCCGCGAAGACGAAGACGCCACCGGGCTGTTCGCAGTCGGTGCCCGCTGTGCCGAGGTTGATGCAGTCCGGGGCGCCCACGGCGAGGTCGGTGCCGCCGGACTCCAGCAAGGCGCCGGTGGCGAGGCTGGCACCGAACGCGCCGATGTCCTGGCCCTCGAGCACCACGTCTGCGTCGTCCACATCCTGCTGCCCCGACAGGCCGGCCGCCTCGAGGAACACGAAGACGGCCTCGGCTCCCGGGCTGGACAGGATGAGGTCGCCGCCGCCGTCGCCGTCCAGGTCTGCCACCTGGGGCTCGGCCAGGTACCCCAGGGCGCCGTTGGCCCGCGAACAGGAGAGCTGCAGCCGGGCCACGCCGCTCGCCGTGCCGCTGTCGGGGAGGACGGCACCGCCTGCGACGAGGTAGACCTCGCCACCCTCGCTCGCGCCGCGATCCGACCAGGGGGCCGTGGCCAGGAGATCCTCGTAGCCGTCGTCGTCCAGGTCACCCGCGCCGAAGGCACAGCCGAGGGAGTCGCCCACGTCGTCGCCTTCCATGACCAGGTCGGCGTCCGCGCTGAGCCGCATGGAACCGCCCTGTGCGAGGCTGGCCCCGAGGAAGACGCTGACCTCGCCGGAGAACGTGCTCGAGCTCCACCAGTCGCCGTAGACCACCTCGTCCAGACCGTCGCCGTCGAGATCAAAGGCCGCGCCTGCCGAGAGGCTGTACAGCGATTCGCTGCCCGTGAAGGTGATCTCGGCCTCCGAGAGCGGAGTGGATCCCGACAGGTCACCCGGATCCAGGAAGACGCCGGCCGCCACGTTCCCGGCCCCCTGGTAGTTGCGGTCGCTCGCGGCGATGAAGAGATCGTCCGCGCCCGAGCCGTCCACATCCCCCTGCCGCGTGGCCATGGGGCCGAGGTAGTTCTGGTAGTAATCCCCGGCAATCTGGGCCTCGGCGTACCCCCCGATCGCGCCGTCGAGGCCCCCGATGTCGCCGCCGTCCAGCAGCCACACGCCGCCCTGGCTGGTCCAGGTGGGGCCCGCGTAGATGCCGCCGGCCGCGAGATCGAGCAGCCCGTCACCGTCCAGATCGCCGAGGGAGAGGGAGGATCGGTACCCGAGGTAGTCCTGCGATCCGGCGTGCAGGGCGGTCAGCGCCTCGTCCACGCCGATCTCGTCGGTGAGGCCGTCGCAGTCGTTGTCCACGCCGTCGTGCCACCGCTCGGGGGCGCCTGGAAAGACCGTGGCATCGCGGTCGTCGCAGTCGTCTCCGCCCGCGGCGAGGGAGTCGGCGCCGTCCCCGTCGGCGTCGGGGACGGTGTTGGCGGTGAGGATCACGGTCTCGGAGGAGGGTTCCTCGGCGTTGGAGGCGATCTCGATCACGCCCGCGTGGGTGTCGAAGTCGAGGGGGGTGAACGACACCTCCAGCGCGGCGCCCTCGCCCGGCGCGAGGCTGGCCTGCTCGAGGGTGAAGCCGAAGACCTCGGGCCCGGAGGCGTGCAGGGACACGGAGATGACCAGCGGCGCCGTGCCCGCGCACAGGTTGGTGATGGTGACGATCTGCGGCTCCGTGCCGTCGGCCGAGGCGTCGTCCCAGGACAGGTCGCCGGTGGAGACGTGCAGGTGCGGGCACGCCGCGTCCGGGCCACCGGTGTCGCCCGGGAGGCCAGTGTCGGGCAGCACCAGCCGCCGCGGCGTGCAGGCCGTGGCGAGGAGGGACGCCAGGAGGAGGCCTCCTGCAGGCTTCAAGATGTGACTCCGCGGGTCAGGGCTGCAGGCCCAGCCGCCGTGCCAGCTCCTGGGCCTTCTCCAGGTATACCGCCTCGCAGCTCTCCAGGCAGGCCTGGACTTCCTCGCGGGCCTCGGCTTCGCGCCCCAGGGCGCTCAACGCCTCGATGCGCTCGAGCTGCAGCGAGGAGCGCAGCGCCGGCTGGGAGACCCGGTAGGCGAGCCCGCGCTCGGCGGCCGCGAGCACCTGCTCCTGCGACGCACCAGCATTCTTCAACTGGCGGATGTAGACGAGCATCCCGCTGGCGTTCGGCTTGGGGCAGGCGTGCTGCTCCCCGGCGATGAGCTGCAGGGGATCGCCGACGATGCACTGGACCGCGACCTTGCCGCGCTCCACCGACACGCTGGTGCCCGTGGCGCCCTCGGCGACGGTGAAGCGCGTACCCAGGACGCGCACGTTCGCGCCGGTGCTCTCCACGATGAGGTCCTTGACGGAGCCGGGGGTGACGTCGAAGGTGGCGCTGCCTTGCAGGGTGAGGTGCGGCGAGGAGGCGGTCCCGCTCAGCTCGAGGTGGCCGTCCAGGAGGACATCGACCCCGGACACGACCGCCAGGAGGCGTCCATCGCCGGCGCCGTCGAAGGAGCGGGCCAGGCGCCTGGGGCGCTGGGGCGCGGGGCTGGGCTCGGGAAGGGCGGGGGTGGGTTCATCCATGACGACAACGGATGGCGGCGCCTCGGCTGGAGCGACCTCGGCGACCTGCGCCGGCGCACCGGGCTCCACCAGGAGCACGGGGCGCGGGTGGTTCTCCCGCCAGGCCAGCACGCCCAGCAGGATGGCGGCGGCGGCCAGCAGGAAGGCCCTGCGCTGTCCCGTGGGGCGCGCGCCCTGCCGCCGCCTGTACGGCGCCTCGCTGTCGGCGAGGCTGCAGGCCAGCTCCTCGAGGCGTTCCTGCAGCAGCTCATCGGCCGCGGCGTGCTCGATCCAGGCCTGCACCTCGTCGGGAATCTCGTTCGCGCTGGGCAGCCGGGCCATTCGCTGGCTGGTGGGCTGTTGCCCGCTGGGAGCCTCGCCGTGGGCGAGGCTGGAGGCCAACTCCTCGAGGCGCTCCTGGAGCCGCGCTTCGCCGGCGGCATGCTCGACCCACGCCATCACCTCGTCGGGAGCCTCATCCATGCCGGACGGCTGCATCTGCATGGGCTCCACTACCGCGGGGAACACCAAAAGCTCCCCGTCGCGCCGCGGATCCTCCGCGGAGGGGTGATCGCCGCCCTGCGGGCGATCGACGTCGCGCGGTCCAGGTGTCATCGACTCACCTTCCACTTCCGGGTGCCAACAGGGTCAGGCTCCCACCGGGTCGCTGGACGCGGTTGGGATCCAGCAGCCGGCGGACATCCATCTGGGCCTTCCTCAGCCTTGAAGCGACGGTCCCTCGGGGGATGTCGAGCAGCTCCGAGATCTCGGTCACGGTGTGGCCCTCGATGAAGAGGGCATAGACATCGCGCAGGGTCTCCGGCAGGGAGCCCAGGGCCGCCTGACCGCGCCGCCAGGCCTCCGCCCGGCCCGCCCGATCTTCGGGGTTGTCCTGGCTGGACCCGGCGCGGGCGCTGCTGCAGAGGTTGTCCAGATCGGCCATGGGCTCGCTCGGGTGGCGGCGCTCGTTGCGGAACCGGGACGAGGCACAGTTGCGCAGCACGCCGAAGCACCAGGCCTTGAAGTGGGCGGGATCCTGGAGCCGATCGAGCCCCAGGTGGACCTGCAGGAGCACGTCCTGGCAGAGATCCTCGCGGCCGCTGTAGACCGGGTAGCGCAGGGCGGTGGCCGAAGGAAGCCATGACGCGACGCTCCTGAGCACGACATGACGTGCTGCGGGGTCTCCAGTCTGGGCGTTGATGACCAGCGCGGGATCGAGGTCGAGGGGATGCATCAGCTTGAAGTGACTCCTGCGCGGCGTTTGGATCTTGGAAATTCAGCGCTGGGGGCGCCTGCGGTGGGTTCGGGGGCGGGCACGGCGGCCGGGGTGGGCCGTACGAGGCTCGGCAGGCTCATCCCGATGGAGATCTGCAAGGTCCAACTCGGCACCGGCTCATCGCCCCGGGAGGTCACCAGCACAGCCGGCGGCAGGGCAGCGAGCGCGCTGCCACTCACGGTCACACGCCAGCCGCCCGGGATCGGCCAACCCAGGCCCACCCCTGTCCCGACGGCTGGGGTCCAGTCGCGCAGCGCCTCCTCACCGTCGACCAGGATCCGGCGCAGGCTCACGCCGCTCTCCACGCCGGCCTCGATGCTGGGACGCTCACGCCAGGTCGCGCGCATCTGAAGCGTGAGATGGGACGTGCGCAGGCTGAGCGCCTCGGTGACGTAGACCGGTGAAGCCAGCGCCAGCCTGGCGCTCGCGCTCAGGTTGCGCCAGGCCAACCCGCCCGACTCCAGCGAGCCGGCGGCCTGCGGCCCGGCACCCAGGGGCAGCCAGAACCCGACCGCGGCCCTGGGCGCGCACAAAGCCCAGGGGGTCGGCGCGGGCTCCTCGACCGCCGAGGGGACCTCCGCCGGCGCAGGCGGGGGCTGATCGCGGGCGAGCAGATCGGCGCACACCAGCAGCAGCTCCGTGCGCGCGTCGTCATCCCGTGGGATGGGCATGTAGACCGGTGCGTGTCGCCCCATGGAGCCGGCCACATCCAGCAGCCAGGTCTCCTCGGCAGCGACGATGCGCACGCTGGGCCCGGGCCCGAGCGCCGGCCCGAGCTCGAGGTCCGGAAGCAGCTGTTGCGCCATCAGGAGCGCGGGCTCCCACGTCGCCGGCGCTTCCCCCGGCGGCAGCTCCACGGGCAACCCGGCCCAGGCGTCTCCGGTGAGTGCCAGCAGCACGGGCAGCGCGAGCAGAGGCAGGGTCATGCAGGGTGACTATTTCAGGATCTTGATGAGCTCCACGTCGAAGACCAGCATGCCCGCGGGGGCGCCGGGCTTGCCGCGGTAGGCCAGCTCCTCGGGAATCCAGAGGCGGCGCTGCTCGCCCTCGACCATGAGCTGCAGGCCCTCGGTCCAGCCGGCGATGACGCGGTTCAGCGGGAAGCGGGCGGGCTCGCCGCGGGCGACGGAGCTGTCGAACATCTCGCCGTCGGTGGTCCAGCCCGAGTAGTGCACCTCCACCATGGAGGTGGCGGTGGGGTGGACGGTGCCCGTGCCGGCCTCGAGCACCTTCGAGGCCAGGCCGGAGGGGGTCTTCTGGGCGTCGGCCGGGGGCTTCGCCACGTCGGCCGGGGCCCTGGGGGCCGCCTGGATGGCGAGCAGCTCCACGTCGAAGACCAGCATCCCGGCGGGCTTGCCCGGGCGGCCCTGGTAGGCGAGCTCGACCGGGATCCACAGCCGCCGCTGCTCGCCCTCGACCATGAACTGCACCCCCTCGGTCCAGCCGGCGATGACGCCGTTCAGCGGGAAGGTGGCGGGCTCGCCGCGGACCACGGAGCTGTCGAACATCTTGCCGTCGGTGGTCCAGCCCGTGTAGTGGACGGTGACCCTATCGGTCGCCGTGGGGTGGACCGTGCCGGTGCCGGCCCGCAGCACCCGGGAGGCGAGCCCGGAGGGGACCTGCTCGGCGTCGGCGGGGGGCGCGGCCACATCCTCGGGGGCGGGGAGGGCCCCGGGCTCGGCGGCGGGCGGCGGCTCCGCGGGCGCCTTCGCGACGTCGGAGGGCTTGGCGGCATCGCCCTGGGCGGCGTCGGGCTGCTGGGCGGCGGGGGGGCATCCTGCCCCTGGCAGGCGCCGAGGGAGAGGGCGACGAGCAGGGCGAAGGGAGCGCGCATGGTGACCTCAGGGGCGAAAGGGGGCTCCCTGTAACCACCGCGACGCCGGCACGCCCCGCCGTGGCCCCTCCGGGCGAAGCAGGCTAATGAACGCGCCGTTCAAGGTCCGCGGGCCCGCGCCCGCACTGGGAGTCACGGATGATCAAGAGGCTGCTGGGCATCCTTGTGGCGCTCCTGCTGGCGTCTCCGGCGCTGGCTGTCGAGCTCAAGGGGCAGATCAAGGGTACGGTCCTGGACCAGGAGGGGCTGGGCATCCCCGGCGTCACCATCGTGGTCACCTCTCCCGCCCTGCAGGGGCAGGGAGGCGACACCTCCGATGGCGACGGAAACTTCCGCGCCGTGGGGCTCCCGCCCGGCGACTACCAGGTCGAGGCCAGCAAGCCTGGGTTCAGCAAGTGGCTCGCCACCGACATCCACGTCGCGGCCGGCGAGACCGTCACCCTCGGGGTCGAGCTGCAGGTGGTCACCGCCGGCGAGGAGTTCGTGGTGGAGGCCACCGCGCCGGTGGTCGATGTCACCACCGCGCGCACCGGGGTGGTCCTCACCAAGGACATGATGCGGGACATCCCCAACTCCGCGCGCGACTACCAGGGCGCCATCTCGGTCGCCCCGGGCGTGGTGGGCGGCGGCAACCCCAACGTCCGCGGCTCCTTCGACAGCTCGAACCAGTACTACGTCGACGGCGTCAACACCACCGACCCGCTGACCAACACCTTCTCCATGAACATGAACTTCGACGCCATCAAGGAGATCCAGGTCATCACGGGCGGCATGGACGCCGAGTACGGCCGCTCCCTGGGCGGCGCGGTCAACGTGGTCACCCGCTCCGGCGGCAACCAATTCGAGGGCGACGCCCAGATCCTCTACTCCTCGAACGCCACCTACCTCTACAAGCCGCTGCCGGGCGAGCACAAGGACGACTCCCAGAACGCCGATCAGTCCCTCGCCGTCAACGCCGGTGGCCCCATCTTCAAGGACAAGCTCTGGTACTTCACCTCCCTGCAGGCCAACCTCTCGCTGTACACCCCCTCCGTCACGGACGACGTGGGGCGCCCCGAGACGCTCCCCATGCAGACCCGCAAGTGGAAGAGCGCCTACCTCTTCGGCAAGCTCACCTACAAGCCCCACCCCAACCACCAGCTCTGGGTCCACGGGCAGCTCGATCCCACCTCCATCGACAACGCCGACGGCTCCGTCTACACCCTGCCCAGCGGCGAGATCCTCTGGAAGCAGGGTGGCTGGCTGGGATCCGTGGGGCACATGTGGATTCCCTCCCGCTCCACCATCCTCGAGACCCAGGCCTACATGCAGCAGTCCTACCTCAACTTCCAGCCCATGTGGAAGGACTGCGCCGACTACCGGGAGCGCACCGGCAACACCGAGCGCTGCGAGGAGGTCGGTTGGTTCGCCTTCGACCCCGACGGCTTCAACGCGGGCATCTACCCCAACGACTACGAGTCCCGCCGCAACCGCGCATCGCTGAGCACCAAGCTCACCCAGTACGCCGACTTTTTGGGCTCCCACGAGTTCAAGATCGGCGGCGAGGGCGAGTTCATGAACAGCTACTCGGCCTACCCGCGCAGCGACGTGAACGGCGATCCCTACTACCAGCACGGCGGCGATCCCGCGGATCTCGACAGCTACGAGCCCTACTACCGCACAGCCTACGAGACCGATCAGGCCTCCACCCTCACCGGCGTCATGGCCAGCGCCTTCGCGCAGGACGTCTGGCAGCCCTTCCCGCGCCTCACCCTGCGGCCGGGCGTGCGGCTCGACTACTCCAGCCTGCGCAACGACGTGGGCAACGAGGTGTTCAGCGCGGTCACCGTCGCGCCCCGCGTCGGCGCCGCCTTCGACGTCACGGGCGATGGCAAGACCTCCGTGCACGCCTACTACGGCCGCTTCTACGACTCCGGCTTCCTCTACCTCGCCAGCATCCTGGCGGAGGGCACCGGGGGGACCAGCCAGGAGTTCTGGGACGAGCGTCTCGGCACCTGGGGCGAGGGCGAGCAGGGCTCGGCCGACAAGTTCCTCAGGTACGACACCCTGGTCAACCCCTACTCCGACGAGATCGACTTCGGCGTCAGCCGCGACCTCGGCCAGGGCTGGGGCGCGGATGTCAACTTCTCCTACGAGTACTCCCGCTACTTCTGGGAGGACGACGAGGTCAACCTCATCTGGAACCACGACGGCACCAACGTCATCGGGTACCGCAACGGCACCAACCAGTACCTCTTCCGCCAGCGCACCCCCCACCAGGCCTACACCCGCTACACCTCGCTGGAGTTCAAGGCCAGCAAGCAGTTCGACGAGAACTGGGGCCTGATCGGGTCCTACACCTGGTCCCACGCGTACGGCACCCACGACGACCACGGCGCCACCTACCGCTTCGACAACGCGGTGCAGCAGCCCTTCGAGGAGGGCGTCCTCTCCTACGACATCCCGCACTACGTGAAGCTCTCCGGCTCGTATCGCGACCCGCGCGCCTGGCAGATCAACGACAAGGTCGGGATCGGCTGGCTGGGCGGCTGGGACTTCATGATGCGCTCCGGCTACCCGTACCGGAAGATCTACTACAACAACTACTGGGGCGGCTGGTCCAACTATGGCGACGACGGCGACATGCCCGATCGCCTCCCGGCGGTGGCCAACACCGATCTGAAGGCCGGCATCACCGTGGCCGTCGGCCGCACCACCTGGGACATCACCGCCGAGTGCTTCAACGTCTTCAACAGCCGCACCGTCGTGGACGTGAACACCGTCTACGACGACGGCCAGGGCGGGGTCTACACCGACAGCGGCGGCGACGTGCTCTACGGCACGCCCACCGCCTACATGAGCCCCCGCTACTTCCAGTTCGGCCTCCGGGGAGTTCTGATGAAGCGCCTCACCATCACCGCTCTGCTGGCCCTCGCCTCCTGCGCCAAGGTGGAGGAGGGCGTCGACACCACCGTCATCCGCGGGAACATCATCATCCCGCCGGCCACCTTCGAGGAGCCCGCGGACAGCGGCGAGACCGCCAACGACACCTGGGCCTCCGCCACCGAGCTGCCCATGCTCACCTACCGCCGCATGGCCGTCAGCGGCACGGCGCAGGACTTCGGCACCATCGATGGGGGCACCGTGGAGGTCCTGGGCAACCAGGACTTCTACACCGTCGTCGCCAAGGATGATGGAGCGCTGACCCTCACCCTGGACTTCGAGAGCACGCAGGGCATGGGCCGTGACAAGACCATCATGCTGGCCTACCTCTACGATCTCGACAACGCCGAGCAGGCCTGCACCACCGAGCACTCCTGCGCGGCGGAGGACTGCGGCTGCACCGCCACCTATGATGAAGGCAGCGCCTCCTGCGTCGAGGACGAGGGCTGCGAGGAGGCCTGCACCTGGCAGATTGGGGAGAGCGAGACCTGCCTGCCCGTCGCGGCCGCCGGCGGCAGCAGCGACGGCACCCTGGGGCACATGGAGATCTCCCTGCCCGTCGTGGCCGGCGGCAGCTACGGCCTCGAGATCGTGGCCGGCGACAGCAGCGAGTTCACGGAGCCGGTCCCCTACACCATGTCTTTCGAGGCCCTCGCCCCTGTGGACGACCTCTTCCTGGTGGGCGCCTACGAGTCCCAGGACGTCACCGCCAAGGGCAACCCGCTGGGCGGCGCCTCCGTCTACGACATGCAGTGGGACGATGCCAACGGCTACTGGACCGGCAAGTTCGAGATCCTGCACATCAAGAAGGTCGTGACCCGGGAGGTGGACTGCGTCATCGAGCACGACTGCGACTGCGACTGCGACTGCGGGGCCACCTACGAGGAGGCCTCCGGCCAGTGCACCGTGGCCGACACCTGCACGGAGGAGTGCACCTGCGAGGCCACCGAGGAAGAGGTCTGCGGCAACGAGTACGACGTCACCGAGAGCGCCCCCACGGTCTACCTCATGGGTGGCACCTGGCCGACGCTGAACGCCTCCATCCCCTCCGGCGCGCTCTACTCCTCCGCGGCGGTCGAGGTCGCCACCGGTGATGGCGACGATCAGGTCGGCACCTGGGGCCTGGACACCGCCAACCCCGACGAGGGCGACGAGGGCGACACCACCGACACCGCGGACACCGCCGTGCCGCCCCCCGAGCCGCTCCCGCTCGGCGAGATCGTGGTCTACATGGACGCCCTGCAGCCGCGCGTGATCGGCTGGGAGCACACCGAGGTCGACGACGGCAACGAGGTCACCGTCAGCGAAGCCGACAACTCCGCCGCCGCCGAGGAGCTGGCGAACGCCGAGATCCTGCCCGTCGCCTCTGGCCCGGGCTTCGTGGACATCGTCTACGGCAGCGCCTCCCTGGTGGACGCGGCCGGCGGTTGGAGCGGCAACCCGAACGACTTCTTCGCGCTGTCCTTCGAGCAGGACATGGCAGCCAGCATCACCCTCGCCTGGGACGACTGCACCACCGATCTCGACCTGCACCTCTACGACGACGAGGGGGGCATCTGGGCGGTCTCCTGGTACGCCTGCCCCGAGTCCATCGCCACGCTGGACTGGGAGGTCCCCGTCACGGCGGGCAGCACCTGGTACATCGCGGTGTTGCCCTACGCGGGCACGGTCGCCGACCACCCCTACACCCTCGAGATCGAGTACGCATCGCCCTAGTCACGGGCGCCCCGACCCGCGGCCCGGTGCTCCGCGAGGCGGCCGGGCCGCGCCGCTTCAGGGAGCCGCTTGACCGGGCTCCACGTCCAGCTCCTGCAGCCAGGCCATGGCCTGCTGGGCATCCTCCGACCCGGGCGCCAGCTCGATGACCCTGGCCAGCAGGACGCGCGCCTCGCTGTCCTGTCCCTTCTGGCCATGGGCGTAGGCCAGCCAGAGGGTCGGGCGGGGCTCCTGGGGGTGGGCCGTCACCACCTGCTGCAGGTCGGCCAGCGCTTTGTCCACCATGCCCACGTTCATGCGCATGATGTCGAGGTTGGTGCGCACCGTGGGGTCGTCCGGCGCCAGGGCGCGGGCCTTCTCGATCACGGCCATGGCCGTGGAGAGCTGGCCCTCCAGCAGGGCGGCGTACGCCATGCTGTTGAGCTGATCGAGATCCTCGGGCAGGCCGGCGCCGGCCGCCGTGGCCATGGCGTGCGGGTTCGGGGTGGGCTGCTGCTGGAGGTCCGCGATCTGCTCGTCACCGCCGGAGGGCCAGACCAGCACGGCCGTGCCGAGCAGGGTGAGGGCGCCCAGCAGGCTGGCGGGCATCAGCAGGCCGGCGCTCCGGGCGGGCCCCTTCGCGTCCAGCGCGTCGAGCCGGCGCAAGGCCTCGGCGGCCTGCTTGATCAGGGCGGCCCGCTCTTCCTGCCACTCGGCTTCGTGGAGCTTGGGGCGCTCCAGGTCGAGCTCGCGCAGGCGCCTGAGCAGCGCCTCTTTGTGGGCCGCGAGGGCCTGCGCCTCCTCGGCCTCATCGCCACCGCCGCGGGCCTTCCAGACCAGCGCCAGGCCCGCCACCAGCCCGATGCCGGTGGCCATGAGGGGCGGGCCCCAGGAGTTCCAGTCCATGGTCAGCTCCTGTCCAGCTCGTCGAGCACGGCGCGCTCGTAGGGGTCTTCGCCCTGGGCGACCTCGAGGGGAGCGCCGGGCGCCTTGGCGTTGGACGTCATGCGCCAGGCCACCACCAGGGCGCCGAAGAACAGCAACAGCACCGGCCCCAGCCAGACCAGCCAGTGACGCCCCTGGCGCGGGGGCTCCAGCAGGATCCACTCGCCGTAGCGGGAGACGAAGTAGGCGAGGATCTGCGGGTCGGAGTAGCCCTGCTCCACCAGCTCCTGGGCGCGGGTGCGCATGGCCACGGCGGACTCGGCCTGGGAGGCCGCGGCCGAGAGCCCCTGGCAGACCGGGCAGCGCAGCTCGTCGGCCAGGACCGTGGCGCGCTGGGCCGCGATGGCGGGATCGGTGACGGGCGGACCGGCCGGGGAGACGCCGAGGATGGCGGAGGCGGCCGGGGCAGGGGAGGGGGCGGCGGCGCCCTTCTCATCGCCCCGTACCGGGCCGATCACGAGGAGCAGGACCAGCAGCAGGGAGGCCAGGATGTTCATCGCTCCAGCTCCTGCAGCACGGCCTCGATCTCGGCCTCACTCACGGCGCCGCTCACCTTGTGGCGGATGACGCCCTCGCCATCGATGAAGAAGGTCTCGGGTACGCCCGCCACGCCGTAGTCCACGATGGAGTGCTGCATCGGGTCTACCAGGGTGGGGTAGACCGAGCCGGTGCGGGCGAGCCACTCCTCGGCCCGGGCCGGCTCGTCGCCGTACAGGATGCCGAGGAAGGCGACCCTGCCCTCGTGCCGGCGGGCGGCGGCCTGCAGGGTGGCGTGTTCGGCCACGCAGGGGCGGCACCAGGTGGCCCAGAAGTTGACCACCACGGGTCTGCCGCGCAGATCCGCCAGGTGCACCCGCTGGCCGGAGAGATCCACGAGGTCGAAGTCCGAGGCCTGCGCCCCGATGGTGACGGTGGGGATGGCGTGGGGGTCGTGCCCGAAGCCCGAGGCGAGCACCCAGACCAGCGGTGTGGTGACCACGATGCCCGCGACGAGGACCTTCCAGTTCATGCGGACTCCTCCTTGCGGCGCGCCGTGCGCAGGGCCGGCAGGGCGGCCACCAGGCTCCCGAGCACCGTGAGCAGCCCGCCGATCCAGAGCCAGGACACCAGCGGCTGCAGGTAGGCGCGCACCGTGACCTGGCGCGCGTTCACCTGCACCACCGAGAGGTACAGATCCTCGGAGAGCCGGTGCAGCACGGCCGGGGTGCCGATGGACTGCCCGTTGCGGTGGTAGAGGTTCAGCGCCGGGATCACCTCGCCCAGATCGCGGGCGCCCTCGAACACCGCGAAGTGGGCGCGGGAGGCGGTGAGGTGGGACTTCTCCACGCGATCGGCGCTCAGGAAACCCAGGGTGTAGCCCTCCCAGACCGCCGACTCGCCGACGCCCAGGGTCAGCTCGATCTCGGCCTTGAAGCTGGAGGAGAAGGAGATGGCCAGGGCCGCCAGCACCACCCCGAGGTGGGCGATGTGGGCGCCGGAACGGCGCGGGGCCGTGGCCAGCCCCAGGAAGGGGGCCTTCCAGGCGGGGTCGCCTTTCTTCAACCTGGCCCGGACGGGCAGCCACAGCTCGCGAAGGGAGACCACGGTAATGGCCACCGAGAGCGCGAGGGTGAGCAGCACCCAGGGGCGGGTGAGACCCTCCACCAGGGCCCAGAGTGCCGCCAGCAGGCCGATGACCAGGGGCGGGGCGAGCTGCCGCAGGGCCACGGCGGGGCTGGCCTCGCGCCAGGGCAAGGCGGGGCCCAGCACCATCAGCAGCAGCAGCCCCGCGCACAGGGGCACGGTCATGGTCTCGTAGTAGGGCCCGCCCACCGAGACCTGGCCGCCGGTGATGGCCTGGTTCACCAGGGGGTACACGGTGCCCAACAGCACCGTGGCGGCGAAGGCCACCAGCACGAGCACCGTGAGCAGGAAGGCGGAGTCGCGGGAGAGGAGGGTGGCGCTGCCCGGCCGCGGCCCGATGTCGATCTTCAGGGAGTCCATCCGGGCGGCCAGCAGCAGCACGCTGCCCACGAGCAGCAAGGTGAGAAACCCCAGGAAGATGGGCCCGATGGGTGACTGGGTGAAGGAGTGGACCGAGTTGAACACGCCGGAGCGGGTCATGAAGGTGCCCAGGATGGTCAGCAGGAAGCTGACGATCACCAGCACCAGGGAGGTGGCCGCCAGGCGCCCGCGGCGCTCGGCCACGATGAGCGAGTGCAGGAAGGCGGTGAAGGTGAGCCAGGGCAGGAGGCTGGCGTTCTCCACCGGGTCCCAGGCCCAGTAGCCACCCCAGCCCAGCACCTCGTAGCTCCACCAGCCGCCGAGCAGGATGCCGAGGGTGAGGAAGGCCCAGACCCACAGCGACCAGGCCCTGAGCGAGCGGGTCCAGGCGGCGTCCAGCCTACCCGTGGCCAGGGCGGCCACGGCCATGGCGAAGGGCACCGCCAGCCCCACGTACCCGAGGTACAGGGTGGGCGGGTGGATGGCCATCAGCACGTGGTTCTGCAGCAGGGGGTTCGGCCCCGGGCCGTCGCTGGGCACGGGCGAGACGCGGTCGAAGGGCGCCGCCACTCCGGCCACCAGCAGCCCGAAGAACAGCAGCACCGCCATCTGGACCGCCAGCGCCCAGCCGGTGCGGGCCGGATCGGCGCCGCGGGCCCTGATGGCGAAGATGCCAGCGTAGATCGCCAGGATGAAGGCCCAGAACAGCATGGAGCCGTCGAGCGAGGACCACAGCGAGACCGCGGCGATGAGCGGCGGAGAGGAGGCGCTGCCGATCTCGGCCACGTACGCCACCGAGAAGTCGTGCTGGACCAGCGCCACCAGCATGAGCAGCGTGTCCAGGGCGAACGCCACGGCGCTGGCCACGGTGAGGTGGCGTGCCCAGCGGGCGGCCTCCTCGCTGCGGCGGGCGCCCGCGAACCCACCGGCGAGCATGGCCGCCGCGGCGGCGCCGAGCCCGAGGTGCAGGAGCGCGCGGCCGACGGTGGGGATCACAGGCCCTCCACGGTCTGGTAGATGTCGGTGGGGTGCTTGCCCTCCTGGGGGGCCCGGTACTCGTTGCTGTGCTTCACCAGGATGCGCGCGCCGTGGAACACGCCGTCCGCCCCCAGCTTCCCCTCCACCAGCGCGCCGATGCCCTCGCGGAACATGTCGGGCGGCGCGCCTTCGGTCTCCACGGGGATGGTGCTGTGATCGTCGGTCAGGGAGAAGGTGAGGATGTGCGTGGCCTCGTCGAAGTGCAGCGTGCCGGCTGCCACCTGGCCCCCCAGGCGCAGGGTGGGGCCGATGGCGGCGGGCCCCGCGGCCAGCACCGAGCTGGGATCGTGGTAGGGCACCAGGTTCCTGGTGAGCGCGCCGGAGGCGAGCACCCCGAAGGCCACGAGGATGACGACGAGGGCGCCGGCCAACATGAGGCGGCGCTGGGCCCTGGGGGTCATGCGCGGCCTCCCCGGCCCCGCAGCCAGAGCAGGGCGGCGTAGGTGAGCCAGGCGGCCCAGGTCAGGCCGTAGGCGGCGATGACGTAGCCCCAGCCGCCCTCGATGGTGCCGTTCATGGGGAACCCTCCAGGTCGAGGGGAGCCGGGAGGTCGGGCAGCTCGGGCGCGACCTCCTCGCGCTGGTAGCGCCGCCGCGCGATGCGGAAGCGCCCGAGGAACAGGGCCGCGGCCAGCAGGGTGGTGCCCGCCAGCGAGACCAGCAGCGGGAGCAGCATGACCCGATCTACCCCGCCCACCTCGGAGAGGTCCTGGTGCACCGAGTCCCACCACTTGACCGAGAAGTACACGATGGGGACGTCCACCCAGGAGACGATGGTGGCCACGGCCGTGGCCGCCATGCGGCGCTCGTGCTGGTGGATGAGGGCCCGCATGACCAGCACGCCCACGAAGGCCACCACCATGATGGCGGTGGTGGTCAGGCGCGGATCCCAGGTCCACCAGTAGTTCTGGGTGGGGTAGGCCCAGATGGGGCCCTGCACGCAGATGAGCACGGCGAAGAGCAGCCCGACCTCGATCCCGGCCTCCATGCCGGCGTCCCAGCCGGCCTTGCCGGACCACAGGGCACCGATGGCGCAGGCGAAGGCGGCGGTGAGGGTGAGCATGGCCGCCCAGGCCGTGGGCACGTGCAGGTAGAGGATGCGCCCGGTCTCCCCCATGGAGGCCTCGGGGGGGGTGGCGAACAGGCCCACGCCGTGGCCCGCCAGGAGGGCCAGCAGCGCCAGGCCACCGAGCAGCAAAATCCAGCGGGGGAGGCTCATTCTTCCATCACCTTGCCGAACAGGGGGCCGCTGAGGGCCCAGTAGATGGCGTCGAAGACCAGCAGCAGGCCGAGCCAGGCGGGCAGCTCACCCATGGCATCGCCCTCCAGCACCAGATCCGTGGCCTTGACCGCCGCCAGGATGGGGGGGATGACCAGGGGGAACAGCAGCACCGGCAGCACCACCTGCTGGGAGGAGAGGCGGGCGGTGAGCGCAGCGTACAGCGTGCCCGGCGCCACGATGCCGGCGGCCCCGAGGGCCACCACCAGGAGCAGCATGGGCAGGGATCCTGCTGGCACCAGGGAGAAGAGCAACCCCGCCAGCGGCAGGGTGGCGAAGGCCAGGAACAAGAGCAGCAGCAGGTTGGCCAGGGCCTTGGCGTAGTAGAGGGCGGCGGGCTCCACCGGCAGCAGCAGCAGGCCCTCGATGGCGCCGGCCTCCACCTCTTGCTGGAAGGACTGGGCCAAGAGCAGGGTGGAGGCGGACAGCACCGCCAGCCAGATGTAGGCCGAGGCGTGATCGCGCAGGGCCGCGGTGTCGGGGCCGACCGCGAAGGAGAAGAGCAGCAGCAGGGAGAGGGAGTAGGTGAACAGACCCACCAGGCGCACCCGGCCGCGCCAGCCCACGAGCAGATCCTTGTGCAGCAGGGCCAGGAAGGTCTTCACTGCGCGCTCCGGTGCAGCAGGGACCAGGCCTTTGGCGCGTCCGAGGCGGGGCCACTCCAGCGGGGCAGGCCCTGGTGCAGCAGCAGGCCGTGATCGCAGAGCCCGGCGGCGCGCTCCACCAGGTGGGAGGCCATGACCACCGTGGTGCCGCCCTGGGCCAGCGCGGCCACCAGCCTGTCCACCAGCCGGAAGCCCTCGGGATCGAGCTGGCCGTAGGGCTCGTCGATCAGGGCCAGCGCGGGCTCCTGCAGCAGCAGGCGCGCGAAGGACAGGCGCTTGCGCATCCCCGCCGAGTAGCTGCGGACGGGATCCGGGCGGTCGTCGAGCCCGACCTGCTCGAGCCAGGGGCGGACGTCCAGCGAGCGGCGCAGCAGGCGCGCCAGGATGCGCAGGTTCTCGCTGCCGGACAGATCGTCGTAGAGGCTGGGGAGGTGGGTCAGCAGGGCGAGCTTGCGGCGGACGGCCTCGGGCTGCCGCGCGGGATCGAGCCCGAACAGCGAGAGGGTGCCGCGGGTGGGCTGGGTGGCGGTGGACAGCACCCGCAGCAGGGTGGTCTTGCCGCCGCCGTTGGCGCCCACCACCAGCAGGCGCTCACCGGGCTGCAGATCGAGGTCCACGCGCGCCAGCGCCCAGCGCCGCCCGTAGCGGCGGCAGAGGTCACGGGCATGGACGGTGGGGCGAGACATGGCGCTGCCGTCTATCGCGTCAGGCCGTCGCGGCCTCCCTCATCGGGTTTTCCATGGGTCGCGGATACGAAAAACCGCCCCCGGATGGAACGGGGGCGGTAGGCGTTGATATCAGGCTAACGTGCCGGGCGCCTAGAAGGCGAGCTGGCTCTGCAGCCCGGCGGCGACGGAGAAGTCGCCCCCACCCACCTCGGTGGCGCCGATCTGGGCCTTCAGGTTGGCGGTGTGGCCGAAGTACCACCAGTTCACGCCGCCACCGATGCTCATCCAGTCGGCGGAGCCGTCGCCTTCGGCGTACTTCCACCAGTCCACGAAGACCAGGGGCGGCACCCCCGGGATGCGGTAGCCGACCACGCCGGTCAGGCCCATGCCGTTGGCGGCGTTCTTCTCACCCAGGTTGTAGTTGTAGAAGTCGATCTGGCCGTTGAGGGAGTGCTTCTTGTCGCCCATGGGCAGATCCCAGAAGACGTCGCCGGCGATCCCCATCCAGGCGGCGAGATCCTCGCCGTTGCGGACGGCCTTGCCCTGGTAGTCCACCGCGGCGCCGATGGAGAGGATCTTCTTGGTGGAGATGAGCTTCCCGTTGTCGTTCTCGCCCAGGTAGATGCCGTCGTAGAAGTAGCCGCCGGCGCCGGGACCGTCCTCGCTGTCGAAGACGTTGACGTTCACGCGGGCCACGATGCGGGGCAGGTCCGAGGGGTTGATGGCCTCGTCGTAGGGGGTGTCCACCAGGGTGATGTTGCCGGCGCCGTCGTCCACCTCGGCCTGGTAGAAGTCCTGGACGTTCTCCACGCCGTTGGTGATGGAGAGGTGGTAGTCGACCTTGTCGTTGGCCAGCTGGCCGCGGAACATGACGCCCGCGTCGCGCCAGACCTTGCCGCTGCTGTATTTGAGGGCGCCGCCGTGGTAGTCCATGCCGAGCAGGGAGGTGGCGCTCTGGAAGCTCTGGTGGGAGAAGTGGATGAGCAGCATGCCCGCGTCGATCCGCAGGGGCTTGCCCAGGTTGAACTCGACGAAGCCGTCCTGGATGAAGGTGTCGCCGGACCAGTCGCCGTTCTTGCCGAAGTTGGGGTTGTCGGTCTCGACGAAGAAGTTGACGGAGTCGTTGTACTTGCCGGCCATCATGATGCGGGCGCGGCGGATGAAGGGGTCGATCCCGATGCCGTCCTCGGTGGTGCCGTGCTGGCTGAGGATGAGCTGGGGCTGGAGCAGGAAGCCGAGCTTCAGGTTGGCATCGCCCTTCTCGTAGACCGGGACGAGGGCGTGGGCGGGGGTGGCGGTGAGCCCCAGCCCGAGCAGGGCGGCGGCGGCGATGAGGTGGGAGCGGTGCTGCATGATGTCTCCGATGGGGTTGTTACGGGAGATGTGGTGTGTTCCCGGAAGGGGGGGGGGGGCGAACGCCGCCGCACCCTAACCACGTGTCGCGGAGGAACAACGGTGGTGATCGCTCAGCGGGTGTCACGGTGGTTGTCGGGGCGCTGCTTCGTGCGGATACGCTGATCCGGGTCATCATCGGCCTCTGCCTCGATCTGGCCGGCCTTGCCCTTCTCATCTTCGGCGCGGGTCCCGTCGCGGAAACCCTTGATGCCCTCTCCGAGCGCCTTGCCGATCTGGGGGAGCTTCCCCGCGCCGAAGAAGATCAGCACGATCACCAGGATGATGAGCAGCTCGGGGATGCCGATGGTCGGGAAGAGGGGCAGTGTGGACATGACAACCTCGCAGAACGGCCCGGTGGCGGGTGCCGCGGGAGCGCGACCGTATCGCGGGGCAGCGCGACAGGCCACAGCCACCAGCGATAACCTCCCTTGAGGAGGAACAATCGCTGTCGAGCCCGGTCTCGCCCGGCCGGGCCGGGCGGCGCGGGGGCCGCAGGGCTGAGGAGGCCGTGCTGGGTCTTCGCCCCCGGCTTTCGACCGAGCCCTGATCGGGCTCGTCTTTTCATCGTTTTTTGGGGGGGTGTGTTGAACCATGCCAGGGCCTGGCGATAGGGTGCCGGCCCTGCTTGTGATGGGCCCGCCCGGCCCCCGACGGGCACGCCCCGGTGTGAAGAATCATCTGGAGAAATGGCGAAACATGGACATCTCTCTGTTTGGTAGAGGCATCCACCTGGAGCGGGTGAAGACCCCCGCGCAGATCCAGGAGCTGCCGACGCCGGCGCGGATCCGTCTGGCCCTGCGCCAGGTCGCCGGGCACCCGTGTCACCCCATCGTCCAGAAGGGCGATGCCGTGGCCGAGGGGCAGCTCGTGGGCGAGGGCCCCGCGCCCATCCACAGCCCTGTCTCCGGGGTGGTGAAGGGGGTCGAGGAGATCCCTGGGCTCGACGGCGACAAGCTCTCCGTGCTCGTGATCGAGGCCGACGATACTGGCCGCATCGCCCCGTTCGAGGCGGACGGCGTGCCCCTCAGGCGCAGCGCCGAGGAGCTGCTGGACAGGATTCGAGCGGCGGGCATCGTGCAGCCCGGGCGGGAGAGCCTGCCCCTGGCCACCATGATCGAGGAGGCCCTGGCACCTCGCGGCCAGATCGCGCCCACCGGCAAGGCCGTGCAGCGGCCCCTGCGCCACCTCGTCGTGCGCTGCCTCGACGTGGATCCGGGCCTGGCTGGGCTGGCCGCGCTGGCCTGCACCCTGCAGGAGGACGCCTCCGATCTGGCGCTCGCCATCGACGCGCTGCTCAAGGTCACCGGCGCCGAGCAGGTCCACCTCGCCCTGGGCACGGGGCAGGCGCCCGCGGCCCTGCTGGCCCTGGCCGCCGATCGCGACTGGGCCGTGCAGCGCATGGACGAGGGCCAGTTCCCGGCCGCCCACGACACCCTGCTGGCGGCGGCGGTGTCCGGCCAGGAGCCGGATGTGGCCTGGCGAAGGGTCGATCAGTCCGGCACCCTGGTGCTCGACCTCGACGTGGTGCTGCAGGTCACGGAGGCGGTGCGCGCCGGTCGGCCGGTGCTCCAGCGCCTGGTGACCGTGGCTCGCGGCGGGCAGGCCAAGGTGCTGCGTGTGGCCATCGGCGCCCCGATGGAGTCCCTGGCGCGCGCCGCCGGCCACAACGGCGTGTACGGCAAGGTCATCCTGGGCGGCCCCATGCAAGGCCTCGCGTACCACGGCCTCGACTTCCCCCTCGGCAAGTGCCTCCAGGGCCTCACCCTGCAGGAGGCCGCCGAGGTCGTCCACGACCTCAACCACCCCTGCATCTCCTGCGGCCTGTGCGCCATGGTCTGCCCGATGCGCCTCACCCCGGGGCTGCTCTCGCGCTACTGCGAGTTCCAGCGCTGGGAGGAGGCCGAGTCCGCCCACCTCTTCACCTGCATCGAGTGCGGCTGCTGCGCCTTCGTGTGCCCGGCCCAGCGCTCCATGGTGCAGTTCATGGTCCAGGGCAAGAGCGAGGTGCTCGCCACCCGGAGGGCCGGCTGATGTCGCGCTCCTACCTCACCGTCTCCATGTCGCCGCACATCCGCAGCGGCCGGACCATCCGGGGCATGACCATGGCCGTGCTCTGGGCCCTGCTCCCCGCGCTGATCTTCGGCCTCTTCCAGTTCGGCCTCTGGGCGCTCGTGCTGGTGCTGGTGGGCGTCGGCGGTGCCGTCGGCACCGAGGTCGCCCTCTGCGCCCTCACCGGCCGCAAGCCCACCATCCTCGACTACCACGCGGTGCTCGTCGGGCTCACCCTGGTCATGATGGTGCCAGCGGGTGCGCCATGGTGGCTCGTCCTGGTGGGCTCCATCATGGCCGTGCTCGTGGGCAAGCTGCCCTTCGGGCCCTTCGGCTCGGCCCCCATCAACCCAGCCCTGGTGGGGCTGCTGATCGTGGCCCTGTCCTGGCCCGGACAGGTCAGCTCCTACGTCCACCCGCGGACCGCCCAGCTGCGGTCCGACCCGGTCGCGGTCGCCCTCAGCGCCGAGAACGCCGCGCCGGCCGAGGCTCCGCAGGACGCGGTCACCATCGATCCCTCCGATGCGCTCGACTACAGCCCCGCGGGCCTCTTCCTCGGAGATCAAGCCGGCGGCATCGGCACGGTCTCGCCGCTGCTGCTGCTGCTCGGCGGCCTCTTCCTGATCGGCCGGCGCGTGGCGCGCTGGCAGGGTCCGGTGGGCTTCCTGCTGGGCATGGCGGTGGCCGGGGGCATCGCCCACGGCATCGACCCCGGGCTCTTCCCCTGCGCCAGCTTCCAGCTGCTCACCGGGGCGGCCTTCTTCGGGGCCTTCTTCCTCTGTACGGAGTGGACCTCCACCCCGGTCACGCCCTGGGGCTTGTTCCTCTGGGGCCTGTCCGCCGGCGCCCTGGCCCTCTTGTTCAGGGTCACCGGCGGCCTGCCGTTCGGCCGCGTGGCCTTCGCCATCGGGTTCATGTCGCTCTTGACCCCGCTGTTCGATCGCCTCGCACCCACCCCATTCGGCAAGGGGGTGCGCCATGCATAGGCTCAAGGAGCAGATCTGGTTCATGGTCCTGGTGCTGGGCGGTATCAGCGTGGTGGCTGGCGCCCTGCTGGCCGGGGTCAAGGGCTGGACGGATCCGATCATCGAGAAGAACATGCTGGAGCAGAAGATCAAGCCCAGCCTGGATGTCTTCTTCGAGCCGCTGGGCCTCGACAACGACCCCATCGCCGATCGCGTGAAGCTCGAGCTCGGCCGCGATGACATGGGCCGGCTGCAGCAGCTCACGGTCTTCAAGGGAAAGAAGGGTGGCGCGATCGTGGCCGTGGCCATGACCACCACCACCGCCTCCTTCGGCGGCGACCTCACCGTCCTCACGGCCATCGACGTGGCCAAGGGCACGGTCCTCGGGGTCAAGGCCCTGGACTGCAAAGACACCCCGGGGCTCGGGGCCCGCGTCGTGGATGGCAAGGAGCCCTTCATCCTCCAGTGGCCGGGCCAGCCCATCGCGGGTGGCGTGGCCCTGACCAGCGACGGCGGCAAGGTGGACGCCATCTCCGGCGCCACCATCAGCTCCGATGCGTTCACGGCCGCGGTGAACCGTGCCATCACCCTGCTCGGCGAGAAGAACGCCGAGATCATGGGGGAGTAGTCATGGCGAAGAAGACCGTCCTGCAAGAGTTCACCAAGGGGTTCTGGGAGGTCGTCCCGCCTTTCCGCCTGGTGCTGGGGATCTGCCCCACCCTGGCGGTGACCAAGTCGCTCGAGGGCGGCTGGGGCATGGGGCTGGCCGCCACCTTCGTGCTGGTGTGCTCCAACATCCTCGTCTCCGCGCTGCGCAACGTCATCCCGGCCAAGGTCCGCATCGCCTGCTTCATCGTCATCATCGCCACCTTCGTCGTGGTGGTGGAGCTGGTGATGAAGGCCTTCGCGCCGGCCTTGTCCGACAGCCTGGGCGTGTTCATCCCGCTGATCGTGGTGAACTGCATCATCCTCGGCCGCGCCGAGGCCTTCGCCTCCAAGAACGGCGTGATCGCCTCGGCGGCCGATGGGCTGGGCATCGGGCTCGGGTTCACCCTCGCGCTGGCCTTCCTCGGCGCCGTCCGCGAGCTGGTGGGCACCGGTGGGCTGACCTTCTTCGCCCAGGCCGACTGGGCCGTGCGCCTCATCCCGCTGCCCGCGGGGCAGGACTACCTGTTCAAGTTCATGGTCGACCCCCCGGGCGCCTTCGTGATGCTGGGTGTCATCCTGATGCTCATGAACGTCATCACCGCCCGCCAGGCCGCCAAGGCCGCGAAGGGAGCCTGACATGGTTGGCTACCTGCTGCTGATCGTCTCGGCCGTCCTGGTCAACAACATCCTGTTGGCCCAGTTCCTGGGGAACTGCCCCTTCCTCGGCACCTCCAACAAGATGAGCACGGCCATGGGCATGGCCCAGGCGGTGGTGTTCGTCATCACCTTCGCCGGCGCCATCACCTGGCTGGTGCAGCGCTACCTGCTGAACCCGCTCGATCTTGGCTACCTGCAGACCATCGCCTTCATCCTCGTGATCGCGGCGCTGGTGCAGCTGGTGGAGATCGTGCTGCAGAAGACCGCCCCCGCCCTGTACCAGGCGCTGGGCATCTTCCTGCCCCTCATCACCACCAACTGCGCGGTGCTCGGGCTGGCCATCATCAACATCCAGAAGGACTACGACCTGGTCACCACCATCGTCCACTCCTTCGCCGGGGCGTTCGGTTTCGGGCTCGCGCTGGTCATCTTCGCCGGCATCCGCGAGCGCTTCGCCCTGTCCTACATGCCCAAAGTCCTGCAGGGAACAGCCTCTGGGCTGATCACCGCGGGCCTGATGGCGCTCGTCTTCCAGGGCTTCAAGGGCCTGCTCTAGTTTCGCACGGGGGGGTCGCCCGTGGGCGGCCCACCGAGGAGTCACATCCATGATCGAAGCGGCACTGGTCATCGGTGGCATCGGGGCGGTCGCGGCGGCCGGCCTCGGCGTGGCCGCCAAGGTGTTCGCCGTCTTTGTCGACCCGAAAGTCACCGAGCTGCTGGAGGTGCTCCCGGGCGCCAACTGCGGCGGCTGCGGGTACGCGGGCTGCTCGGCGGCGGCCGAGGCGGTGGCCAAGGGCAAAGCGCCCCCCAACGTCTGTGTGGCCGGTGGGAACGAGGTCGCCCAGGCGGTCGGGCAGATCATGGGCCTCACGGTGGCCGAGGGCGGTGAGACCGCCCTGGCCGAGCTCGGCTGCAAGTACGGCATGAGCGAGGCTCACATCCACTTCCTGTACGACGGCGTGCAGGACTGCCGCGCCGCCGCGCTGGTGGCCGGTGGCGGCAAGCAGTGCTCCATGGGCTGCCTCGGGCTCGGCACCTGTGTCCGCGCCTGCCCCTTCGGAGCCCTCTCCATGGGCGAGGACGGCCTGCCCAGGGTGAACGAGAAGCTCTGCACCGCCTGTGGCACCTGCGAGCGTGTCTGCCCCAAGGGCATCATGCGGGTCCAGCAGCCCAGCCGGCGCTTCACCCACGTGCAGACCGTGGACGACTGCGTGGCCCCCTGCCAGTCCACCTGCCCGGCGCAGATCGACATCCCCGCCTACATCGCCGCCATCGCGCGGGGCGACCACCTCGATGCGCTGCGCATCATCAAGGAGTCCAACCCCCTGCCGCTGACCTGCGGCCGCGTCTGCCCGCACCCCTGCGAGGCCGCCTGCCGCCGCGGCGAGGTGGACGAAGAGATCAACATCAACCACCTCAAGCGCTGGGCGGCCGACTACGAGCTGAACGTGCTCAAGGACCACGTGCTCCCGCCCGTGGCCGCGCCCACGGGCAAGCGGGTGGTGATCGTCGGCGGCGGGCCCTCAGGGCTCTCCTGCGCCTACTACCTCTCGCGCCTCGGCCACAAGGTCACCATCCTGGAGGCCATGCCCAAGGCCGGCGGCATGCTGCGCTATGGCATCCCCGAGTACCGCCTCCCCAAGGAGATCCTCGACTTCGAGATCGAGGGCATCCTGAAGCTCGGCGCCGAGCTCCGGCTCGACACGCGGCTCGGGCGCGACGTGCAGCTCAGCGATCTGGCCGAGGAGTATGACGCGGTCTACCTGGCGCTGGGCGCCTGGGACTCCCGCCGCCTGGGTGTGCCCGGCGAAGAGGAGTACGCCCAGGTCCAGAGTGGCACCGAGTTCCTCATCAAGCGCGGGTTGAACGAGCCCACCCCGGTCGGCAAGAACGTCATCATCGTCGGCGGCGGCAACACCGCCATGGACTGCGCGCGCACCTCCTGGCGCCTGGGCGCGGAGAACGTGTACCTGCTGTACCGGCGCTCCCGCAAGGAGATGCCCGCCAACGACATCGAGGTCCACGAGGGCGAGCGCGAGGGCATCATCTACAAGTTCCTGGCCGCGCCCACCAAGCTCGTCGGCGAAGGCGGCAAGCTCGAGGGCATGGAGTACCTCACCATGCAGCTGGGCGAGCCCGACGCCTCCGGGCGCCGCCGGCCCGTGCCCGTGCCCGGCTCCGAGACCACCATCCCGGTGGACAACGTCTTCGCGGCCATCGGTCAGTCCCCGGACCTCACCTGCCTCGACGACGACGCCAGGGGCAAGCGGGTGGACCGCACCCGCTGGGGCTCGGTGTCGGTGCAGGACGGCACCGGCGCCACCTCGGTGCCGGGCGTGTTCTCCGGCGGCGACGGCGCGCGCGGTGCGGCCACGGCTGTCGAGGCCATCCGCGACGGGCGCTTCGCGGCCCGCTCCATCCACCTGCTGGTCACCGGCGAAGAGGTCGCGGTGCCGCCCACCTGGCACGCGCGCCCGCCCAAGCTCTCCGGCGTGGATGCCGGGGTCGAGTTCAGCAAGGCCGAGCGGGTGAAGATGCCCGAGCTGGACATCGAGCAGCGCGCCAACAATTTCGACGAGGTCGAGCTGGGTCTGACCGAACAGCTGGCCCGCGAGGAAGCCGAGCGCTGCCTGCAGTGCGGCCTCATCTGCTACCGCGGCTTCAGGACGAGGGCATGAGCATGCGAGCCTTCTGGATGTCCTTCGGAGTGTACTGCGTCGCGCTGGGTGGCCTGCTGGCCGCCGCGTGCAGCGCGGAGGTCGAGGTCCCCCTGGTCGTGGCTGAGGTCGCCCCGGCCACAGGGCAGATGCTCGATCGCGTGCCGGGCGCCATGGGCCCCGTGGCCTTCAACCACGGCGGTCACATGGGCTATGGCTTCGCCTGTGTCGCGTGCCACCACACCGTGGGCGCGGGCGGCATGCCCAACCAGGGCTGCGTATCCTGCCACACGGTGCCCAGCGGCGCCGATCCCGCGCACGCAGGCCCTGATGACAACATGGTGCTGACCGGTCCTGCCCAGGATGTCAGCGTGCACCCCGGGGTGCCCTTCAACCACTTCACCCACGCCTCCAGCGCGGGCCTGAAGCAGGCCTGCACCACCTGCCACCACACCGGCGAGAACGTGGCCTGCGGCACCTGCCACGGGGCCGTCGCCGTCACGCTGGGCGGCGAGGTCGTACCCAAGCTCAAGCGCGCCTTGCACCTCAAGTGCGGCGGCTGCCACGAGTCCCTCGCGGCCAGCAATCCCGACACCCCCGCCCCCACCACGTGCGACGGGTGCCACCACGGCGGCGAGATCGCGCGGATGGCGGGTTCCTTGAGCTTCGAGCGTGCCATGCACCAGGGCTGCATCGACTGCCACCGCGAGGTGAAGGCCGAGAAGCCCAAGGCGCCCGTCACCTGCCAGGGCTGCCACGTGGCCGGCGCTGCGGCCGCCCCGGTGCCCGCCGAGGAGGCCGCCCCCGCCGAGGAGGCTGTGCCCGCCGAGGAGGCTGTGCCCACCGAGGAGGCTGTGCCCGCCGAGGAGGCCGCCCCCGTCGAGGAGGCTGTGCCCGCCGAGGCCGCCAAGCCCGCCGAGGTCAAGCCTGCGCCCGCCGAGGCCAAGCCCGCGCCCGCGGCCACCCCCAAGCCGGCCGAGGCTGCCAAGCCCGCCGAAGCCCCCAAGCCGGCAGAGGCCCCCAAGCCCGCCGCCGCCAGCGGCCCCGCGGATGTGAGGTGGGCTTGCGCCAACGGCGCGGTGGTCTTCCATCACAGCACCCACAGCGCCGTGGGCTGCCAGAGCTGTCACCCCGGCGTCCCGATGGCCAGCGGCAAGCTCGGCATGGTCGCCGGACACGCCGCGTGCGCCACCTGCCACGGCGGCGACACCAACGGCGGAAACTGCGGCAAGTGCCACAAGCCCTGAGGGGATGAACCCGCGGCGGCTGCGTGTCCCTTGGGGGCATGCGGCCGCGTCGCGTCTGAGAGGCCTTCATGGACAGCTGCAGCGGAACGGGCGTCGTGGATCGGGTCCTGCCCGATGGCAGGGCCGTGGTGCGGGTGAGCCGCAACGAGGCCTGCATGGCGTGTGAGTCCAAGGCCGCCTGCCAGTCCTTCGGTGGTCAGATCAAGGAGCAGGTGGTCGTCATCAAGGACCCGCCCCTGGTCCAGCCTGGCCAGGTGGTGCGCCTGCAGCTGCCCGAGACCAGCCTGCTGACCTCCACCGCGCTGCTCTACTCCGTGCCCGCGCTGCTGCTGCTCGGTGGCGCCATCCTGGGCGCCTGGCTCGGCCCCATGGCGGGGCTCGCGCGCGATCCGGGCTCGGCTCTCGGGGCAGGCGCAGGCCTGCTCCTCGGGCTGCTGGCGGCGGGCGTGATGGGCCGGCGGCTCGGCCGGAATCCCGCCTACCAGCCGCGAATTGTCGGCACAACCGGTCGTGGGTCCGGGTAAGTGCCCGTGCTGTGCTCGCCGTCAGACTCGTACACCCGCCAGATACACACACACTTGCACTAGGCGGGTTCTGGTGCTAGCGTGACGAAACCGTGATGATCCCTTCCATCCGAACCCGTCCACCTCCCCGATCCCCCGGAGACACCATGAAGAAGACCCTGCTCGTGGCCCTGGCCGCCGTCAGCGTGCTCGCGACCTCCCTCGCCTTCGCCCAGGCGGGTCCGGCCGACATCACCTACGAGGCCCCCAACGGCAACGTGACCTTCTCCCACACCAAGCACCTCACCAAGCACCCGGCCTGCACCGACTGCCACCCGGATCCCTTCGGCATGGCGAAGTCCGAGCTCGGCATGGAGAAGGGGCACGCTGGCTGCGCGAAGTGCCACAAGGAAGGCGGGCCCGGCCCGTTCGACGTCAAGACCGCCGACAAGTGCGCGAGCTGCCATATCGCGGCCAAGTAGCCACGCCCTTCGCTTTCCTGTAGCATCGGGCAGCCCGACCCTCCGAGAGGGTGGCTGCCCTTTTCTTTCCCTGGCCTCTCGGGGCCGTGAGGTGACCTATGGACGAAGAAACGAAGAAGCCCGGTTGTCTCTGGCCCGCTGCATGGCTGATCCTCGGCTTGCTCGGCACCATCGTCGGTGGCGTGGCCATCGGGCTCTCGGGGGCCTCCTCGGAGAGCCTCGGCATGACCGTCACGCAGGCGGTCGCCTTCCCGCTCGGCGTGCTGTGGTTCGGCGGTTTCGTCGCCCTGATCACCTGGTTCATGAAGAAGGCGGGCGGCGGCGTACGCTACGGGGCGCCCCTGGGCTGCGGCTGCCTGGGCGGCATCCTGATGGTGGTGCTGGTGGTGGTGTTCTTCCGGTTCATCTTCCCGTCGCTGTAGCGTCTCCGCGCCGTCGCGAACGGCACGAGCAGCCCCAGCACCCAGCCGAGCGCGGCCGTGTGGCCGCTGGCGCAGCCGCATTCGGCGGGTGGTGGCGTCGTGCCCGTGTCGTCAGCCGGGGTCCAGGGGGCGCTGTCGTCGTCGGTGTCATCGGGGTGGGCGCTCTCGCCGGTGTCGTCGGGTGAGGGCCCGGTGTCGTCGGGGTGGCCCGTGTCGTCGGGGTGGCCTGTGTCGTCGGCTCCCGTGTCGCCCGTGTCGGGCCACGGATGGCAGTCCTCGTCGGTGGTGCCGTCGCAGTCTTCGTCGCCACCGCCGCAGTCGTCCAGGGGCACGCCGGGGTTGCGATCGGCGTCGGCGTCGTCACAGTCCTCGCCGCCCCAGGCGGGGGCGCGCCAGCCGTCGCCGTCCTGGTCGTAGTCGTCGGCGCCGTCACAGTCCGAGTCCACGCCGTCGTACCAGGTCTCGCGCTCGCCCGGGTTGACGCTCGCGTCAGTGTCGTCGCAGTCGGCGCCGCCGTAGTCCACGGCCGGATAGCCGTCGCCGTCGCAGTCCTCTTCGGCGTTTCCGCTGCAGTCCTGGTCCAGGCCGTCGTAGCAGGGGTCCTCGGCGCCAGGGTGCACCGCGGGGTCGCCATAGTCGCAGTCGTCGCCGCCCAGAGCGGCGTCCACGTGGCCGTCACCGTCGGCGTCCACGCACACGTCGGAGCCGTCGCAGTCCTGGTCCACGCCGTCGCCGCAGACCTCGGGCGCGCCCGGGTAGCGGGCGGTGTCGGCGTCATCGCAGTCGCCGCCGCCCCAGGTGGTGGGCCGGTGGCCGTCGCCGTCGCAGTCGTAGTCGTCATCTCCGCGGCAGTCGGCGTCCAGGCCGTCCCAGCAGATGTCGGAGGCGCCGGGGTGGACGTCAGGATCGGAATCGTCGCAGTCACCGCCGCCGTAGAAGTCCGTGGTCCAGCCGTCGCCGTCGAGATCGTAGTCGTCGGCGCCGTCGCAGTCCTGGTCGATGCCGTCGTAGGGATAGTCCCGGGCGCCTGGGTGCACGGCGCCCGTGGTGTCGTCGCAGTCGTCCCCGCCGGCGCTGGCGGCGTCGTAGCCGTCCCGGTCGCAGTCGTCGTCGCTGCGCCCGTCGCAGTCCTGGTCCAGGCCGTCGTAGCAGGGATCGAGGGCGTCGGGGCCGATGGTGGGATCGCCGTCGTCGCAGTCGCGGCCACCGCGGGCGATGTCGTCGTACCCGTCGCCGTCGCAGTCCCAGTCATCGTGGCCGTCGCAGTCCTGGTCCACGCCATCGCCGCAGACCTCCAGGCCGTCGGGGCTGATGGTGGGGTCGGCGTCGTCGCAGTCGGGGCCGCCGTAGGCGGTGCCGAGCCAGCCGTCGAAGTCGCCGTCGTAGTCGGACCAGCCGTCGCAGTCCTGGTCGATGCCGTCGCCGAGGATCTCGGTGGCGCCGGGGTGGACACCTGGGTCGGTGTCGTCGCAGTCGCCCGTGGGGCCGGCCCAGCGCGAGGAGCGCCAGCCGTCGCGGTCGCAGTCGTACTCGTCCTGACCGTCGCAGTCCTGATCGATGCCGTCGTAGCAGGGGTCCGCGCCGGCGCCTGGATGAACGGCGGGATCCGTGTCGTCGCAGTCATCCCCGCCGTAGACGTCGTCTACATGACCGTCGGCGTCCTGGTCGAAGTCGGAGGCCTCGTCGCAGTCCTGGTCGACGCCGTCGTACCAGATCTCCTCGGCGTCCGGGCTGACCTCGGCATCCCCGTCGTCGCAGTCGCCGCCGCCCATGGGGCCCAGCACCCCGGCGCCCAGGCTGGAGAAGCCGTCGCCGTCGGCGTCGTACTCGTCGGACTCCACGCAGTTCTGGTCCACGCCGTCGTAGTAGGTCTCGGGGGCGTCGGGGTTGACGCTTGGGTCCTCGTCGTCGCAGTCGCGGTCCAGATCGAAGCCGTCGTAGTCGGCGTCGAAGTCCGACCAGCCATCGCAGTCCTGGTCCACGCCGTCGTACCAGGTCTCGGTGGCGTCGGGGCTCACGGCGTCGTCCTCGTCGTCGCAGTCTTCGCCGAGGTCCCAGCCGTCGCCGTCCAGGTCGAAGTCGGAGCCGCCGTCGCAGTCCTGGTCCACGCCGTCGTACCAGACCTCCTCGGCGCCCGGGTGCGCGCTGGCGTCGGTGTCGTCGCAGTCGCCCTCGCGCTCGGTGAGGCCGTCACCGTCGGCGTCGTCCAGGCCGAGGGTGGAGAAGGCGATGTCGTCTGCGCCGAAGCGGTCGGAGTAGCTCCCGGCGGTGAGGGTGAGCTGGTGGATGGGGACGTCGAAGACCAGGCCGAAGAAGGCGCCGCCCGCCGTGTCGTCGCCGGCACGGTCCTCGGTGCCGGCGTACAGCACCGTGCCGTCGAGGGAGGCCTCCCAGGCGAAGTCGGCCTCGCCGTCCAGCAGCCAGAGGCCCACCGCGGGCTGGTCCTCGGTGAAGGTGAGGGTGAGCGTGTCGAGGCCCGAGGTGCCGGGCACCAGCGCGGCCTGGGCGTCGCGGGGGGCTGCACCGTCCACGTCGGTGACCACCTCGAGGCCCGCGGAGAGGGTGAGCCCGAGCGCGGCGTAGGCGTCGGTGGAGAGGGCCCCGAGGGCCTGGTCCTCGAAGTCCACCACGGCCTCGTCGAGGCCGGCGTCGGCGCTCCAGGTGGCGTCGTCGTCGTAGGTGTCGGCGCCCCCGGCGTCCACGGTGCCGTCGCAGTCGTCGTCGGCGCCGTTGCCCCACACCTCTTCGGCGCCGGGGCCGACCGCAGCGTCGGTGTCGTCGCAGTCGCCGTCGGCCTCGGTGAACCCGTCGGCGTCGGCGTCGGTCAGCGTGGCCCAGGCCACCCGCAGATCGTCGATACCCCAGGTGTCACCGGCACCGCAGGTCAGGGTCAGGGTGTCGAAGCTCTCGGCGAGCTCGAGGCCCAGGAAGGTGCCGCCGCGCACGTCGTCCGAGGCGGCATCGAAGGTCCAGCCGGTCAGCAGGGTGGTGCCGAGGCTGAGGGCCTCCACGCCGAAGGTGCAGGTGGCGTCCAGCAGCTGCAGGGCCACGGCGTCCACCGGCTCGTCGAAGGTGAGGGTGAGCTCGCCGGCGCCGCCGCCCAGGGCCGCGCCGAGGGAGCCGGCGGGCAGGGCGCCGTCGATCTCGTCGGCGGCCAGCAAGGCACCGGTGGCGGCGAGGTGGACCCCGTAGCTCCCGTACAGCTCGCTGACGTCGGCGCCGCCGGTGGCGATCTCGAAGTCGAAGGTGGCGACCGCCGGGTCGCCCCACTCCGCGGCCAGGTCGACCTCCCAGTGATCGGCGACCCAGCGGGGGCGGAAGGTGTCGTCCACCCAGCCGTCGCAGTCGTCGTCCACGAGGTTGCCGGCCAGCTCGGCGGCGATGGGCGAGACGGCCGGGTCGTCGTCGTCACAGTCCAGCGCGCCGGCCTCGATGGCGACAAAGCCGTCCCCGTCGGCGTCCTGGAAGCTGGGAAAGTACTGCCAGACGTTGACGAGGCCGCTGCCGGTCCCGCCGATGGTGGAGCCCAGGGGGGCGGAGAGCGCCACATCGCCGAACCCGTCGCCGTTCCAGTCGTCCAGGAAGGCGATGGCGGCCCCCGCGGTGGCGCTCACCAGGCTGCCGAGGAGGGCGTGGTCGGCGCTGGTGACGTCGGAATCGCCCGCGGCCGGCGGGCTCCTGAAGGCGTAGACGACGCCGCCCGAGGTGAGGCCCGAGCGGGTCTCCTGGGGCGCCGCGGCCAGCAGATCCAGACGGCCGTCGCTGTCCAGATCGCCCGCGCCCAGGGCGGCGCCGAGCAGGCTGTGGCTGCTGTGCCCGAGCAGGCGGGTGTCGGCCGCGGCGAGGGAGAGGCCGCCGGCCGCGAGGTCCGGATCGAGGAGGAGGTAGACCGCACCGGCGTCGGTACCGGCGGCGTCCGAGCGCGGCGCGCCGACGGCGAGGTCCGAGAAGCCGCTGGCGTCCAGATCGGCCACCACCAGGGCGCTGCAGGCCTCGTCGTAGGCGGCCTCGCCGGTGAGGATCAGCCCCGCGGCGCCGGCTGCCGCGTACCCGCCGCTCCAGGCTCCGCCGGGCAGCACGTAGATGGCGCCGGCGTTGGCGACGAGGAGGTCGGAGTCCGGCGCCCCGAGGACCAGCTCTGCCAGGCCGTCGCCGTCCAGATCCCCGCCGGCCAGAGCGTCGCTCAACCCCTCGCTGGCCAGCCCGCCCCAGAAGGAGGCCGTGGCGTCGGCGGCGGCGATGGTCCCGGCGGTGAGATCGGGGCCGGAGAACAGGAGGGCGGTGCCGGAGTTGCTGGCGCCCACGTCGTCGGAGGGGGCGCCGATGAGCACCTCCGGGAGGCCATCGCCGTCCACGTCGCCCGGGACGCAGAGGACGGTGCCCGCCCCCGCGCGGCCGCTGCCGGCGGGCCCGAGGACGACGCCGTCGGCGTCCGCCGCCAGGGCAGGGGAGTCCACCAGGTCGGGCCCCAGCAGCACGTAGACCGCGCCCGCGTTGGAGCCCGCGCTGTCCTCCCCGGGCGCGCCGATCAGGGCGTCGTCCAGGCCGTCACCGTCGAGGTCCGCGCAGGCCAGGGCGCTCCCGGCGGCGTCACCGCTGTCTTCGCCCGCCATGGACAGGGCCAGATCGCGGAGCGGGCCCGTGGGCGTGGTGCCATACAGCAGCCAGACCGCGCCGCTGGTGGTGGCCTCGGTGGACACGAGCAGGTCCGACAGGCCGTCGCCGTTCAGATCGCCCGTGGCCAGGGCCCGGCCCGCGTAGGCCCAGTCGCCGCTGCCGGTCCAGGCCCAGGGCAGGGAGTCGGTGGGGATCTCGGCCCCGGCCGGGCGCGCGCCCGCGGCGTAGAACCAGGCCAGGCTGCCGTCAGAGAGGCCGCCCGCGCAGGACCAGGCCAGGCCGTCGCCGCTCGCCCCCTGCACGCCCACCACCGCGGAGGCGCCGCCGTCCGCGGCCGCCGCGCCGAAGGTGACGTCCTGCAGGGCGATCACCGCCTCGGAGTGCTGCTCGAGCAGCCAGAGCTGCAGGCTGGCGTCGTCGCCCCAGGTGGCGTGGGCCGCGCGGTCCCAGGAGACCACGAAGGCGCGCCAGGGGTACTGACCGAAGGTGGCGCTGGAGACGGTGCCGCCCTGCAGATCGTCCCAGAAGGCCGCCACCCCGGCCCAGGTGCCGCCCGTCGCGGGGCAGACGGCCGAGCCCGGGACCCCGTCGAAGGTCAGCGTGCCGTCCATGCCGATCCAGGCCGTCTCGTAGCTGCTCCCGTACCAGCCCACGGAGAAGGGGAGCGCCACCTCCTCGGCGCCGTCGGGGTCCAGGGCGTGGATGGTGCCCCCGCTGCTGTCGAGCCAGCCCCAGGGGGGGCCGTCGGGCTCGACGGAGTCGGCGAAAGAGACGCCGGTAGCGTCAGGACCACCGGTGGCGGCGCGGACGGCGGAGGGCAGCAGGGCCAGCAGCGCGGGCAAGAGGGGGAGGCGCATGGGGGCAGTATAGTCAGGATGCCGATGAGGACGTGCAGAGACCATCGGGTTCGATTAGCTGAATGAGCGGTCATTCAGCCGCCAGGAGCACACCATGGACAGGGAAACCGTCGCCTTCGCAGCCCTCAAGCCCCTCGACATGATGCTCGCCGGGATGGTGGGGGCCCTCAAGGCCACCGGCCAGATCCAGCGGGTCACGGACCACGTCTACCGGGGCATGAACCTGGGGCTCAAGGCCATGTACGAGAAGCAGAACGCCCTGCTGGCCGAGGGGCTCGAGAACGTCCCGGCCGAGGGCGGGCTGCTGTTCGCCATCAACCACCAGAGCTGGAACGACGTGCAGGTGGTGGGCGCCTCCTGCCCGCGGCGGCTGCGCTTCCTGACCAAGTCCGAGTTCGAGACCTGGCCGGTGCTCCGGCACCTCATCGCCCTCTCGGACTCACCCTACATCCACCGCGGCGGCGACAAGGAGGGCATGGCGGCGGCCATCCAGTCGCTCAGGGATGGCAAGTCCCTGGCCATCTTCCCGGAGGGCACCATCCCCGGCGAGGAGGACGTGATGCGCTCGGCCATCCAGCCCGAGACCGGCCTGCTCAAGGGGCACACGGGCGCGGTGCGCATGGCGATTGCGGCCGGCGTGCCCATCATCCCGGTGGGTGTGTCGGGCACGGGCAGGTCCTTCCAGCCCGAGGTCTACCCGCGGCTCGAGGTGCTGGAGGCCCCCAAGCCCACCCCCATCACGGTCCGCTACGGCGCGCCCATCCGCTACGACGACTACTACGGCAAAGAGTGCTCCTACGAGGACTACCGCGAGCTGACCGACGAGCTGATGCGGGCCATCTCCGCCCTGGTGGACCACGATCGCAACTACGTCCCCCTGCAGGTCCCGGTGCCGCCGCTGCCGAAGGTGGAGCGTCTCGGCGTGCTCCTGCTGCACGGCTTCACCTCCTCGGTCAAGACCGTCTCCGGCCTGGCTCCCCACCTCGAGGCTGCCGGCATCCCCTACCGCATGCCCGTGCTGCGCGGGCACGGCGGGGTCTACACGGATCTGGCCGGCTGCACGGCCCAGGACTGGATCGACGACGCCGAAGCGGCCCTGCTGGACCTCTCGAAGGAGGTGGACAAGGTGGTGGTGGTGGGTCTGTCCATGGGCGGCCTGATCGCCATCAACCTGGGCATCCGCCGGCCGGATCTGGTGTGCGGCGTCTGCACCTGGGCGGCCTCGCTGCTGTTCAGGGATCCGCTCACCCCGCTGGCCTCGGTCATGGCGCGGGTCGTCGATGCCTGGCCCGCCCCCAACGCCTTCAACGACCTGTCGCTGGCGCTGGAGTCCGAGAACTACCCGCGCTTCCCCACCGATGCCTTCGTCTCCCTGCGAAACTTCGCGCGCGACACGGGCCTGCGCCTGGGCCAGCTCAAGGTCCCCATCTGCGTGATGCACTCCAAGGCGGATCAGATCATCTCGCCGCTCTCGGCCAACGTGATCTACCGCGATGTCTCCTCCTCCCACCGCGAGATCCACTGGTTCACCAGGTCGGGCCACGAGATGGGCCAGGACTGCGAGCGCGACAAGGTCTTCGAGGAGACCATGGGGTACCTGCTCAAGTTCAAGGCCGAGCCGGCGCCGAAGGCGCAGGCGAAGACGCAGGCGGCGAAGAAGCCGAGCCGGAGGAGGAGCCCTTCGAAGGTGAAGGTGTAGGAAGGGCGGTGTTTTTCCTCCTGTCCCAGATCCGGGCGCCGCCGGCCTCCGGCCCCCCGGACGCGACACCGCGGGGGGGAGATGAACCATCTCGGGCCACCTGTGTCGCCTCGGGACCCCCGGCGACAGAGCCGCCCGAGATGGTTCATCTGGGCGAGGAGCGTCGCCGATCCGGGGCCCCGCGCGACAGAGCCGCCCGAGATGGTTCATCTGGGCGAGGAGCGTCGCCGATCCGGGGCCCCGCGCGACAGAGCCGCCCGAGATGGTTCATCTGGG
>JBDRKM010000389.1:0-8580 GCA_043814015.1 Pseudomonadota bacterium
TCCCCCGGCGCGGGGCCGGCGGGGCGCTCCGCGAGGGTGACCAGGCGGCCGCGGGTGGCGGGACGCCGAGCCTCGGCCAGCCGGGCCTGGCGCACGCGGTCCCCGGCGGGCCGCCAGCCGCGGGCCGCGGGCAGGAGCGGGGGCAGCAGCAGCAGCGGGAGCGCGGTGAGGCCCAGGAGCAACACCCCGATGGTGTGGGGCAGCCGGGCCAACGCCAGCAGGATGGCCACCAGCCCCACCGCGAACAGGCCGGCCAGGCCGAGGAACGCGGCCCGCAACAGCATCAGCCGTCGCTCCCGGTGGACCAGGGCGGACAGGAGGTGTTCGAGTGGGAGGCGGGAGGAGTCCAAGGAGGCTGGAGGCTGGAGGCTGGAGGCTGGAGGCTGGAGGCTGGAGGCTGGAGGCTGGAGGCTGCCGGCGCTGCGCGCTGTGACCACGCGCCATGGGCCTCGGTGGCTATCGAGGAGAGAAGGTGGGCGCTCGAGGGTGGAGGCTATCGGGCGGGGCGAGCGGGATCGAGAACACCTCGGCGGGAGTCCTGCCTCCCGGTCACCGCGGCGACCAGGCGGCCTCTCCATCCCATCGAGCGCGCGCGAGGCCCGCTCAGGGAGCTGGATTCGTCGCCCGCCACGCCGCGGCCACCACGGCGGCGGCCTGCTCGATGGTCAAGGTCTGGGTGGAGAGCACCAGGTCGTAGCCGGAGAAGTCGGTCGGGGCCTTGCCGGTCATCTCGCGCAGCCAGCGCTCACGGCGAGCGTCCTCGGCCAGCACCCGGCTGCGCGCCTCGGGCTCCTCCACCCTCTCGCGCTCGGCGAACCGCTGCACACGCAGCGGGAGGGGTGCGTCCACATGGACCCGCAGCGCGCGCGCGGGTCCGAGCAGCTCGTTGGCCGCGCGGCCCATGATCACGGCCTCGCCGTTCGCGGCGATGAGCGCGATGACCTCGGCGAGACGCTGGAGGTATGCGGCGCCGGGGAGCTCCTTCTTGGTCGAGAAGAGCCCGAGCAGCTCGCTCACAGCCTGGAACTGGTAGGCCTCCACCGCATCGACCAGCGTGCGATCCACCTTGGCCGCCTTGGCGATGTCGCGCACGATGTCCCGATCCCAGTAGGTGAAACCGAGCAACTCGGCCGCTCTCCGGGCGACCGTGTCACCCTGGGACCCGTAGGTGGCCGACAGCGCGATCACCTTGCCACGGGCGCCGGCGTGCGGGGTGCGCTGTTGGCGAAACTGGGACCAACGCCGGAACTCGAGGGAAACAAGATCCGTGTGGGCAGGAGGCATGGGCGCTCTCTCCGGGGCTCGAAGGTGGTGGCGGACGCCGCTGTTTCACGGCATCCATAGCAGCCAACGGGCCGGGGGCAAGGGCGCTCCGTCGCTGGGATGGAGAGCACGGCCGCGGCCCGCACGACCTGTCGGACCGGGCGCCGCCACCGGGCGGGGACCGAGGGCCCTGCCCCAAATCGTCGGCTCCGCCGACGAAGCCGTCAGGCATCAGCGGTCAGCTATCAGCTCTTTCGAGCAGCAGCCGGCGTTTGCGCACTTCACCCGCGGGGTGGACAGGCCCGAGCCGGGTGACTCGCGACGAGGGTGCTTGCTGAAACCTGATACCTGAAAGCTGATGGCTCTGTGTCCGACGATTCGGGGCCCTGCGCCCTCCGCCCAGACCATCCACCGAATCGGCTACACTGCCGCCACCCCAGGAGGTCCCATGCGCGCCCTGCTCCCCTTCATCGCCCTCGCCCTCGCCGCCTGCGAGGAGCCCAAGCAGGACGACACCGGCCCCGTCGTAGCCGAGAACACCCCCCCCACGGCCTCCTTCGTCAGCCCCGCGGAGGGCGCCGCGCTGCGGGTCGGCGATCCCCTCTCCTTGACCGCCCTGGTGGGCGACGCCGAGACCGCCGTGGAGGATCTGGTGGTCACCTGGACCTCCTCTCGGGACGGCGTGCTCGCCGGCACCGCCTCCGTGGCCGCCGGGGTGGCCAGCCTCGCGCTGGCGACGGAGCTGTCGGCCGGCGACCAGACCCTGAGCGTCATCGTCGCCGATGAAGAAGGGCTCTCGGCCAGCGACCAGGTCACGATCAGCGTGCAGGACAACGCCGCGCCCAGCGTCAGCTTCACCACCCCCGAGCCCGAGGCCGTCTTCGCCGAGGGCGCCGACGTGACCGTCAGCGTCTCCGTCAGCGACGACCACGACGACCCGAGCGACATCACCCTGGCCTGGGGCGGCGACGCCGCGGAGCTCGGGGCCCCCACGGGTCTCACCGCCAGCGGCACCGCCACCTTCCTCATCCAGGACATCGCCGCGGGGAGCTGGCTGCTCTCGGTCACCGCCACGGACAGCGATGGCGCCGACGCCAGCGAGCAGGTGCTGTTCACCGTCATCGCCGACGCCGACCAGGACGGCGACGGCTACCCCGACGCGGCGGCCGGCGGCGACGACTGCGACGACACCAATCCCGCGGTCCACCCCGACGCCGACGAGGTCTGCGACGGCATCGACAACGACTGCGACGGCACCCGCGATCAAGACGCCCTCGACGCCACCCGCTGGTACACCGACGCCGACGCCGACGGCTACGGCGATGCCGGCGACAGCGCGCTGGCCTGCACCCAGCCCGCCGGCACCTCGGAGGTGGGCACCGACTGCGACGACACGCTGGCCAGCGTGAACCCCGGCGCCGGCGAGCTGTGCGACGGTCTCGACAACGACTGCGACGGCCTGTCCGACGAGGGCACGCCCGCGGACGCGCCCACCTGGTACCGCGACGCGGACTCCGACGGCTACGGTGATTCCGCCACCACCACCGCCGCCTGCGCCGCCCCCTCCGGCTACGTGGCCGACGACACCGACTGCGACGACCGCGACGCCGCCTCCTTCCCGGGGGCCGACGAGCTCTGCGACGGCGACGACAACGACTGCGACGGCACCGTGGACGAGGCCAGCGCCATCGACGCCAGCACCTGGTACCGCGACGCCGACGCCGACGGCTACGGGCTCACCACGGTCACCATGGTCGCCTGCACCGCGCCCTCCGGCTACGCCGCGGCCGACGGCGACTGCGACGACGGCGACGCCGCCACCCACCCGGGCGCCGCCGAGGCCTGCGACGGCGTGGACAACGACTGCGACGGCACCATCGACGACGGCGCCAGCGGCACCACCCGCTACTACACGGATGCGGACGGCGACACCTGGGGCGACGCCTCCTCGTACGTGGACGCCTGCGCCGCCCCGGCCGGCACCGTGACCAACGGCGCCGACTGCGACGACACCAACACCGCGGTCAACCCCGGCGCCACCGAGTTCTGCGACGGCATGGACAACGACTGCGACGGCAGCATCGACGAGTACTCCTCCTACGACGCCTCCACCTGGTACTACGACGGCGACGGCGATGGCTTCGGCGCCACCACCCCCACCGCCCGCGCCTGCACCCAGCCCACCGGGTATGTCGCCACCGCCACCGACTGCGACGACGCCGACGCGACCGTCCACCCCGGGGCCACCGAGACCTGCGACGGCGTGGACCAGGACTGCGACGGCAGCGTGGACGAGGGCGCCACCGACCTCGGCACCTTCTACGCCGACGCCGACGGCGACGGCTTCGGAGACGCCAGCTCCAGCACCACCTCCTGCACCGCCCCCACCGGCTACGTCACCGACACCACCGACTGCGACGACACGGACGCCACCGTCTTCCCCGGCGCCGGCGAGCGCTGCGACGGCATCGACAACGACTGCGACGGCTACACCGACGAGGGCGCCACCGACGCCACCACCTGGTACCTGGATCTGGACGGCGACGGCTACGGCGGCAGCACCACCACCGACGCCTGCGACCCGCCCACCTCCTACGTGGCCCAGGGCGGCGACTGCAACGACGCCTCCACCGCCCAGTACCCCGGCGCCCCCGAGATCTGCGACGGCTACGACAACGACTGCGACGGCGACGTGGACGAGGAGCTGCCCACCTGGTACCGCGACGCCGACGGCGACGGCTACGGCAACCCCTCCGTCAGCACCTCCTCCTGCACCGCGCCCTCCTCCTACGTGGCCGACGACTCCGACTGCGACGACGGCGACCCGGGGGTCAGCCCCGACGGCACCGAGGTCTGCTTCGACGGCGTGGACAACGACTGCGACGGCACCGTGGACGGCACCGACGCCGTGGACACCCTCACCTGGTACGCCGACGCCGACGCCGACGGCTACGGCGACGCCAGCAGCACCACCCAGGCCTGCACCGTGCCCTCCGGCTACGTCGCCGACGACACCGACTGCGACGACTCGGACGCCCTGGTCAACCCCGACGCCCAGGAGATCTGCGACGGGGTGGACAACGACTGCGATGGCGCCATCGAGGACGCCATCCTGGTGCCCGGCGACTACAGCACCATCACCGCCGCCATCGCCGCGGCCGTGGACGGCGACACCATCTGCCTGGGCGAGGGCGACTACACCGGCCCTGTGGACTTCGACGGCAAGGACATCATCATCGAGGGCGCCGGCTCGGATCTGACCAACATCGACGTCAACGGCGGCCGCGTCACCTTCGACGCGGGCGAGACCGCCGACGCCCAGCTCATCGGGGTCACCCTGTGGGGCGGCAACCAGGACTACGGCGCGGCCCTGTTGTGCTCCAACGCCAGCCCCACCCTCGACGACGTGGTCTTCGACAGCAACACCTGCACCTCCTTCAGCCAGTGCAAGGGCATGGCGTACTTCTCCAACTGCAACGCCAGCCTGACGGACGTCGTCTTCTCCAACAACTCCGCCAGCATCTCCGCCAGCGTCTACGGCGGCGCGATGTACGTCTACAACAGCGATCTGACCGTGGACGGGCTCACCCTCGAGGACAACAGCGCCACGGGCTCCAGTGTCCAGGGCGGCCTGGTCTACATGGTCAACTCGGACGGCACCTGGGACGACGTCGTGGCCACGGGCAACACGGCCTACGGTTCCACCGTCAACGGCGGCGCCTTCTACCTCAACAGCAGTGCCAGCCCCTCCTTCAGTCACCTGTACCTCGCGGACAACGCGGTCTCAGGCTCCTCGAGCAGCAGCTACTCCTACGGCGGCCTGTTCTACCTGTACAACAGCAGCAGTCCCACGTTCGAGTGGACCGAGATCCTCGACAACACCGTCAACACGCGGATGACCTACGGGGGCCTCTTCTACCTCCGGTACAGCTGCCGACCCTACCTCTACAACACCATCATCGCCGGCAACACCGTCGTCGGCGTCCGGGATATCTACGGCGGGATCTTCGCCGCGGACACCTACACCAGCACCTCGAGCAGCTACTCGTACCCCACCCTCTACTGGGCCGACATCACGGGCAACGACTTCAGCACGACCAGCGGCGGGACCTACATCTACGGCGGCATCTTCTGGGTCAACACCTACGGGTCGTCCTCCTCCACCACCCGCAGCAGCTACAGCGGCGGGGTGAAGGGCTACATGGTCAACGTGGTGTCCAACACCTGCACCGGGAGCAGCGGCACCTACGGCACGGTGCTGTACAACACCAATTCGTCGTACACCTCCTCCAACGTCGCCTTCACGTACGACAACTTCTACGGCAACGGCTCCACGGAGTTCTACAACTACACCTCGCCGGTGGGCAGCTCGGGCAACATCGCCCTCGACCCGCTCTACGTGGACGTCAGCGCCGCCTCCAGCGTCTACTGGGACCTCACCCTGCAGTCCACCAGCCCCGTGCGCAACGCCGGCAACCCCTCGTCGTCCTACTTCGACACCGACGGCACGTATTCGGCCATCGGGGCCTACGGCGGGCCGCTGGGAGATGGGTGGTAGCCCCCCTCCAGGGAGCGGCATGCGGTTCATCGGCCCCATCTGGAAGACCCTCGCCGTCGCCGGGGCCTACCTGGTGCTCACGCCCCTGCTGCACAAGGGCCTGGCACCCCTGATCCCACGCGCGACCTTGACCGGCGCACCGCACATGCCCGTGCTGCTGGCCGTGATCCTGGTGCAGGCCGCCGGGCTGGTGGGGGCCTTCCACCTGCTGCGGGGCGCGCTCCCCGCGCGGCGCGGCTGGGCGAAGGGGCTCTGGTTCATGGCCTTCTTCCTGCTGGCGGTGCAGATCCCCACCGTGTTCGGGGTGATCGCCTTCGACCCCTTCGCCTGGGTCCTGTTCAACCCGGCGAAGATCAACGACTACTGGACCCTGGCCATCGACGTGGTGGCGTTCGGCGCCGCGGGCGCGCTCATGGGCGCCCTGTTCCCCTCCCCCACCGCCCGGCCCCTGCCCCCCGCTCCGCGGCTCGCCATGGCGGCAGGCGCCCTGGTCTTCCCCCTGGCCCTGTGGGCCTTCGAGCACGCCATCACCGCCCGACTCCCCCTCCCCCCGCTGGTCCCCGCCGGCGTGGACCCGCGCTGGTTCGACATCGCGCTCTTCGGCCCCTTCTCCCTCACGGGCCTCGCGCTCCCCTGGCTGCTCGCCGCCACCCGCCGCGGCCCGCTGTACGCCACGGGCGTCTTCGCCCTGTGCTGGCTCCCCGTGCAGAACTTCATGGTGGCCTTCGGTTGGGACTGGCGCGGCGGGCTGGCCTTCTCCCTGGTCTCCCTGCTGCCCATCTACCTCGTGCTCCTGCTGGCCCGGGCCCTCGGGATCCGGCCAGCGTCCGGTTAGGTCACCCCCGACCCTGGCCCCGGAGCCGCCGGCATGCCGCGCCACCGCCCTCTCGCCGTCCTGCTGCTCGCCGCCTGCCACCCCGCCGACGACAGCGGCGCCCCCCCCGAGCCGGCGATCGAGGACGTGGCCTGGGCGCTGCACGAGGACCTCACCACCCTCGTAGACGTCACCTTCACCCTCACCGACCCCGCCGAGGTCCGGGTCGAGTTCCGCCCCACCGACGACGCGGACTGGCTGAGCACCCCCTCCCAGACGCTCGCGGCCGGCCCCGCCAGCTTCCTGCTGCTGGGGCTGCCCCATGAGAGCGACTTCGTCTTTCGGGTGCTGGCCGACTTCGGCGCCGGCGCCACGGAGGGTGCCGAGCAGGTCGGCGCCACCGGCGCCTGGCCCGAGGGGCTGCCCGTAGCCCGCCTGAACGCCTCCGACCCGGAGCGGTACGACCCCACCGCCCGCTACCTGATCACCAGCGTGGATCAGACCGGGGGCGGCTGGCAGCCCGGCACCTTCTGGAAGGTGATCCTCGACCGCCAGGGGCGCACGGTCTGGGCGCTGAAGACCCCGAGCAACCTGTGGACCACCTACATGCGGGTGGCCGAGAACGGCGAGGATCTCCTCTACGACGCCTTCAGCTACTACGCCGTGTGGGACGGCGGGGCGGCCTCCGAGGTGCACCGCATCAAGATCGACGGCAGCCTGGTGCACACCTACGCCACCCCCGGCGGGCAGCACGCCTACGCCGACCTGCCCGACGGCAGCATCGCCTGGGGTGCGAGCGGCTTCCACGAGGAGCACCTGGACATCGTGGACCTGGAGGGCGACCGCCAGACCCTCTGGGACTGCATGGATTTCCAGGACGAACGCGGCATCGAGGGGGACTGCAAGCACAACTCGCTCAGCTGGGACGCCGCCACCGACAGCTTCCTGTACTCGCTCTACACCTCCGCCAGCCTGGTGCAGATCCAGCGCGCCGGCGGGGCCACCCTGCGGGTCTTCGGAGAGACCTGGGGCGACTACGCCTTCGACCCGGAGGACAGCGCCTTCTGGTGGCAGCACGGCGCCGTCTTCACCGACGCCGGCACCCTGCTGCTCTCCACCCACACGAGCCCGGACATCGCCGCCCCCGACCAGGAGACGGTGGTGCGCGAGTACGCCGTGGACGACGAGAGCATGACCCTCACCCAGATCTGGAGCTTCGGCGTGGGCGAGGGGCTCTCGGCCCAGAACGCCGGCGAGGCCCACCGCCTGGCGAACGGCGACACCCTGCAGAACCTGGGTACCTGCGGCATCATCCGCGAGATCACGCCCGCCGGCAAGGTGGTCTGGGACGTGGACTGGCGGGAGGACGCGCCCGCGGAGGAGATGGACGCGCGCCTGGTGGGCCGCAGCGTCTTCGTCGAGGACCTCTACGCCTTCGCGCCCTGATCTACTGTGCTGGCAGGTCCTCGCGCCAGGCGCGAAAGGCTGGAGACCGGAGACCGGAGACGATAGCCCAGCGGACCGCGGCGGAGGACGGACAGGTGATCCGCGCGCCGTGTCCGACCTACAGCCTCCAGCCTCCAGCCTCCAGCCTCCAGCCTCCAGCCTCCAGCCTCCAGCCTCCAGCCTCCAGCCTCCAGCCTCCAGCCTCCAGCCTCCCCTTGGGTTGCGGGCCGAGCCCCGCGAAAAAAAAGCCTCCTGTCCCAGATCCGGGCGCCCGGCAGGAAGGCACCGATAGCGGCGGTGAACGCAGCAAACCCCAGGGGGTGGTAGACGTAGTGGGCCCGCCCCATGAGGCTACGGTCCACGTTTCGGCCACGGCCTCAACGAGGACCTCGCCGCTTTTTTGGTATGCGGGGGGCTCCGCCCCCCGACGACAGATTCTTACCCCCTGATCGGGCGCGCCACGCGCCCTCCCCCCCAACCTCGCCGCCAGAAGGGCGGG
>JBDRKM010000390.1:0-3324 GCA_043814015.1 Pseudomonadota bacterium
CGCCGGTAGCGCACCTTGACCTTGCGCTGCGACCGGAGCCGCGACGGCAGCTCGAAGCGCACCCCTTCGATGGAGATCGTGCCGTCGCTGCGGCGCTGCGTGCGCCTCCGCTCGGCGGTGAAGACGCGCTGCAGCGTTGAGCCCCGTCCCTTTTTCTGAGGGGTGATCGCCCCGTTTCCGCCGAGTTATTTGAGGGAAAGGTGTGGAGCCCCCTCACGTTTCGTGGCGCTGACGCTACCGCGTCAGGATCCGGTTGCGTCCCACGATCGCTTGATCTAACGGGCGCTATCGCGGAGCCTCTTGGGGCATACCGTCCCAGTTCCTGACCGTCGAGAGCGTCGAGAGCGTCGAGAGCACACCTACGCGGCCTGTGAATATGGGGAATGGGTGCCAAAATGGGATAGTATTCCTCAAATCAAGCGCACATGTGGTATAAAGTCCCACGAGGTGCCACCATGCCACGACGATCCCCCCAGATGTTGACGAAGCTGTTGGAGTCCAAGCCCGTGGTCGAGTTCGGTGAGCTCCAGGTCGCCTTGGCCGACGCCTCCCGATCCACGACGTTTCGGTACCTCGAACAGGTGCCCTACCGCAGCAGCTACAACCACAATGGCCGGTTCTACATGCTGAACGACCCGGACCGGTATGACCGCTGGGGTCTATGCTCGGTCGGGGATGTCCACTTCTCCGTGGACGGCACGCTGAAGGCCACGGTCGTACGGCTCGTGCGCGAATCGGAGGCGGGCTGCACCCAGAAGGAACTGCAGGATCTTGTCCGGATTCGCGTGCAGCTCTTCCTGCTGGCTGCTGTTCGGGAGGGTTCGATTGACCGGGAGCGTCTCGAGCGATTCTATTTGTACCTCCACACCGATCCCGAGGTCCGCCAAGAGCAAGTTCGTCGTCGGCAGGTGCAGATCGAAGCGGCGGCCGACGCTGACGCCATCATCACCGACGAGGTGGTCATCCGGGTGCTACTCGTGTTGATCCACCACCCCGGCTCGCAGCCGGCCGACGTGGTGCGCCATCTGAGGGGACGCTCACCGCCGATCACGCGAACCGAGGTTGATGCCGTCTTCGCCAGCTATGGCCTGGGTGAAAAGGGGGGGCCTCGGATCTACTGATGTGGCTCAGGGGCAGCGCCGAGCGGGCCGGGTGGTCGCCCCAAGAGGTGGAGCGAGCGCTCTCGGCGCCGGGTCGGCCGCTACCCCGGCTCGACTTCGTCCCCGCGATCACCTCCTGCCCGATCTGCGACAACCCGCTATTCGTCCACAAGACCCACATCCGGACGGTGACTACGCTGTCGCTGGGGACCTTCGAGGCGAGGGAATTCCAGCTCCGGTGCGACCGCAACGAGCCCGCCCGCAGGGAGGGGTGCCCCACTGTCAACTCCGAGGAGTTGGCCCGGCTCGTACCGCCCGGCCAAGGGTTCGGCTACGACCTCATGGTCCACGCAGGCCTCAGCCGCTACCTCGAAGGCAAGCAGCGCAAGGAGATCTGGCTCGACCTGCGGAGGCGAGGCATCAAGCTGGCAGAGGGCTCCGTCACGAACCTGTGCGACCGCTTCATCTCCCACCTGGAAGCCCTGCACTTGCTCCGGGCTCCGTACCTGCGGGCGGCGATGTCTCGGGGGTGGGCCCTGCATCTCGACGCTACCTGTCATGCTGGCAAAGGCGGCCTGTTCGTCTGCATGGACGGCATCTCGGGCTGGGTACTGCAGGCCGCTCGGATCGATTCGGAGAGCGAGGAGGCGCTGACGCCCACTGTCGAACGGACAGTGGCGTTGTTCGGCGATCCCATCGCCACCGTGCGGGATCTCGGCAAGGGCATGGCCGGGGCCGTCTCGGGTCTGCGTGAGCGGGGTATCCCTGATCTGGCCTGCCACTACCACTTCCTGCGCGCGGTGGGGACCAAGCTGCTGCAGGAGCCCTACGACCGGCTGCGCAGATTGCTCAAGACGTACGGGGTCGCCTCCAGGCTGACTGCCTTGCGAAGGGAACTGCGTCCCTACGTCGAGGGCATGGGCCCGGAAGGAGTCTTCGGACCGGGACGGGTGCGGGAGAACCTGCTGGCCTTCGTGCACTGGTTGGGCGAGGGTGGGGACGGCAAGAACGCCCGCTTCCCATTCGCCATGCCCCACCTGGAGCTGGTGCTCCGTTGTCAGGGGGCCTCCCAAGTGGCTGCAAGCTGGGTACCCCGTCCCTGGAATCGGGTTGAGCGGCGGGTCATGGAGCGCCTGGATCGCCTGACAACGAGGCTGGACAAGGACTCGAGTCTCGGTTCGACGATAGCCGAACTGCAGCAGCGCTGGGGAGTGTTCACCGAGCTTCGGAGCGTCCTGCGCTTGAGCGATTCCGAGCTACCCGGTGGGAGCCACCGGGACCGGCAGGTTCCTCTCGCTGCCGCCGAGTGGGTGCGACTCACCGAGATCCAGCTCGCGGTTCGCCAGTACGAAGCCGATCTCCGACAACGGGCAGGCGCTGAGGTGAGGAAAAAACGGCCCAGCGCTCCCGAGGCCATCGTGCTGAAGTACCTCGACCGCTACCACGGCCACCTCTTCGGCCACCCCGCCATCCGGGATGAGGACGGGCAGATCCTCGCGGTGGTTGAGCGTACCAACAACCCGCCCGAGCACTTGTTCGGTGAAGAGAAACAGCGGCTCCGGCGTCGCATCGGCCGGGCGAATCTGGCCCACGACCTCCAGCAGCAGCCCGCCCAGGTGGCGCTGGTCACCAACCTCCGCCACTCGGACTACGTCCGGCTCCTGTGCGGCTCCATCGAGAACCTACCCGCCGCCTTCGCCAGTCTGGACCGCGCCGATGTCGCTGGCATCCGACTCATACGTGACCACCGCGACTCACGACTGGATCGCCTCGTTCGCCGTCTGTCCGACCACAGCCCTCCGCCCGATGATACCCGGCTCCACGCTTCTTCCATCTAATGCAATACCCAATGCAACCGGATCCTGACGCGGTAGACTGGGGCACTTGACGCTGGCCGTTGATGTGGCCGGGAAAAAGCTCCAGAAGGGAGCGAAGAAGCCGTCGGACCTTGTGGCGCGAATAAAAAAGCGTGGCAGCATCGAGTTTTTGGAGAAGGCACGGGTTCCGAAAGAGCACCTGTTCGGAAAGCACCCGAGCTTAACGATGCTGCTGGACGAGAGCATGAACATGCTCAACGAGGCGGATCCGATGGACGACCTGGCTCGGCGGATGCTGTTGGTCGGCGGGTGGTTCGCACCTACAGGGACAGACCTGGGGCTGCTGGGGGAGGCGGCGCAGCGGCTGATCGCTGGCGAGGATGATGAGCCGGAGGAGGCCGACGAGG
>JBDRKM010000391.1:0-11661 GCA_043814015.1 Pseudomonadota bacterium
CGATGGTGACGGCGGTGCCCGTGACCATGGCGGCCACCACCCCGAGGGCCGTGGTGCGCCTGTGGTAGAGCGAGAGGATGAGCGCGGGCCCGAGGGAGGCGCCCAGGCCGCCCCAGGCGAAGAGCACCAGCCAGAACACCAGGTCGTCGGCGCCCCAGGCCAGGATGACGGCCACCAGGCCCGTGCCCACCACGGCCCAGCGGGAGCACGCCCAGAGCATCGAGGCCGAGCAGGAAGGCCCTCATCTTGTGGCGTCAGATTCTACCAGCCGGCTTTTTCAGTACCCGCTTGGTCCCCGGTCGATGGCCGAGCCATCACGGGTGGTTTTGTGGCGCGTGACAAAAAATGACAATATAGACATTGACACCCCCCCCCCTGTTACTCGCTACCGTCCGGGTCTACCCCGGAGCCAGAGGCTCCTCAACCGAGCGGAGGACGCACGTGAGTCGAATCACGATCCTGTTCCCATTGGGTGATTACCCGAGTAATACCGATGGTACCGCCCGCGAGTACGTGATGGACGAGAGCCTGACCGAGGTGCTCGGGCAGGCCAAGAGAATCCTGGTGCACTCCTACGTCCACGACAAGTCGGCCAACAACGCTGGCGCGAAGCTGCGCCTGTACCACTCTTCTCTCGATGGACGACCCGACGAGGTGGGGGAGGAGTACGGCACCGGCCTCGACGTCTCGACCTCCGGCGCTGACATCCAGACCGTCGAAGGCCCGTTCTGCGGTCGGGTACTGGCTATCCTGGAGGTCGTGGACACCAGCGAGCCGGCGGCCACTCAGAAGACCTTCCGGATGGAGATCGGCGTGACGCTGATCCTGGACTAGCCCGGCAGGGGCCGGCGCTCGATCACCACTTGATGATGGCCTGCGCGCCGCGCTGGCCGTGGGAGGACGCCATGGGCGAGGACCAGGGACAGGCGGGAAAGCGTGTCGAGCCGCAGCGCGACGTTGAAGGCTGGCACGTTCACCCTCGCGCCTGTGCGTTCATGCGGGAGGTGGCCGATGCACGTCGGGTGAGGCGCATGATCATGGCCGAGCTGGACCCTTCCAGTCCTGTGTTCCAGGTGATGACGGGCACGGGCCGGCCCGAGCGGGACGGTATGTCCAGAGCCTGGAAGAGCCTTCCAGGAGAGTCCGAGGAGGGACCAGAGCCTCCCGCACCATGGATCTCGGAGCGTACCAGAGACGCGGCAGAGAGCCTCTGGGGCCTAGGCGCCCGCATGGGTCTCAACAGCCTGCACGCCTGGGAGCTCATGTACAGCGGCGGCGTCATCGACGCGAGAAAGTACGGCATCGATGGATCTTCCTTGGATGATGCGGGCCGGCTTGGTGCTCGTGTGGTTCGGCAGCACGGGCAAAGGGACCTGCTTTGGGCCATGATGGCTCCCAGCAGCAGGATCACCTCGACCGCCGATCTCGCGGCAGGTGAGCTCGTGCCACTCGAGGGAAACCTCTCAACCGTGATGGCGCAGGGTTTGACCGACAGCGGTGTTCGTCTGGCGAACGTAGAGTTGCTCAAGGACGCTCTCCAGAAGGCAAGGGACAACGGTGTGAAGATGGTCTTCACCTTTCTTAGCCTCGGTGGCGGAGGCGCCGGGACTTCGCAGACCCCTCCGCCGGAAGGCGATACCGACTATGACCACGATGCCGTGGACTACTGGGCATCCACGGTCTCTCCCGGCTCAACTATTGGAACTGGCGGGGGCTACGGGAGCTTCGATCGGTTGCCGTGGGCAGGAAACCACGAGTCGCACCCATCCGACACGGCTGTCGGTGGGGGCACAATCATGTTCCCGGCGACCAGCGCGACCGCTTCCAACCCGTGGTTCCTCGACGCGCTCGATCCGGCCTGTCCCTACAAGAGGTTCTACCTCGGGATGATCGCAGAGACCGCCGCCGGCCTCCTCAAGGACGCCGAGACGGCCATTCGAGATGAGGGGCAGGACTTCTCCTTGTCGGATGCGGTGGAGGCCATCGAGATCTTCAACGAAGAAGACGCGATGGACGCCTGGAAGGACCCGAGCGGCGCCAGGGACCGCCTCGCTTCGGGCGAGATGTGGGGCAGGGCCTTCCTCCACGCGGCCTTGGCATTCCGCCAGACGCTCGACTGCGAGGACATCAAGATCTGGATGCCCGGGATCGCATCGTTCAAGGTGACTCCTCCATCGCTGGCGTTCACCTGGGAGGACAAGCTCAAGTACGTAGACGGGTTCATCCAGGGGATCTGGCTGGAGGCCAACAGATTCTACTCGGAGCTGGGGTTCTCTGATCTGCAGACGCTGACAGACCTGCTCCCCACGCTCGTCCAGGGCTGCGACCTCCACTGGTATCACGGGATCGACACGTCGGATCCCCTGCGGCACATCGGCCATCTCGTGATCGAGGTGGGGGAGCTGAGGGACGCGATCATCAGCAGCATGACACTGCGGTGGTCTCTTGAAGAACCTCCTACGGACTTCCCCATCACGGTCTTCGAGAACGGCTGGAAGCAGGGCGGCGACTACCCAGCTTCGCTGGCAGCCTCGCGGGCCGAGGAGTTCCAGGCCTGGGAGGTGTGGCGGCGTCTCGGTGGCGCCTTGGCGGGGGGCGCGGTCGTCGCGGGTTGGCACCCCTGGATGGCAGCGGCGAGCGCGTACTACGACATGGGGCTCCGCGTCGACGACAACGCGGGCGACGAGCCAGCGCGGACCGCGGCACAGAGGCCCGCCTGGTTCGCATACGCCGTGCTGGCGGCGGTGCTCGGGGACAGGATCAGGTGGGGAAGGATGGTGCTCCCCAGCGTTACGGCTCGCCACGAGCTGGCCGCGCTTGTTGTCCGAGAGCCGGAGGTAGCGGGCATCGTGGTGCTGGAGTACCGACTCACCCCGCTGCTGGCGACCGCGGGAAGCGCAACTTGGGCCTACCTCGTGCTGTGGGATCCGAGCGTTCCCCTGTCAGTGTCGGTCTCCTCTATTCTGGTCGCGACGCCGGTCGGGGTCGGCGCGGCCTTGTCTGGCATTCAAGAGTACGGGTTTTCGAACACCGTGGACTTCCAGACGACCGGGGATGACGAACACCTGCCCGTGGACGAGGTGACGCCTGTCGCCACGAGGCTGCCAGTGGCTCCTTTCTCGGTGGTGCCGCGGATGGAGCCGCGGCTCTTCGTCTCACCGCGCCGGATCGAGTGGCAGATCGGCAAGGGAAGCGGGGGAGGGGGCGGAGCCCTCCACTCCAGGCCCGACTGGCTGGACGATCCTGGCGTGCCGTTGCCCGCGGGCGCGGGTGGGGACAGGCAGAAGACCTCCGGGTAGAGTGATGGCATGGAACGCGGCACCTTTTGCACCCTGCTCATTCTCTTCGAAGGGTTGCTCACCCTTGTTGCTGTCGTTGCGGGCTGCGGTGAGGCTCCAGAACCCCGGGACACCTCCCTGGCCTCGCTGGAGACGGGTGAGAGCGTCCCGGAGGTGGAGACGGGGGCCCACGACAGCACCGGGTTGGAGGAGAGCGATCCCATAGAGGAGACGGCCTCGGTGGACACTGTGCCGATTGAAGAGACCGCGGATCCCTGGGCTTCGGTGCTGATGGAATGCGGAGCGTGGGAGACCCGGCTGGCGCCCGTCGGGAGCTACCTCGTGGAGAGCGACGCTGACGCGATCTTCTATGTCCAAGAGGACTGGAGACAGCGGGAAGGGGTTGCGTTGCTCCAGGGAGCACTGGCCAGCGACGTCGATGGAGATGGCTGCTCTGAGGTCTTGCTCTCCGGGTTGTACTATCCAGAGGATGGGGGCAGCGGGGTACGGAACGTCTACAAGGTCGCAGGTCCCGTCAGAGGGACCTTTCTTTCGCCAGGTCCCTACTCCGCGGTTGTGGAAGCCTCCTATGACCACAACCTCTCCCAGCTCTCACTGGGAGACCTTGACGGAGACGGATCCCGTGACGACTGGCTGCTCGGCGCGCTGCATGGGGGAGACAACGGGCTGGGGGCGGTCCACCTCTTCCCCGAGCCGCTCTCTGGTTCCTATGTGGAGGACGATGCGGTGGCGACGATCTGGGCGCCGGACTCCATCGCGGGGACGTCAGCGGGACTGACCACAGGAGATGCCGATGGGGACGGTGCCGACGATGTCGTCCTCGGATGGTACGTCTGGGGTGACGATGGGTCGTTGGTCCCGGAACTCGGGGTGTTTTCAGGCCCTCTGGCAGCAGACAGCACCTATGAGGGCAGCATCGCGTCGTTCTCGGGGATTGGCATGTGGGCGGGCGAGTGGATGACCCTGGACGCAGATCTGGACGGAGATGGGCTGCACGATCTGGTCTATGGTTCGAAAATCGGGGGCGAGGAACCGGATGGTCTCCTCGTGTTCAGGGGGCCACTCGAAGGTACCTGTTCGTGGGAGGACAACGATCTCTTCATCGAGACCGAGACCAAGGTCTGGGACAAGGTGTTTTTTCCGCTCTCGGCGGGCCCGGATGCTGACGGCGATGGCTACGAGGATCTCCTCGCAGGGGAGAATGGTGATTTCTATGGCAAGGCCTGGCTGGTGCTCGGCGGGCTCGACCCCGTCCAGAACCTCGGCGACGCCCACGCGGCGTTCACGGGCTCCAGCTCATGGTCCTTCCCCTACTCGCTGTCCATGGAGCAGGACGTCGACGCGGACAGCTCCCCCGACGTGCTGATCGGTTTCCCGGGGCACGGCTGGCCGACCGAGGAGTCCGAAGGCGCCGCGCTGCTCTACTACGGACCCATCGAGGGTGCCTACGATCTGGACGATGCCGACGCGGTGTTCTACGGGAGCGGCCCCGGCTGGAGCTACGCACAGGTGGGTGGTTTCGTGCGGGGTCTTGGGGACACGGATGGTGATGGGTTCGACGACTTCCTCATCGGCGGTCTGGGCACGACCCCGGCGTACCTGTTCCGTGGTGGCTCGCGCTGAGATTGGAGGGCTCCGATGTCGGGCCGATCCAGCTCACCACCGCCCCCACCCCCAGCGCCCCGAAGAAGGCCGGCACCAGCTCGTACAGGCCGGTGGGCGCCTTGAGCCACAGCTTCCACGCGATGGTGACGGCGGTGCCCGTGACCATGGCGGCCACCACCCCGAGGGCCGTGGTGCGCCTGTGGTAGAGCGAGAGGATGAGCGCGGGCCCGAGGGAGGCGCCCAGGCCGCCCCAGGCGAAGAGCACCAGCCAGAACACGAGGTCGTCGGCGCCCCAGGCCAGGATGACGGCCACCAGGCCCGTGCCCACCACGGCCCAGCGGGACCAGGACAGCTCGCGGGCGGGGGCGAGGGCCTCGCCGCGGCGAAAGACCTGCTGCCCCAGGTCGCGCACCAGGGTGGAGGCCACCACCAGGAGCTGGGAGTCGGCGGTGGAGAGGATGGCGGCGAAGACCCCGCCGGCCAGCAGGCCGAACATGGCCGGGCCGAAGGCCTGCGAGGAGAGCACCAGGTAGATGGTCTCGGGATCACCCTCGGGCAGCCCCTCGGCCCCGGGCACCAGCGCGCGGCCCACCAGACCCACGGCCAGGGCGCCCAGGCCCAGCAGCAGGTTCCAGACCGTGCCGAAGGCGGCGGCGGCCCAGAGCTGGCGCGGCTCGCGGATAGACATGTAGCGCACCACGATGTGGGGCTGGCCCGGGGAGCCGAGCCCGATGCCCAGGAACCCGATCATGGCGCCGGCCGAGAGCGCCAGCGGGTCGAGGTGCGCGGGCTGCAGGGCCCGCAGGGTGGCCAGCACCGCGCCCGCGCCGCCCGCCGCCAGCACCGCCACGACCGGCAGCACCACCAGCCCCACCAGCATGATCACGGCGCGGACCACGTCGTTCCAGGCCACGGCGACGTACCCGCCGAGGACCATGTAGACGAGCACCAGGGCGGCCGAGATCCCCAGGGCGGCGGGGGTGGGCAGGGGCAGGGTCTTGGCCCCGGCGGAGAACTGCGCCGCCACGTAGGCGGTGGTGAACACGCCGATGATGACGGCTCCCACCACGCGCACGAGCTGCCACCGCCCGCGGTGGCGCGCCTCCAGCACGTCCAGCAGGGTGATGGCGCCGTGCTCCTCGGCCGCCGCCCGCAGCCGCGGGCCCAGGGTGACGAACTGCAGCGCCTCCACCGCCACGTAGCCGAGCACCGCCCAGACCGCGGAGGTGCCCATCTTCCAGGCCATGCCCGAGAGGCCCAGCACCAGCCAGGAGGAGCGCCCGGAGGAGACCGCCGAGAGCGCCACCACCCCCCAACCCATGGCGCGCCCCCCCACGAAGTAGTCGGACTGATCGCGGGTGCTGCGCATGGCGAGCACCCCCACGAGCACGGGCGCCACCAGGGTGAGGGCGAAGACCGACAGGGCCGCGGGCTGGGTGAGCTTCTGGTAGAAATCCATGGGCCGGCTCCCTCGGGGGAGTAACCAGAACCACGGGGGTCGGCGCAGGGCGGAGGTCCGTGGGTGGAGCAGCGCCATCGTCAGGCTGTGAAGCTCCATCGTGCGACGGATGGCGCGCCCAACTCCGGGGGCTCGCCCCAGCCCTGCCACTTCGGCGCGGATAGCGCGCCCAACTCCGGGGGCTCGCCCCAGCCCCTCGACTTCGGCGCGCATACCGCGCCCAACCCCGGGGGCTCGCCCCAACCCCACCACTTCGGCGCGGATAGCGCGCCCAACCCTGGGGGCTCGCCCCAGCCCTGCCACTTCGGCGCGCATACCGCGCCCAACCCCGGGGGCTCGCCCCAGCCCTGCGACTTCGGCGCGCATACCGCGCCCCCGTGGCCGAGCGTCACCCCCTGGAGCTGGCCTCCTCACGCATCCTCTCGTCCAACACCGCCCGCACGTCTCCCAGGAAGGGCTCGAACAGCTCGTAGACGTCGCCGATGTAGACGCGGCGGCCTTCGAGCACGCACTCGAGGCGCAGCCGCCCCGGGTGGTGACCCTGGGGGCAAGCCAGCAGCACCACCGTGAGGCGATCCTCGCCGGGCCCGGGCACGGGGATGCGCGCGATGCGGTCGGGGTCGGCCAGGTCCAGGGCGGTGATGAGCGCGTCGGCCGCGGTCAGGGGGAAGGGCACCGTCACGGGCGTGATGGGCGCACCGCAGGCCCGGCAGTGGGGGTGGCCGGGGCCGCGCAGCCAGCGCTGGAGGCGGGGGAGCATGAGCCCCTTTATTCGGGAGGCAGCAGGCTGGTGACGTCCCGCGCCGGCAGGCTCACCCGCTCGCCCACGGCCGGGAGCGAGAAATCCTCTGGACCCCGGGGGCCCCAGGCCTGCCAGCGGTAGAGCGGATCCTCCAGCGGGCGCGCGAAGGTGAAGCCCACCTCGGCCGGGCGGCCGTCCGGGGTGATTCCGCGCACCGTGGCCGTGTAGTCGGGCATCTCCGAGACGTCGCCCACGTGGAAAGGAACCTCCAGCCGGCGCTCCAGGCGATCTGGCTGCTGCCAGAGCCAGCCCTTCTCCTTGCGGACCACGAGGGTGCGGGCGTCCTCGCGGGCGACCTCGGCGCCTCCGATGAACCCGGCCAGCAGAACCACCCGCATGGGCGCCGGGCCGCCCTCCACCCGCCGGAGGATGGGCATGTAGACCACGGGGAACTCGTGGCCGGTGACGAACACCACCACCTGCTCCTCGATGGCAGCGTCGGCGGGGCCGCGATCCGCGGCGGAGCGGAACAGCTCGCCGAGCAGGGGTGCCCCGTCGCAGCGCACCACCAGCAGCAGGGCGGCCAACGGCCCGTGCAGCAGGAGGAGCGCGGCGGTGGCCCAACGGCGGGGTCGGCCGAACTCGGGCCAGCGCTCGGCCCCCAGCCAGCCGGAGGCCTCGGCGGCCATGGCCAGCAGGGCGAAGGCGCCGATCCCGGTGAAGGCCATGAGGCGGTCCATGGGGAAGGCGGCGCACAGCGGCACGGCCGCCAGGGCCGAGCCCAGGGCCCAGGCGCGGGCCTCGGCCGAGCGGCGCAGCAGAGGGGCGAGGTACCAGAGCAACGCGGCGAGGGGGGGCAGGGCCACCAGCAGGAGCCAGAGGTGGTCGGCCTTGGAGAAGACGATGTAGAGGTCCACGGGCGCCTGGAGCCACTGGCCCACCTGCAGCAGGGGCCAGCGCTCCAGGAGGGCGCGGGCGAAGGCCAGGGGCTCGCGCCCCGGGTCCAGGTAGAGCCCCGAGCCGACGATGCCGTAGCCGAGGAGCTTGTAGAGGATGTGCCAGGCCGCGATCAGCGCGGTCGCGGGCAGGAGCCCGGTGAGGCGCCGGGACCAGGGGCCGCGGTCCAGGCAGAGCTGCCAGGCCACGAGGTAGGCCGCGGCGCCCAGGGTGGCCTCTCCTGCCGTCAGCCCCAGCGCGAGGAAGCCCAGAGAGCCCAACAGCCAGCCGCGCCTGTTGTCCCGTCGCCAGCGGACGTGGGCCAGGAAGGCCAGCCCGCCGAGCACCAGGCTGAGGAGGGCGTGGCGGTTCGCCAGCCAGGTGGCGTTCACGGCGTGGGCGTCCTCGACGGCGAAGAGCAGCACGGCCAGCCCCGCCACCGCGCCGGATCGGACGTGGCGCAGCATGGCGGCGGCCACGAGGATGGCGCCCCCGTACCAGGCCAGGCTGTGGGCGTGCTGCAGGCCGAAGGCCCGCGGCCCGATGGCGTGATCCAGGACGTGGGTCAGGGCGGCCAGGGGGCGCATCAGGGCGATGGCGAGATCCGGGTCGGCCCACCATGCCACCATGCCCTGGCCCCGCAGCACCTCCATGGAGAGCCCGCCCGGGACGAAGTTGAACAGGTGCAGCAGCGGCGGCAGCCCCTGGCCCAGGGGACCCTGGCGCTGGATCTGCAGCCACCAGAGGTAGTCGTCACCGATGAGCCCTGTGCCCAGCGCGGGAAGGCACAGCAGGACACCGAGGAGCGCGGCCACCCAGGGCAGGCGGGGGTGGGCGAGCAGGGCCGGGAGGCGGCGGTGAGGCGCTGGCAGAGGCATGGCGCGATTCTATCTTGATACACTCTCCCAGCCTGAATCGTCGGACGTAGAGCCATCAGCTTTCAGGTATCAGGTGTCAGCAAGCACCTTCCTCGCGAGTCACCCGGCTCGGGCGTGTTCACCCGCCGGGTGAAGTGCGCTGACGCCAGCAGCCGCTCGAAAGAGCTGATAGCTGACCGCTGATACCTGACGGCTTCGTCGGCGTAGCCGACGATTCGGGTCCCAGGATTCGCATGCAGGCCCTTCTCCACGCAGTCCACACCGCCTTCCACCGCCCCACGACGCGGCCCTATCGCGTCGTCCACGGGGTGGTCTGGGCCCTCATCGCCTTCTCGATCCTGGTCTTCGCGCTGGAGCTCGCGCTCCCGGAGGGCTCGCCCGCGGCGCGCGCCCTGCAGGTGGTGGATCGGGTGGTGCTCGGGCTGTTCGTCATCGAGATCTCCCTGCGCATCCTCTCGTTCCGCCCCCGCAAGCTGGATCTGTTCCAGCTCTCCCCGGCGGAGCGGCTGCGCATCCACGTGGTGGGTCGGCTGGCCTATTGCCTGCGCCCGCTGAACCTGGTGGACATCCTGACCTGCCTGGCGGTGGTGCCCGCGTTCCGGGGCCTGCGGGCGTTCAGGCTGCTGCGCACGGTGCGGGTGTTCCGCTACAGCAACCCGTTCCAGGCCGTGGTGGGGATGTTCCAGCAGAACGGCCTGCTGTACGGCTTCGCCTTCAGCCTGCTGGGCACCGCCACGCTGGTGGGCGGGGTGAGCATCACCCTCATCGAGCGGGGCGCCAACCCAGGCATCACCTCCCTGGGCGATGGCATCTGGTGGGCCCTGGTCACGCTGACCACGGTGGGCTTCGGCGACATCACCCCCATCACACCCCTGGGCCGCGTGGTGGGTGGGGTGCTGATGGTGGTCGGCATGTTCACCCTGGCCCTGTTCGCCGGCATCGTCAGCCGCACCCTGCTGCACGCCGTCTGGCGCCTGCGCGAGGAGCAGATCCGCATGTCCACCTACATCGACCACGTCGTCATCTGCGGCTACGACGCGGGCTCCCGCATGCTGCTGGACGCGTTGGCGAGCGAGATCGACCCCGACCAGACCGCGGTGCTGGTCTTCGCCGCCGCCGAGCAGCCCTCCGACCTGCCCCATGAGGTCTCCTGGGTGCGGGGCGACCCCACCAAGGAGAGCGAGCTGGCCAAGGTGCGCATGGACCACGCCCGGGCTGTCATCATCGTGGGCAGCCGGGCCGTGCCGCCGCAGCAGGCCGACGCCACCACCCTGCTCACCGCCTTCACCATCCGCTCTTGGATGGCGCGCCAGGCCGACGCGGGCAAGCGCCGGCAGAAGCTCTACGTGGTGGCGGAGATCCTGGACTCCGAGAACGTGGCCCACGCCCGCACCGCCGGGGCCGACGAGGTCATCGAGACCACCCGCCTCGGCTTCTCCCTGGTGGCCCACGCCGTGGCCATGCCCGGCACCGCCGCCATCATGGGGCGGGTGGCCGTGGCCGGCTCGCACAACCTCTACGTGGGGCCGCCTCCTCCGGATATCACCCTGCCTGCCTCCTTCGCGGAGGTGGCCGCCCAGGTCAAGCGGTGCCACGGCGCCATGGTCATCGGGCTGCGGGAGCCGGCGCGCGAGCGGGATCAGCTCAACCCGCCGGACGACACCACGGTCACCGAGGGGCTGCAGCTCATCTACCTGTCGGAGCGGCCGGTCCTCGAGCGGGACTGAGGGTTAATCGGCGTCCCCCAGTGGAGGAGCCGTGCGAGAGCCCCGCGACCTGATCCTGCGCGGCGCCCGCGCCCACAACCTGCGGGGCCTCGATGTGCGCTTCCCCCACGGCGCGCTGTGCGCGGTCACCGGGGTCTCGGGCTCGGGCAAGTCCTCCCTGGCGGTGGACTGCCTGCTGCTGGAGGCCCGGCGGCGCTACCTGGGGGCCGCGGCCGGGCCCGCGCTGCAGCGCCTCGGGCGCCTGGGGCGGGCGGAGATCGAGGGCGCCGAGGGATTGCGCGCGGGGGTGCTGTTGGGCCAGGCGCCGCCCGCGGGAGGCTCGCGATCCACGGTGGGCACCCTCTCGGGGCTGCTGGATCTGCTGCGGCTGCTGCTGGCCAGGGTGGGCACGCGGCCCTGCCCGGCCTGCGGGGCGCGCCTGGACCGTCACCCCACCTGCCCTGCCTGCGGCGCGGCCGCCCCCCCGCTCACCGCCGGGTCGCTGTCCTTCAACCGGCCCCAGGGGGCCTGCCCCGCCTGCCAGGGCCTCGGCCTGCAGGACCAGGTGGACCCGGCGCTGCTGGTGGCCCACCCCGAGCGTGGCCTGCGGCAGGGGGCCCTGGTGCCCACCACGCCCAAGCCCTACATCGTCTACTCCCAGGTCACCATGGAGGTGCTCGACCAGGTCTGCCGCGCCCACGGCTTCACCGTGGACACGCCCTGGCGCGAGCTCACCGACGAGCAGCGCGCCGTGGTGTTCCACGGCAGCGAGCGCCTCGAGGTGCCCTTCGGCAAGCACCCGCTGGAGTCGCGCATGCGCTGGTCGGGCATCACGGCCCGGCCGCGGGAGGAGGGGCATTACAAGGGCATCGTCACCACCATCGAGGGCATCCTGGCGGCGGGTAGGCGCAACCCGGGGGTCCTGCGCTTCGTGCGCTCCCTGCCCTGCGCGGCCTGCTGCGGCACGCGCCTGGCCCCGGCGGCGCGGGCGGTGACGCTGGGCGGGCGCGGCCTGCCGGGGTGGACCGCGTCGCCG
>JBDRKM010000392.1:0-18308 GCA_043814015.1 Pseudomonadota bacterium
GGGACCTACGCTCTGCGAGGCGCTTCGCACACCGGCGCCACGATCTGGGACAGGAGGGTTTTTTCAGGGGGGCCGCGCCCCCCACGCGCCCTGCGGGCGCTCCCCCGCGGGCGGCCGCAGCCGCGGCCGCCAGTGCACGCGCCGACGGTCCTCGGATGGGTGGTCAAGGACTTCCGGGCGCGTGCACTAGCCGTTGAAGAGCTTGGCGACGGTCTCCCGGGCGAGCGGGAGCGCAGCCCTCTCGACCCCGGGGGAGAGGAAGAGGTCCAGGCTGCACATCATGGGGTGGTAGGTGCAGGCGCCCTTGACGAAGGGGCGATCGAAGGCGCGGTAGCCCAGCCGCGTGTAGGTGGGGATCTGGCGGTCGAGGGCTGAGATGATGGCGTGGCGGTAGCCCTGGCTGAAGGCCCACTGCAGGGAGAGGTCGGCCATGCGCAGGAACACGCCCTTGCCACGCCACGCGCGCCGCACGGCGAGGCGCCGGTACTCGACGGTTCGGTCGCGGATGTGGTCCAGCACGCCGGGATCTGCCAGGGAGGCCTCGATGGAGAAGGCACCGGTGGGCAGGCTCAGGGCCAGCATGCCCACCAACGCGCCGCGGTGCAGCGCGACGACGTAGACCGTGCTGTCGCGGAGGCGATCCGGGAGCAGCCCGCTGGCGGCCATCTCTTCCGGGACCCGCTCGTGGCCCAGCTCGCCGACGTAGGTCTCGTAGTTGAGCCGCCAGACCTGCTCGAGATCGGCCTCGCTCTCTGCGAAGCGGACCTCCAGGCCGCGGGTCTGGGCGCGGTTGAACAAGCGAACGAGGCGGTAGATGAGGCGGGTGAGGGTGCGAAGCATGCCGCAGGGTATCCCGTTAGTCCCGCACATCCCCGGAGCTGCCCGATGCACCCTCTCCTCCTCCTCGCCCTGCTCCCGGCTCAGGCCCAGGAGCCACCCGTCGAGCCCATGATCGACATCGCCTACGACGCGGTAGTGCTCTCCGACCCCCTCCCGCTGCGCGGCGATCCCTGGGATCTGGTGGTCACCCGCTTCGTGCTCCCCCCGCAGGACGTCTCCTGGCTGACCACCACGGACGTCTTCCGCGCCTGCGTGCTGGAGGGCACCCTCGCCCCCGGCGCCGAGCCCACCTGGCAGGTGCGGGAGTGCCCCGAGCCCATGGTGCCCGCGGCCCAGGCCGCCGTGGCGCTGTGGCGCTTCGCCCCCGCACCGGGTGCCGAGGCCGAGGGCCCCACCCGCTTCGAGCTGCGCTTCGTGGTGCGCTACGCCGAGCAGCTCGCCACCATGACCACCCACGCCCAGCTCGATCCGGGCACGGAGGCCGCCTTCGATGGCGCCGAGGGCGTGCCCGGCGTCAAGCTGGCCCATCCGGCGGCGCTGGTGAAGCTCAAGGCACCCAAGGTCCCGGGCAAGGCGAAGAAGGCGGGCGTCGCGCCTCAGGCCTGCGACGTGGTGCTGATGGTGGAGCCGAACGGCGAGGTCGCCCAGCCCGATGCCGCCGCCTGCCCGGAGGCCCTGCGCGAGGCGGCCATCAAGGCCGCGACCCGCGCGCGCTACAGCCCGCGGGTGGTGGACGGCATGACCGAAGAGCAGAAGCTCACCGTGGAGGTGAGCTTCAGGTAGGTGGCTAGTACCGCCCGACGTCCTCGGGGACCCGGGTGGTGATCATCTCTTCGCCCGGCTGCCAGCCGGCCTGGGCGGCGTGCCCGGGGTTGGCCGCCACAGCCTGCATGGCCTTGATCTGGCGGATGAGCTCATCGACGTTGCGCCCGATGGGGCCCGCGAGGACCTCCACGCCCATGACCGTGCCGGTGGGGCTGATGATGAAGCGCCCGCGCTTGTTGAGGCCACTCTCGGCCTGCCACACGCCGTAGGCCCGCGCCACCTCGCCGGAGGGATCGGCGGCCATGGGGTACTGGACGTCCTTGACCGTGGGGGAGGTCTTCTTGAACATCAGGTGGGAGAAGACCGTGTCGGTGCTGATGGCGATGATCTCGACGCCCAGCTTCTGGAGCTCGCGATACTTGCCCGCGACCGCGGACAACTCGGTGGGTCAGACGAAGGTGAAGTCGGCCGGGTAGAAGCAGACCACCCGCCACTTGCCGTCGTAGTCCGACAGCTTGATGGACTTGACCTCGTCGCCCACGACGGCGTCCAGCTCGAAGTTGGGGGCCTGCTGGCCCGGCAGGGGGAGGGGCGCGATGGTCAGGCCTGCAGGCGCGGCGCCGGTGGCAGCCGGGGCGGCGGCGGCGGCGGGGGCGGCGGCCGGGGTCTGGGCGGAGGGTGTGCCGCAGGGGCCGAGCACTTCGGCCTGCAGGGTGGCGGGCGCCAGCGCCAGGGCGGCGATGGCCGCCAGGATGGATCGGCGGATCATGATTTGCTCCTTGCAAAGGGTGAGGACGAGCGCATAGACCCAACGCTATGTGCTCGCGGAGCAATCTAGTCATGTCGCCCAAGAGTGGTCGGTGAGGGTGACCACAGAATCCCGCACGTTTTTTCTGGTTAGACTCCAGACGTGATGCGCGTACTCCACCTGGCCGACACCCACCTCGGGGCGCACCTCCACGCCTGGGGGGCGCCGCCGGGCTGGCATCGCAGCCAGGATCACCTCTGCGCCTTCGAGCAGGCCCTGGCGCCGGCGCTCCGGGGTGAGGTGGATCTCGTCGTCCACGGCGGCGATCTGTTCGATCACCGCCAGCCTGGCAAGGCGCTGATCGCCCGGGTCGAGGCCCTGTTGGCCGCCGTCGCGGCGCGGGTGCCCGTGGTGCTGGTGCCGGGCAACCACGACCCACCCTCCCTGCTGCGCGCCTTCCGCATCCCACCCCCGGGGCTGCACGTGGTGGACCTCCCGACCCGGCTGGTCTTCGGGGAGCTGGCCCTCGGGATCGTGCCCTTCCGGAGGCGGCTGGAGGGCTTCCTGGACGCCCTGCCCGAGGCGGTCGGCCCGGGGGTGGACGCCCTCGTGCTGCACCAGGCCGTGGACGGCTGCCGCGTGCCAGGGTTCGTGTTCCGGGTCGAGCACCCCGCCGGGACGGTGGGCGCCGCACACCTCCCCCGGGGTGTGCGCCACCTCTTCGGCGGCCACCTGCACCCGCGCCAGGCCGTGCGCCTCGGTGAGGCCGAGATGGTCTACCCCGGCGCCACGGTCCGCACGGCGGCCCGCGAGGGGCCCGAGCCCAAGGGCTACGCCCTGTGGGGCTGGGGTCGCCGCGTCACCTGGCGCTTCGTGGACCTGCCCGAGCGCGGGTTCTCCGTGGTGCGCGACGCCGCCGATCTGCTCGCGCTGCGATCCGAGCAGCTGGTCGTCATCCAGGAAGGGGCCGACTACCGCGATCTCTTCTTCGCGGCGCTGGCGCGCGGCGCCTGGGTGGTGGGGCGTCATCCCGACCAGGAGCGGCGGGCGCGGCGGGGGGAAGCGGGGCAGCTGCGGTTGTTTCCGCGCTGATCAGCAGAGCGCCTCGAGCTCCTGTTCCGTGGCCGCCAACAGTGCCGCCACCGCCTCCTCGGGATGCCCTGGCACCGTGTACGCCACGGTGAGATCCAGCGCCCCGGCGCAGCCGGTCACGGCGGCGATGAGCATGGGCGGGCGCGCCGGCGGGGCCTTGACGTGGGCCGCGAGGCAGGGCCCCCCTCCGAAATCGAGCCGGGCGGCGTCGATGGGGCCGATGTTGGTGAGCGCCACGCCGCGCCCCTGCAGGCGCACCATGCCGCCCAGCAGGCCGTGGACCAGGCGCGCGGCCAGGGAGCGGGGCAGCAGGCTCGCCGTGCCGATGGCGATGATGGAGGCCAGCAGGCCCGGGCGGCCGCGCTTCCAGAGGGAGGTGGCGCGCATGACCCTGGCGAGGTGCTCCTCGGGCGCGGGCAGGGGCAGGCGGCCGAGGTCGAAGGGGCGCAAAGCGCTGTAGTTGCACACGTCGTCGGCGCCGCCCTCCAGCAGGCGGAGGTCCGAGGTGGCGATGACCTGCACGGCCCGCGCCCCGCTCCCGGCGGGCTCCACGGCGGCCAGGGCACGGGAGAACGCGGCCAGCATCAGGTCGTTGACGGTGGGGCGGGGGGCGCGCCGGCGCGCCCGCAGGTGGGCGACCCGCGCGGTCGGAAGGTGCAGCCGTGCGCAGCGCGCCTCGCCCCGCAGGCCCACCTCGAAGGGGGGGCAGGCGGGGCGCAGGAGGCGGTTCACCAGGAGATCGTCGAGGAGGTCCAGCAGGGACCAGGGCAGCGCCCGCAGGCGGAGGGAGCGCAGCAGGCGCAGGAGGGGATTGGGGCGCGGGTTGGGCCAGCGCGGCGGCGGGCGTCCAGCGGCGATGGCCGCGCAGGCCGCGGCGAGGCGGTAGCAGAGGTTCTTGCAGCCGCCGCCGTCGGCCAGCAGGTGGCTGACCCGCAGCAGCAGGCGGTCGCGCTCGGCCAGGTGCAGCAGGCGGGCGCGCAGCGGCAGCGCCCCGTAGGGCTCGAAGGGCAGGGCGTAGAGGTCGGCCTCCTCGATGGCGGCCTCGGACTCGCCGACGCCGCAGCGCTCCAGGATCTCCCAGGAGGGATCGGCCTGAGCCACCCAGCGCGGGCCAGAGATGCGGCGCTCGAGCACCGCGCCCAGCTCGGGGACATCGCGGGACACGGCCTGCAGCGCGCGGCGCAGCAGCGCGGCATCGAGCCGCCCCGGGACATCGATCACCACGTGCAGGTGGGTGTCGGCCAGGACGTTGATGCCCTCGACGGCGGCCTCGAAGACCGTGGCATCCCAGGTGCGCGGTGCTGGAGACATGGGTGGCGGGCGAGGGGAGGGAAGGGGTTAACAGGCGCCGGTGCTGCGCACACCGCGCCGGTGGCCCGGTAGGTGACTCCCCCCGGAGCGGCGGATATAGGCGAACCACTATGACGAACGACAAGCAGCCCCCTGACGGCCGGTTCGACGGGCACCTCCAGGTCACGGGGCTCCTGGTCCCGGCCCTCGTGGGGGTCAGCGTGGCCCTGCTCGGCGTGGCGGGCTGGGTGCTGAAGGCGCCGGTGGTCCTCGCGGTCGGGGTCCACTGGCTGTTCGTCCTCGTGCTGCTGGTGGGCACCCGCCGCAGCTTGTCCCTCGCGCGCCGCGCGCCCCCACCCTCCAGCGATGCCGCGCCCGCACGCCGCGCCGTCTCCCTGCCTCTCCTCCGCCTGCTGGGCAGCTTGGCGGTGGCCGGCGTGGCGGCCTGGCTCTGGCGCTGGCCGCCCGTCTCCGTCGCCATCACCTCCGGGCCAGCCTTCGGCCTGGCCGCGTGGCTGCTGGCCCTGGCCTTCGGCGCCGTGGTCCTGGCCCGCTACTACCAGGCCACCGCCCCCGAGGCCCTCCCGGACGCCCGGGGGCTGGCCGCGGCCGCGCGTGTCGGCGCCTGGCTCTCCGCGCTCACCGCCGCCTCCCTGCTGGCCCGCGGGCTGGGCCGCCCGCTCGCCGAGCCCGCCACGATCCTCGTGCTGTTGGCCCTGCCGGTGGCCTTCTCGCTCGAGCTGTTCATCGGCGGGCTGCTCACGGTGGGTCGGCGCTTCGCCGAGCCGCGCCCCTTCGGCGCCGACGTGGTCAGCACCCGCGTGCTCGGCTCCTCGTTCAACCTCGTCCAGAGCGTCTTCTCCGCGGTGGAGAGCACCTTCGGCGTGGACGTGCGCACCTCCTGGGCGCTGACCTTCCTGCGCCATGCCGCCCTGCCTGTCCTGGCCGGGCTCGCGTTGCTGACCTGGCTGCTCACCTCCGTGGCCGTGGTGGACGAGTCCCAGCTCGCGGTGCGCGAGCGCTTCGGCCGGGTCACCCCGGGCCACGTGGTCGGCCCCGGGCTGTACGTCGGGCTGCCCTGGCCGCTGGACCGCATGCGCCGGGTGGACGTCCAGCGCGTGCGCGAGATGCCCATCGGCTACCTCCAGGCCCAGGCCGGGGCCGACGCCCTGTGGACCAAGTTCCACGCCGCCGAGGAGTACAACCTGCTGCTGGGCGACGGCCGCGATCTGGTCACGGTCAACGCCGAGCTGCACTACAAGGTGAGCGATCTGCACGCCTGGCTGTACGGCTGCCAGAACCCCGCGGCCGCCCTCGACGTGCTGGCCTACCGGGTGCTGATGGACTTCACCGTCGATCGCTCCCTGGACCAGGTCCTCTCAGAAGGCCTGATGGACCTCTCTGAGCGCGTCGCCGCCGAGCTGCAGCGGGAATCGGACACCCACGGGCTCGGCGTCGAGGTGGTGGCCTTCACCCTGCGCGGGCTGCACCCGCCCGTGGCGGTGGCGGCCGACTACCAGGCCGTGGTGGCATCCCAGATCGACACGGTCACCTACGTGATGGAGGCCCAGGGCTACCGCGAGGGCGCCCTGCCCAAGGCCGAGGCCGACGCCGTCCGCACCACCCGCAAGGTGGAGGCCGAGGCCGCCACCCGCCTGGCCCAGGCCCGCGGCGAGGCCGTCGCGTTCCATACTATCGAGGCCGAATACCGCGCCTCGCCCGAGCTGTACCGCTTCCGGCGGCGCCTCGAGACCATCGAGAGCGTCCTGCCGGACAACCCCCACACCATCCTCGACGCACGCATCGAGCGCGACGGCGGCGCGCTCTGGGTGATCGAGTGAGCCCGGGAGCCCCCTCCATGGGAACCAACCGCCTGCGCACCCTCGTCGGCGCCCTCGTCCTGCTCGGCATGGCCTTCTTCGCCTTCACCTGGCAGCTGCGCGAGGGGCAGGTCGCGCTGCGGCTGCGCCTCGGGCGCTCGGTGGGCGTCATCGAGGACGCCGGCCTGCACCTGAGGCTGCCCTGGCCCATCGACAAGGTGGTCACCCTGGACGCTCGCCAGCGGGTGCTGAACACCCGGCACACCGAGATGCTCACCCGTGACAAGAAGAACGTCATCCTGCTGTCCTACGTGATCTGGCGGGTGCAGGATCCGCTCCGTTTCTACCAGTCGCTGGGCACCATCGAGGCGGCCGACAGCAAGCTCGACGGCCTGGTCACCAACGCCAAGATCAGCGTGCTGGGCGGCTACGATCTGTCGGCGCTGGTCTCCACCACGCCGGAAGACCTGAAGGTCGAGGAGATCGAGCGGGCCATCCTGGACGACGTCTCCCAGAAGGCCAGCGAGAAGTACGGCGTGGCCATCGAGGAGGTCGGGCTCAAGCGCCTCTCCCTCCCAGAGGGCAACACCCGCTACGTCTTCGAGCAGATGCGCGCCGAGCGCAAGCAGTACGCCGCGCGCTTCCGCGCCGAGGGCGAGCGCGAGGCCGCCAGGATCCGGGCCGACACCGATCTGGAGGTCGCCAAGATCCGCGCCGAGGCCAGCGAGCAGGCCGCCACCATCCGCGGCGAGGCCGAGGCCGAGGCGGCCCGCATCTACGCCGAGGCCCACAGCGTGGACCCCGAGTTCTACAAGTTCACCCGCTCGCTGGAGTCCCTGCAGAAGGTCCTGGGCAAGAAGAGCACCGTGGTCCTGCGCACCGACGCGGCGCCCTTCCAGGTCCTGGAGAGCACCCGGTGAGCGCCGAGCGCCGCCTGGGCAGCGCCGAGCTCCGGCGCTTCTCGGATCCGCTCCTCAAGAGCCTGGAGATCGGCCTGGGCTACCTGCGCTGGGCGCTGGGCGGCCTGGCCGTGCTCTACCTGCTCTCCGGCCTCATCATCGTCGGCTCGGACGAGGTCGCGGTGGTGCTGCGCTTCGGCGCGCTGGCCGGCGGCAGCCCCGCCACCGCCGTGCTCTCCTCCGGCCTGCACTACACCCTGCCGCGCCCCATCGACCAGGTGCTGCGGGTCAAGGTGCAGAAGGTCTACGAGCTCGAGGTCTACGACCTGCACTACCGCCGGCCCGGCCAGGGCGAGGTGGACCGCTCCCGCCGCCGCACCATCGACCCGGTGGTGGAGGGCTACGCCCTCACGGGCGACCACAACGTCGTCCAGGTGGACATGGTGGCGCGCTACCAGATCAGCGACCCGGTGGCCTGGGCCCTCTACCAGGCCCAGCCCGAGGCGCTGCTGCGCGATGCCGTCATGGCCGCCGCGGTGCGCACCATGGGTGAGGTCGAGGTCGATTCCGTCCTGTCCGAGGGCCGCGCCCCCTTTGTCATCCAGGTGGTGCAGCGCGCCCAGGAGCGCCTCGACCGCGTCGGCGTGGGCATCTCCCTGGTCTCCCTGGAGGTCACCGAGCTCACCCCGCCGCGCCAGGTCCTCGACGAGTTCAAGCAGGTCCAGAACGCCTTCATCGACAAGGAGACCCAGGTCAAGGAGGCCCAGAAGCTGCGCGAGGAGGAGCTGCCCCTGGCCCAGGCCACGCGCGATCAGGCCATCCGCGAGGCCCAGGGCTACGCCGCCCAGACCCTGGCCACCGCCCGCGGCGAGGCCCAGAAGTACCTCGATCTCGTGGCCGAGTACCGCAAGAACCCGAAGGTGGTCCGCGAGCGCCTGTACCGCGAAGGCATCGAGAGCGCGCTGCCCCAGGCGGACCGCCTGCGCTTCGTGCCGCCCCCCTCCAACGGGCACCACTACCAGGTACCCGATGGATTCCGCATCTCCGTCCCCGCCAAGCAGCAGTAACAGGAGCCGCCGGTGGAGCTGAACGTCAACGCCGCGGGGTCCGTCCGCACGGATCTGCTCTCCCGCCAGCTGGGCGACGACCTCGGCGGGCTGCGCTACCTCGGCCTGCGCCTGGTCTCCGTCCTGGTGGGCGGCGGCCTGCTCGGCGTGGGCTGGGCCTGGGGCCGCCTGCAGGCCGACCAGGCCGCCGTCGCCGCCGGCATCGAGCTCGTGGCCGCGCTGATCGTGGGCTGGTCCGTGCTGTGGGCCGGCGCGCGCGGCTTCTGGACCCGCGATCCCGGCTCCTACACCGATCAGCTCGTCTCCCTCGCCATCCTGGCCGCCATGATCAGCGGCGACTTCATCACGGCCGGGCTGGTCCCGCTGTTGATGGAGGTGGGCCACCTGCTGGAGGAGCGCAGCGTCCAGGGCGCCCGGGCCGCCATCGACGGCATCCGCAAGCTGCACGCGCGCACCGCTACGCGCCTGGTGGAGGGCCGCGAACAGGTCGTCCCCACCCACGAGCTGGCCGTGGGCGATCGCGTGATCGTGCGCCCGGGCGAGACCATCCCGGCCGACGCCGTGGTGCTGGAGGGGGCCGCCGCCGTGGACCAGTCCTCCGTCACCGGCGAGTCCATGCTGGAGGATCTGGGCCCCGGCAGCCGCGCCTTCGCCGGCACCGTGGCGCTCGACGGCATGCTCACCCTGGAGGTGAAGGGCGTCGGCCGCGACACCGCGCTGGGCCGCGTCATGGCGCTGCTGCACCGCGCCGAGCACGCCAAGGCGCCCGTCACCCGCCTGCTGGAGCGCTACGCCGGCGCCTACCTGCCCGTGGTGCTGGCCGTGGCCGCCGTGGTGCTCTTCGCCACCGGCGATGTGGGCCGCGCCATCGCCGTGCTGGTGGTGGCCTGCCCCTGCGCCCTGGTGCTCTCGGGCCCGGTGGCCATGGTGGCCGCCCTGGCCGTGGCGGCCCGCTGGAGCATCCTGATCAAGGGCGCCAGCTTCCTGGAGCGCGTCTCCGAGGTCGATACCGTCGTGCTGGACAAGACCGGCACCGTCACCCTCGGGGCCCTGGGCGTGCTGGCCATCCACCCCCGCGAGGGGCTCCAGGAGGAGGATCTGCTGCGCCTGGCCGCCTCCTGCGGCCACGGATCCCTGCACCCCGCCTCCCGCGCCGTGGTGGAGGCCGCCCGCCAGCGCGGCCTGTCCTTCGAGCCCCCGTCAGCCCTGCGCGAGCAGGCCGGCCTGGGCGTCGAGGCCACCACCGGCTCCGGCACCCTGCTGCTGGGGCGCGCCTCCTGGCTCAGGCAGCGCGGGCTCACCCTGCCCGAGGTCCAGGCCGAGCGCGGCATCGCCGTGTGGCTGGCCCGGGAGGGCGAGCCCCTGGGTTGGTTCGAGCTGGCGGACCGCCCCCGCCCCGAGGCCGCCAAGGCGCTGCAGGCCCTGCGAGACCAGGGCGCCCGGCGGCTGGTGCTGCTCACCGGCGACCGCCGCGAGGTGGCCGAAGCCGTGGCCGCCGAGCTGGGCTTCGACCAGGTGGAGGCCGAGGTCCTGCCCGAGCGCAAGGCCGAGCTGATCGAGGCCGAGCAGGCCGCCGGCCGGCGCGTGATGATGGTGGGCGACGGCGTCAACGACGCCCTGGCCCTGCACCGCGCGGATGTGGGTGTGGCCGTGGGCGCGGTCATCAACGAGGTGGCCCTGGGTGGCGCGGACATCGCGCTGATGGGCAACAACCTCGCGCGCCTGCCCCAGATGGTGGAGCTCGCCGCCCGCACGCGGCGCACCATCAACGTGAACGTGCTGGTGGGGGCCGGCTTCTCGGTGGTCATGCTGACCCTGGCGGCCATCGGGGTGATCTCGCCGCTGTGGGGCGCGCTCCTGCACAACGGCGGGGCGATCTTCGTGGTGTTCAACTCGGCGCGGCTGCTGGCGCTCGGGAGGGAGGGGTAGGGTTCCGCGCGCGACCGGGAGGCCGCGCATTTGGCACCGACCAAATCAGCCGCCAGTCCGGCGCGGCCGGAGAGCTGTCAGCTATCAGCATTCAGCCGTCAGCAAGATGGTTTTCTCTGACCACTCCGAAAGCAGCCGGCACCCGGACTGTGTTTCGGCAGCTTCGGTCGTAGCCTTCTCGGTATCGAACTTCGGGCTATGTGCCGCGGCTGCCGCGGCTCCACGAGCCATGAAGTAGCGGGGAGCGTTCAGGTGTCAGGTGTCAGGTATCAGGTGTCAGCCGCACACCCTCGGGATCTGCGTAGAGGCAGGCAGGACCGGACAACAACCGCAGAGGCGCAGAGGCGCAAAGGCGCAGATCAAACCGAGTAGACGACCCGCTCGATACCCTCCCGCAGGACGGGTGCCTTGAAGTTGAGGATCAGGCCGAGCGGGGTCCGGGTCGCCTTGAGGCGCCACTCCTCGCCGCCGTCCCCGCGCGACAGCCTCCGCCCACGCTGCGGTTCATCGCCCCCCACGCTCGGCCCAGGGCCGTTTCCTGTTAGAATTCCCCCGATGCGCAAGACCTGGCTCCTCACCCTCCCTCTGCTCCTCTGCGGCTGCACCGTGGAGGGCCCCGAGGGGTTCTTCGTCCAGCTCTATGGCCGGATCTACGACGAGCAGGGCGACTGGGTCCAGGGGGCCCAGGTGTCGCTGGCCACGGAGGAGGGCGCGCTCATCGCCTCCTGCACCACGGACGGGGACGGCTGGTACTCGGCCGTGCTGCTGGCCGACGAGCACCGCGGCCACGCCCTGCGCATCGCGGTCAGCGCCGAGGGCTACGCGTCCACCGAGGCCTGGGTGGACCTCGATCTGGTGGAGGGCAGCCCGTCGGCCCTGCCGGCGTCTCCGCCGCAGACCTGGTCGCTGTGGTCCCGCGAGCTGCCGGCCCTGCCGCTGGCGCTCGAGGTGAACTCGGGCCAGGCCGAGGGCGACGTGGTGGACGCCATCACGGGGGAGGCGCCCGAGGAGGAGATCGGCGGGCATGTCGGCCCGGTGGTGTTCTCGGTGGAGCTGCGCGAGGGCTGGAACGCGCCCGACAGCGAGCGCGTGGTCGCCGGCGTCGAGACCGGCGAGGGCGTGGACGGCGGTCACTTCCTCATCTCCGGCATCCCCACCGGGGTCTACACGGCCCGCATCCCTGGCACCAGCGGGTACACCGCGGCGCGGTTCCCCGTGCTGGTGCGCAGCAGCAACGCCCGCACGCTGCGGGTCGCGGTGTCCCCGGCCCTGGCCTCCAGCGAGGTCCGCGCCTCCCTGGTCTGGGGCGGCACGCCGGCGGATCTCGACCTCCACATCACCGGCCCGCGGGCATCGGTCACCCCCGGCGACGCCACCTGGGAGCGCTTCCACGTCTGGTCCGGCGCTCCCTACCACCCCGTCAATGCCTCCGACGTCCACGACCGCGTGGTCGCCATGGAGCGCCTGGACGACGACGGTGATGGCCCCGAGACCGTGGCGGTCTACGACCTGCGCGCGGAGGGCGAGTACCGCTTCTCGGTCTTCGACGCCTCCCACGCCACCGACAGCGGCGCCGAGGATCTCTCCTGGTCCGGCGCGCTGGTGCAGCTCTGGATCGGCACGCACACGCCGGCCTTCTTCGAGGTCGCCCCTGGCCAGCAGGGCAACATGTGGCTGGCGGGCGCCTGGGACTCGGAGGACGACGTCCTGATCCGCCTGCAGGAGCTGGCGTACGTGGATGACCAGGGGGATCAGGCGCAATTCTAGGCTGGCTGGCGCCCGCGGCCTCGCCCGGGTTAGCTGCGGGTCCGCTTTCCAGGTTGACCATGGGCCTTTTCTCCGACCGCCTCGTCGAGGACATGCGCCGGCTGCCTGGCGGGGAGCACACGTTCCTGCGCCAGGTCTGCGGGGTGCACGCCGGACGGCAGCGCAGCGCGCTGGAGGCCATGGTGGAGGTGCTGCCGCCGCCCCTGCTGGTGCGGGCCAAGGCGAACCTGACCTCCCTCAACAACCGCAAGTTCTTCCAGGGATACGCCGAGGTCGCCGCCGCCTCGTTCCTGGAGCGTGGGCGGCTGCGGGTGCACGATCTGACCGAGCCCGGGGCCTACCTGGCGGCGCGTTCCGTCTCAGGTCAGGCCCTGAACGTGGGCGTGGTCTCCTTCATCCACAAGGGCCGCGCCGGGGCAGATCAGGCCACCATCAAGCGCCTGGTCGCGGCGCTGGACCGCGTCGGTTCAAAGCAGCGCCTGGCGGTGATCGTGCACGCCCGCCTGCCCGACGACTTCGACACCGAGGAGGTCCGCCGCGCGGTGGACACCTGGCTCTCCGAGGTGGAGCGGGGCATGTGGCAGGGCCGCTACGCCACCTTCATCGACGAGAAGCGCGGCATCCAGCTCGAATTCGGGCTCACGGGCCGCACAGCGCGCCGCGGATCGCGGGTCTGCTTCGTCCTGGGGCCCTTCCTGGGGCCCGCGGCCCTGGCCGTGGTCGAGCCGCGCATCCTGAATGAGATGAACCGCTACCACCTCGGCGCGCACTCGGGCGAGCCCCTGCTGCTCTTCTGTGTGGGCGACCAGCCCTGGAACATCGGCCGGGGCACTATGCGCGAGTTCCTCTACGGCCAGGCCCGCTCCACAGTCTGGCAGCAGGATGGAGCAGAGGGCAGCTTCGAGCTCTCCTTCGACGACATGAGCGGCGCCTCCCTGTTCCACGACCCGGTCTACTCGGACTTGACGGGCGTGGTCTGGATCGGGCGCGAGGGCGACGATCCCACCCGCGTCCGCGCCGAGGTCTTCCTCAACCCCTGGGCGCGCGTCCCGCTGGATCCCGAGCTGTTGCCGGCGGTGCCCACCCTGGCGCCGGTGGGCCGGGAGGGCCGGGAGGTCCGGCTGCACTGGCGTGGAGATCGGCGCGAACCGCGGCTGGATTTGATCTGAGGCGGGCGGCGGCTACTTCTCCGCCAGGTTGCGCCCGAACTGCAGCTGCACCTGGGAGGGGGTGAAGTTGTCCGGGTCCCAGCAGCGCCGGCAGCGGGCCTCGTAGGCGTCCTTCTCGCCCACCAGCACCCGCGCGTCGCGGTTCACGATGCGCTGGGAGCGGTCGGCGGGGTTGCCGCAGATGACGCAGATGGCCAGCATCTTGTCGATGTACTCGGCGGTGGCCAGCAGCTGGGGGATGGGGTCGAAGGGCCGGCCGCGGTAGTCGAGGTCGAGACCGGCCACGATGACGCGGCGGCCATCCCCGGCGAGGTCGTTGGCCACGGCCACCAGCTCGTCGTCGAAGAACTGGGCCTCGTCGATGCCCACCACCTGGGCGTCGCCCACCAGCGGCGGGATCTCGGCCGCCCGCTGCACCCGGAACGAGCGCAGGCTGTGGCCCGAGTGGGAGTCCACGCTGTCGTCGCTGTAGCGGCGATCGAGGGAGGGGCTGAACACCACCACGTGCTGGCGGGCGTACTGCGCGCGGCGGATGCGGCGGATCAGCTCTTCTGTCTTGCCGCTGTACATGCAGCCGGCGATGACCTCGAGCCAACCGGTGTCACGGGGATGGAGATGGGCATGCATGAAGCCCAGTTAACACCGCGCCCCGCCGTCACCCCCTCCGACGCCGCGCCAGCGTGAGCCCCAGCGCCCCGAGCAGCAGGGCCGCCATCCCGCCACCGGCGCCCCCGCTCGCGCAGCCGCACCCGAAGAAATCATCGTCGTCGTCCCCGCCGGTGTCCCCATCGTCCGCGGTGTCCACCGGCGCGGGTACCGGCGCCACGGGGATGCCCTCCTCCTCACACCAGACGCGGGTGCCGTCGGCGCAGCGGGCGCGCAGCTCCCCGTCGATCCAGCCGAGGTAGGCGTCCACCCGGGTGTCCACACCGCCGGTCATGCGGCAGTCGGTCTGGTCGTAGGCGTGCGAGGTGATGCCGATCTGGCGCCAGGGGTCGATGGTGTCCGTCTGGAAGAGCTTGAAGGTGGGGCCGCCCGAGTCGCCGTGGCACTTGCGCACGTCCTCCGGCTCGAGCCCGACCTGCAGCTCGTACTCGCCCAGCTCGCTGACGTTGGAGATGCCCATCTGCTTGTAGCCGTAGGTGCCGGCCGGGGGGTAGCGGTCGTCGGTCTGCTGGCCCCAGCCGATGATGGTGACCTCGTCCTCCAGCGCGATCTGCACGGCCTCCTCCGTGGTGGGGAGGTAGGCGAAGGGCACGTCGGTGACGGCCTGATCGAGGAACAGCAGGGCGATGTCGTAGCTGTGGCCCACGCCGGTGGACAGGCCCCAGATGTCCCACTCGGGGTGATGGACCCAGTCCCAGGCGGGCACGGCGTCGGCCGGCCACTCGGCGACGCTGGAGCCGTCGTGGGCGGAGAGATCGGCCAGGCGCGACCAGCGGATGTCGATGTTGGTCAGGCTGCCGTAGCCGTAGGTGAAGGAGTCGGGGTCGATGCAGTGGGCGGCCAGCAGCACCACATCGGGCGCGATGAGGGTGGAGGAGCACACCAGCATGCGGAAGTGCCCGTTGTGGCCGCCGAAGTGCATGTCGGCGTCCATCATCATGCCGCCGGTCATGGGCCAGTCGGCCTCGGTGGCGGACTCGCCGTTGATGATGGGCACGGGGATGTGGGCGGGGGCCTCGGCCCGGACGGGGGAGAGGAGGGCGAGGAGGGCGAGGAGGGGCGCGTGCATGGAGATCTCCTGGGCTGGGCCCTGCGGATACACGCTGTCCCGCCCGCTGGCAAGCCAAACGGCTGCGAGGTCGCCGAGGCCGGGACCGAAGGCGCGCCCCGGGGCGCTCAGACCGCTTGTGAAGCTTTCGTCAGGGGCCGGCAGGAGGGCGCGGGAGCCGCCGCTTCTCCGCGTCGGGCGCTTGACCGCGCGCCGCGCGCCACGGTACGGAGCACGGTCGGAGGTCGTCATGCACCCAGCCCGTCTCGCCATCCCCACCGCCCTCGCGCTGCTGCTCGGGGCCGCGCTCGCGCCCGCGGCCGTCGCCGGTCCCATCGCCGCGAAAGCCACCGCCAGCTCCGTCCACGAGGACGAGGCCGGAAAGCACCCGGCCGACGACGCCTTCGACGGCCTGCTCGCCAGCGGCTGGGGCGAGGGCCAGGACGGCGCGGGCAAGGGGTCCTGGCTGGATCTCGACATGCGCGCGAGCACGGAGATCGAGAGCCTCACCATCTGGCCGGGCAACCTGTCCGAGGGCAAGAAGAGCTACCGCGAGTACAGCCGCCCCCACACCATCTCCATCCTGGTGGACGGCAAGCCGGTGGGCAACCCCATCCGCGTGCTCGACGAGATGCAGCGCCTCGATCTGCCCATCGGTCTGACCGGGCGCACCCTGCGGATCACCATCGACGAGGTCTACGAGGGCTTCGTCTACTCCGACTGCTACCTCGCCGAGGTGGCCGTCAACTACGTCGAGTCCACCGGCGCCTTCCAGGCCGACCTCGACGCCTGGCGGGCGTCTCCCGCGGGCCAGGACGCCCACGCCGCCTACCTCGCCAAGCTCGAGGCGGAGTACCAGGCCTGCAAGAACGCCGAGTTCGGCGCGCCGCTCTCCCTCGAGTGGATCATGGACGCCGCCGGCGACGGCGCGCCCTACCTGCGGGAGCAGGTGGTCAAGCGCGTCCCCATGGGCCGGCGCGCCCAGGCCATCAAGAGCGACAGGGACGCCATCGACACCCTGCGCAAGCTCAAGGACGCCAACAGCATCCCGGCCCTCGAGATGGCCGAGCTGCGCGCCATCGGCAAGGACCGCGCCTGGCTCGACGAGCTGGTGGAGATCTTCTACGCCTACCAGGACATGATCGGGGGCGCGAACCCCAACGTCCCCTACTGGGGCGAGACCGGCTGGGGCGAGGGCGCCATGCAGTCCTTCGACGAGCCCATGCCCATCGACGTGGACCGCTTCGGCAGCGTCTACGTGGCCGATGTCGGCAACAACCGCGTGCAGCGCTTCGCCGACAACGGCCGCCCGGATCGGGTCTGGGGCGGCGCCACGGGCATCACCAACACCTGGTTCGCGCGCGGGCGGCCCTGGTACGTCTCCGGCTCCGAGCCGGGGGACGGCCCCGGCCAGTTCCACAACCCCATCGCCATCGCGCTCATCCCCGAGAAGGACTTCGACGTCATCGCCATCCTCGACGCCCGCGGGCGCGTCCAGCTGTTCGACCCGGACGGCAACCAGCTCATCGGCTGGCAGCTCAACACCGTGAAAGAGGTCGAGCCCGGCCTCGGCGGCGAGGGGCACATGGCCTGGCTGGCCTCCAAGGGCCTGCTGTACGTCTTCTTCGGCGACGAGGTCATCGGCTTCGACCGCCACGGCCAGGAGATCGTGCGCTTCGAGATCCGGGAGGGCGCCCCCAACGACGTGCTGGTCTACAAGGGCAAGCTGCTGCTCGTGTACCGCGACCAGATCGTGCGCTACGAGGCCGACGGCTTCCGCGACCGCGTCATGATGGACATGGACGACTTCGACGCCGGGTTCGAAGATGTGGACATGGCCATGGACGAGACCGGCGCCATCTGGGTCGTCACGGACACCGGCCGCGCCTTCAAGTTCAAGCGCCCGGGCAAGCTCGAGTTCCAGGTGGACATCTCCGAGTACTCGCTGGAGCACCCCCGCTTCTGCGTACGCGACGGCTTGATCCATGCCACCGACCGCGACCGGATCATCGTGATCGACGCCCTGCAGGCCAAGCTGGATCAAGAGGAGGCCGCCGCCGACGAGGCCGCGAGGAAGGCCGAAGAGGAGGCCGCCGAGGAGGAGTGAGCCCAGGCCTCGACTTCGAAGGCCAGGGCGGGATCACCGCCGTCCTCGGGCCCACCAACACCGGCAAGACGCACCGGGCCGTGGAGCGCATGCTGCGCTTCCGGACCGGCATGATCGGCCTGCCCCTGCGCCTGCTGGCCCGCGAGATCTACGACCGCGTCGTGGTGAGCGCCGGTGCCGGCTGTGTGGCCCTGGTCACGGGCGAGGAGAAGATCGTCCCACCGCAGGCCCGCTACTGGATCTGCACCGTCGAGGCCATGCCGCTGGACCGCCCCGTGGCCTTCCTGGCGGTGGACGAGGTGCAGCTCTGCGCGCACCGCGAGCGCGGGCACGTCTTCACCGACCGCCTGCTGCACGCCCGCGGCCTGCGCGAGACCTGGTTCCTGGGCTCCGAGACCATCGCCCCCCTCATGGAGGACCTGGTCCCCACCGCGCGCTTCGAGACCCACCCGCGCTTCTCGCGCCTGGCGCACACCGGCTGGCGCAAGCTCGACGCCTTGCCGCCCCGCAGCGCCGTGGTGGCCTTCTCCATCGACGAGGTCTACGCCCTGGCCGAGCGGCTCAAGGCCCGCCACGGCGGCACGGCCGTGGTGCTCGGGGCCCTGGCGCCCCGCACCCGCAACGCCCAGGTGGAGCTCTTCCAGGGGGGCGAGGTCCAGTACATGGTGGCCACCGACGCCATCGGCATGGGCCTGAACCTCGATCTGGACCACGTGGCCCTGGCCTCGCTGGCCAAGTTCGACGGCCACGAGACCCGCCCGCTCGAGGCGGCGGAGCTGGCCCAGGTGGCCGGCCGCGCCGGGCGCTACCGTCGCGACGGCACCTTCGGCACCACCGCGGAGCTGCCAGCGCTGCCCGAGGAGCTGGCCCAGGCGGTGGAGGAGCACCGCTTCCCGCCCCTGCGCTTTCTGTGGTACCGCAACTCCGAGCTCGATTTCACCAGCCCGGACGCCCTGCGCGCCAGCCTGCGGGCCGAGCCACGCCGGGCGGGCTTGCGCCGGGTGCGCGACGCCGAGGACGAGCGCTCGCTGGAGGCCCTGCTCCGGCGCGAGGACGTGGTGGCCCGCGCGAGGGGCACCGTGCGGCTGGCGCTGCTCTGGG
>JBDRKM010000393.1:0-26664 GCA_043814015.1 Pseudomonadota bacterium
GTCGGCGTCGGCGTCCGCGTCGCTGTCGGCGTCCGCGTCGCTGTCGGCGTCGGCGTCCGCGTCGCTGTCGGCGTCGGCGTCCGCGTCGGTGTCGGTGTCGGCGTCGGTGTCGGCGTCGGTGTCGGTCTCCTCGCAGCAGTCGCACTGGCAGTCACAGGTGCAAGGATCCTCATCCTCATTGCAGCTCACGAGCGCGAGCGCGGGGAGCACGAGGAGCAGGAGAAGGCGGAACGTGTTCATCAGGACCTCCCTGGCGCCGATCGTCGGCGCGCGATGGGGGAGTCTACACGTCCTTGACGGAAATGGAAAGACCTCCGGCGGCTGCACATCCCCCGCGGAAACGGCGTACACTCCGGGAGAGGAAACCACGCCATGCCCCACGAAGACTTCGATGTCCCGCGCGCCTCGGCCCTGATCCCCTTCGCCGGGCTCGTGCTCATGGGCGCCGGTCTGGCCCAGCTGGTCACCGGCGTGCAGCTCCTCGATCTCATCATGCCCTGGTGGCTCAAGCCGGTCCCTGTGCTGATGCTGGCGCTGGGCGTCGCCACGGCCGGGGCCGGGGGCATGGTGGTCCGGACCCGCTTCTGGGCGGTGCTGGCCGGGCTCGGGCTGGCCGCGGCCCAGCTCCTGGCCTGCCTGGTGTGGTTCGTCTACGCCGCCTTCCACGGGTTCTTCTCGGCCATGCCGCTGGTCACCATGCTGGCCTCCTTCGTGGCCCTGGTGCTGGCCCCTCTCGCCATCGGCCCCACCCGCCGCTTGAGCAGGGCGCGGGCTGAGCTGCTCGAGGATCTCTGACATGAGCACCCTCCCCGAACAAGTGGACTACCTGGTCGTCGGCTCCGGCTTCGGAGGCTCGGTCGCGGCCCTGAGGCTGGCGGAGAAAGGCTACTCGGTGCTGGTGATCGAGGCTGGCCGCCGCTGGCGCCCCGAGGACTTCCCGCGCAGCAACTGGAACGTCTTCAAGTACCTCTGGTTCCCGCTGCTCGGCTGCACCGGGATCCAGCGTGTCCTGCTGCACCGGCACTTCATGGCCCTGGCCGGGGCCGGCGTGGGCGGCGGCTCCCTGGTCTACGCCGCCGTGCTGATGCAGCCGCTCGACGACTTCTTCCGCGACCCGCAGTGGGCCCACCTCGACGATGACTGGAAGGCCACCCTGGCGCCCCGCTACGCCGAGGCCCGTCGGATGCTGGGCGTCACCCCCACCCCGCAGGCCTGGGCGGGCGACCGCCTGCTGCAGGCCTACGCCGAGAGCATCGGCCGCCAGGATCACTTCCGGCCCACGGAGGTGGGCATCCTCTTCGGTGATCGCCCCGGCGAGCGCGTGCCCGATCCTTTCTTTGACGGCGAGGGCCCCCCCCGCACCACCTGCGACTTCTCGGCGGCCTGCATGGTCGGCTGCCGCAGCGGCGGCAAGAACACCCTGGACAAGAACTACCTGTACCTGGCTGAGAAGCGGGGGGCGCGGGTCGTCCCCCAGACGCTGGTCACAGGTATCCGCCCCGACGGGCAAGGCGGGTACGTGGTGGAGAGCAAGAGGAGCACGGGGATTTTGCCCGGCCGCCGGATCTGGCGCACGAAGAACGTGGTCCTGGCCGCCGGCGCGCTCGGCACCCTGGAGCTGCTCTGGCGGTGCAAAGAGCGCGCCTGGCTGCCGTATCTCTCCGACGCCCTGGGAAAGAAGTTCCGCACCAACTCCGAGGTGATCTGCGGGGTGGAGTCGAGCCGCAAGGACGTCTGCTACGGCGAAGGTGTGGCCATCGCCTCCTACCTGCAGGTCAACGAGCACACCTCCATCGAGTCGGTGCGCTACAACCCGGGCTCCGACGTCATGAGCGCCCTGACCGTGCCCCTGGTCCCCCACGGCAGCCGCCTCACCCGCCCGCTGAAGTTCCTCTGGAACAGCCTCTGTCACCCGCTCGTTCTGCTGCGCATGAAGCAGCCCTTCGGCTGGGCCCGACGCACCGTGATCCTCTTGGTCATGCAGGTGCTCGACAACTCCCTGCACATGATCAGCGCGCGCCCCTGGTGGGCGCCCTGGCGCCGCGTGCTGCGCTCCCACGCCCCCCAGGGAGCCCCCCCGAGCTTCATCCCCGAGGCCAACGCCGCGGCCAACGCCATCGCCCAGGCCAGCGGCGGCACGGCCGCCACCGCCTTCTCCGAGGTGCTGCTCAACCGCCCGCTCACCGCCCACCTGCTCGGCGGCTGCTCCATGGCGGCCGATCCCGAGCACGGCGTGGTGGACCGACACGGCCGGGTCTTCGGCCACCTCGGGCTCTACGTCTGCGATGGCGCCATCGTCTCGGCCAACCTGGGTGTCAACCCCTCCCTGACCATCGCCGCACTGGCCGAGCATTGCATGGCGGCGGTGCCACCCAAGCAGGCAGCGGTCAGCGGTCAGCCGTCCGCAGCGGCAGAGCAGGAGCGGGCTGAGAGCTGACAGCTCACGCTGGCAACAGATCCACCGGCATCGCCTCCAGGGCCTCCTCGGCCGTGATCTCACCGCTGGCCACGCCGAGCAGGGCGTCGGTGCAGACCTGCAGCAGGTGCAGCACCAGGCCAGCCTGCTGATCCAGCAGGCGCAGCTCCTGCTCGCGGTCACCCTCGCCCTGGTAGCGGGTGTACTTCCAGAACAGGATGCCGTCGCCTGGGAAGAGCGCGAAGGCGCCCAGCGGGAGCTGGCCGTTGAGGTGGTTGATCAGGGCGATCAGCTCGGGGGATGCCTCGCGCGGGATCGCGGTGGACAGCTCGGCGTACAGCTGCAGCACGTGGGTGCCCGCGGCGGCCACCTCGGGGCCGAAGGGCAGGTAGTTGAGCTGGAGGTCGATCACGGCCTCGCGCTCGCCCACGCCGGGAAGGCGGACCACCAGGGCGGTGTAGGGGGTGTCGCCCTCGGGGGGGAGCAGCGCGGTCTGCAGGCCCGCCTGGTCGAAGACCTGCTGGCAGGCGCGCAGCAGCTCGATCTGCGCGGTGGGCTCGGGGGGCATGGCGGACCTCTCAGGTGTGGAGCTTCTTGGCGATGGCCGAGGCGGTGGGCAGGGGCTTCTCCAGGGCGTTGCCCTGGCTGTCCTCGGTCTCGATCTGCAGCCCGAGGGAGTCGATCAGGGTGCGGGCATCGACACAGACCGGATCGTTCTCGTCGTAGGCCACGATCCCCTTCTCGAAGAGGTAGGCGGCGCTGGTCTGGAGGTAGTCGGCGTAGAAGTCGCTCGCCTTGGTGTACCCGAGCTGGCCCAGCTTCTTCTGGAGGACCTCGGCGCGCTTCTTCTTGTCCTTGATCTTGTCGACGCCCAGCTCCTTTTCGGTGAAATCCTGCTTGCGCTTCTTCTTCTGGTACCACTTCCAGGCCGCGGCCAGGCCGCCGACGATCGCCCCGGCGCCGAGCAACATCCAGCCCACGGGGCCGGCACCGGCCAAGAGGGCCACCCCCCCGGCGAACATCAGCCCGCCCTTGATCACCTTGGAGACGCCCACCACCCGGTTGAGCTTGGCGGTGCTGGTCCCGAGCTTGGCGGCGCCGATGATGGTTTTGTCGCCGGAAGAGGCCGCCAGGGACTCGAGGGTCTTGATGCGGTCCTGGGCGTCGAAGACCTCGAAGATGCCGCGGGCCATGGTGAAGACGCCCGCGATGATGGACAGGGCGCCGGTGGCCTGCAGGGCCTGTGTGGCATCACCCGCGGCCTTGCAGAACTCGATGGCGCCCCAGGCGGTCTGGGCCGCCTGCTGGTAGGCGGTGAAGGCCTCGGCAGTGCCACGGTTGGCGATCCAGGCGTCCTTCTCGTTGAGCTGGATCTGCGTGACGAGCTGATCCACCGCGTCCACGATGGAGGTGAGTATCCCGAGCCCTGGGACCACCGCCGTCATGGTGCCGGTGAGGTCCTTGGCGTTGGCCAGGGTGCCGATGGCCTTGGTGACGGTCCCGCCCAGGCCGAGGGCCTTGGTGCCGTAGCCGCCGAACTCGCGCTTGCCGTCCTTGGTGGGGTTCTTGACGTCCAGCAGGCCCTCGTTGTCCTCCTTCTGGGCCAGGCGGGCCGCCGAGGCGATGTCGTTCCACTTGAGCTTGTCGCGGAACTTCCGCTTGAGCTTGCCCTGCACCGCCTTGAAGGAGTTGGCGTTCTTCTCCCCGACCATCAGCGCGATGGCCCGCTCCTGGGCGCGCTCGCTCAGGCTGTCGCGGATGAAGGTCGCCAGGGTCAGGAAGCCCTCTCGCCGCGCCCGGCGCCGCAACCAACCGAGGAATTCGCTCAAACTGTAGTCGCGGACCTCCTCGTCCTGCTGCTGCTCGGTCTCCTCGTTCTGCTGCTCGTTCTGCTGCTCGTTCTGCTGCTCGTTCTGCTGCTCTTCCTGCTGTTCCTCCTGCTGTTCCTCCTGCTGCTCGGTCTCGGGCTCCTGCTGCTCGGTCTCGGGCTCCTGCTGCTCGGTCTCGGGCTCCTGCTGCTCGGTCTGCTGCTCGGGCTCGCTCTCGGGTTTCGTCTTCTTGTACTGGACCGGCTGACCGCCGCCGCCCATGGCGGCGCGTGCGCCCGCGAGCGGCCGCAGTACGGACAGGCCCCGGGCCGCCCGCGCACCGGCCAGATCCGCCTCGGCCTCCAGCCGTGGATCTGCATCGACCGCGCCGCCCTTGGCCTGCACGCCGCCCACCCGGCCCTGGCGCTGTTGCACCACGTGGGCCAGCTCATGTCCGATCAGGGACCGGCCGGAGGGAGCGCCGGGCTGGAAGCGCCCGGGAGCGAATTGCAGGCGTTCGCCCGAGGCCATGGCCAGCGCGCCGGCGGCATCCACCGCGGCGCTCTCGGACACCCGCACCCCGCCGAAGTCTGCGCCGAAGGAGGCCTCCATCCCGGCGCGCAGCCCGTCGGGCAGGGGACTGCCTGGGCCGCTGGGGGCCGGCGCCGCAGCCTTCACCGCAGCCCCGGGCGCGAGCGCGTACTGCACGGGCGCCCGCAGGGTGTCGGCGAGGACATCCTGGCCGAGGGGATCATCGAGGTGATCGGCTCGCTTTCCAGGTGTGGGCCCATGGCGCTGGGCCTGCGTCTTCGGGGCCGTGGTGACTACGACCTGGTTCCCATCGCTCATGACAGCACTCCCAACAGGAGGCGCAACACCTCCAGGCTGTCACCTTAGCGAACGTGACGACCGCCCGCACGCGCGAAACGCACGCTGTGCGCGCGTCGGACCCAGCGGTGTGCTCAGCGGCAGATATGGGCGATGAGATCGCCGAGCTTGACCGAGTAGCCCCACTCGTTGTCGTACCAGGCCACCACCTTGACGAAGGTGGAGTCCAGCATGATGCCGGCCTCCGCGTCGAAGACCGAGGTGCAGGACTCGCCGCGGAAGTCCGTGGCCACCACCTTCTCGTTCGTGTAGCCCAGGATGCCCTTGAGGGGGCCCTCGGAGGCGACCTTCATGGCGTCGCAGATGGCCTCGTAGGTGGTGGGGGTCTCGAGCTCGACGGTGAGGTCCACCACGGAGACATCCGAGGTGGGGACGCGGAAGGACATGCCCGTGAGCTTCTTGTCGAGCGCCGGGATGACCTTGCCCACGGCCTTGGCCGCGCCGGTGGAGGAGGGGATGATGTTCTCGAGGATGCCGCGGCCGCCGCGCCAGTCCTTGTTGGAGGGGCCATCCACGGTCTTCTGCGTGGCCGTGGCGGCGTGGACCGTGGTCATGAGGCCGCGCTTGATGGTGAAGCTGTCGTGCAGGACCTTCACGACGGGGGCCAGGCAGTTGGTGGTGCAGGAGGCGTTGGAGACGATGGCCTGGCCCGCGTAGGTGTCGAGGTTGACGCCGCAGACGAACATGGGGGTGATCTTGTCCTTGGGGGGGGCGGACATCACCACCTTGCGGGCGCCGGCCTCGAGGTGGCTGTTCGCCCCTTCCTTGACCTGCACACCCTGGTCGTTCAAGACCGGGCCGCTGGTGAGGAACAGGCCGGTGGACTCCACCACCACGTCCACGTTGAGCTCACGCCAGGGCAGCGCCGCGGGAGACTTCTCGGCGGTGACACGCACCACCTCGCCGTCCACCACGAGGTTCTTGTGCTCGTCGAGCGAGATCTCGCCCGGGAAGCGGCCGTGGACCGAGTCGTACTTGAGCATGTAGGCGAGGTACTCGGGCTCGAGCAGGTCGTTGATGCCGACCACGATGAGGTCGCTGCGCTGGTGCGCGGCGCGGAAGAACATGCGGCCGATTCGACCGAAACCGTTGATGCCGACCCTGATGGTCATGGTGTGCCTCCGGAAAAGGTGGCCGCCCCTATACCCCACCGGACCGGCCTCGTGCACCGGCCGCGGATGGCATCGATCAGGCCCCGGCCGTAAAAAACTGTTTCGCCCCGAGGGTGCATGCGGGTCGAAGAGGTGTACGTACGGAACAACGCGCCGTATACTGCCTCCCCGAAAGGAGACTCCCATGCGCAGCTTCGCCCTCCATCTCACCGGCCTGGCCGCCGTCTTCGCGGTCGGCTGCTTCTCGAACCTCACCGGCAACGAGGGGAACTTCCAGTTCTCGTATCAGGCCGACGACTGGATCACCGACTTCAACAAGCCCATCGCGCCGGGCGCCTACCTGGATCTCACGGTCCGCGAGGTGGGCACCCTCATCGCCGTGGACCTCACGGCCGCCTCCTACGACGACGACACCGTCATGACGGTCGATTCCTTCGACGGCAACAGCATCACCGTCCAGGGTGTCGGCGACGGCACGGCGCTGCTGTCCGTCGAGGGCACCACCTCCTCGGGCGAGACCCTGACAGATTCGGTCAACATGCTCTGCGCCACCCCCGAGGTGCTGGTGCTCGGCCACACCTGCGACACCGCCCGCGAGGCCGCCTACCTCACCGACCAGCGGGTGTACCTGCCCTTCGAGCTGCAGCGCAGCAACGGCCAGCCCGTCATCGGCTACGGCTACTACCCGCTGACGCTGGACAGCGAGGCCATGAGCATGGCGCCTGCCGAGAGCAACCAGCAGTGGATCGCCTTCGACACCGCCTCCGTGGCCGGCACCGTGGTCCTCTCCTCCGACATCGACGACACCACGCTCACCGCCGACGTGATCTCCCCCGACATGATCGACGACGTGCAGGAGCCCATCGCGTTCGTGGCCGAGGACATCGACGTGGGCGACGTCAACGCCTTCTTCGTGCGCCCCATGGCCGGCGGCCTGGTGGTCTGCCAGCCCGACGTGGACAAGACCGTCGCCTCGCTGACCCCCGAGATCTGCGCTGTGCGCGACACCGGCACCCAACCCAACGCCAACTACGAGTACGGCTGGTTCGAGATCGAGGGCGTGGCCGAGGGCACCTGCCTCTACTCCGTCACCTACCCGGATGGGGCCGGGGGCGAGGGCGTGACGGCGGAGTTCAGCTACCCGATCGAGCCGTAGCCGCTACAAGCTGAACAGCCGGTCGCAGTCCGCCGGGTGCCGCAGGATGCGCCAGGGGATGGCGATCTCGGCCGCCCAGCCCGTGTCGGTGCGGCGCGCCTCGGCCTGCCAGATGCCGTCCCAGGAGAGATCCTCGTTCTCCCCGACGCGCATCCCGTCCATCAACGCCCCCCTGGCCGTCACGCCGAAGAGGTAGGCGCGCTGGGCCTCGCCCGCCGGGTCCAGGTAGACGCCCACGAAGTCGTCGTTCCAGCGGGTGTCGCGCCGCCCGAGCGAGGCCCGCAGCTTGCCGGGCTCGGGATCCTCGGCCTCGAAGAAGAGGTAGAGGTGCTCGGCGTCGGCCAACAGGTGCACCGCAGTGTCGCCGGTGGCGGGCTGGCCGGTGCCGGGCGTGAAGGTGGTGAAGCCGCGGACGGTGGTGGCCTCGGCCCAGGCCGGCTCTTCGGCGAGGGCGTCCACCACGATGGCGGCCTGCTCCACGCATGGTAGCTGCACGTCGGCCAGCAGCGGCATGGTCGGGTCCTGGGCGGCGGGGGGCGGGGGTACGCGGGGGAGGTGACGCTATTGCGCTTCGATGTTGATGTCCCCGCTGTGGGTCTCCACCTCCACGGTGGCGGTGCCGGTGCCCTCGGTCCACCTCACGCGGTTCCCTGTGAAGTCTTTGATCCGCAGGGAGCTCGGCGCGCCGATCACATCGCCGCTGAACGTGGAGAGGTCGTAGGTGGCGGGCAGGCCGTGGAGCGGGCGCAGGGTCACGTCGCCACTGTGCGCGGAGATCTCGGCGCGTCCCGAAGGGGTGAGCGGGCCGCTCAGCAGGACATCGCCCGAGACGGTGCTCAGCTCGATCCGGTCGAAGGGACCGCCCTCGATGGTGAGGTCGCCGCTGACGGTCTCCGCATCCAGCCGTCCCAGCGCCTTGCCCACGGTGATGTTCCCGCTGACGGTCTCCAGGTCCAGGGAGGACGCGGCACCCCGGATCTCGATTTCCCCGCTGACGCTCTCCAGCGTGGCCGCCCCCGGCGTGCCCTGCAGCCTGAGGTTCCCGCTGACGGTGTCGAGATCGAGGGTGCCGGTCAGACCGGCCACCTCGAGCGTCGCCGAGACGGTCTCGGCCTCGAGCCGCACCCCGGCGGGCAGACGCACCAGCAGGGCCGCGCAGCCGGTGTCGCCGCCATGGCTGTCCTTGACCTCCAGGTGCAGGCGGGCCCCGCTGCCGGTGAGGACCAGGACGTCATCGTCCTCCTCCAGGTTGCCGCTGACCTGCAGCAGGGGCTTGTCCCAGGCCGCGACGGACAGGGAGCCGCAGGTGTTCTCCAGGGAGACCGTGGCGTCGGGGGCCGCCTCGGCGGAGCGGTCCACGGGGTGGGCGGCGAAGGCGCAGGGCAGGAGGGCGAAGATGGCGATCATGGCGGGCTCCTAGCTGTCGGAGGGCAGGCGGTTGGCGCGCTCCAGCACGCGGATACGCTGCTCCCAGGTGGCGCGCAGGGAGGCTTCCAGGCGCGGGTTGGCGGGGTCGGTCTCCAGCGCGATGCGGCAGTCCTGGATGGCCTGGTCGATGATGTGGAGGTTCTCATCGAGGATGGCGACGGTGGTGGGGTCGAGGTCGGCGCGACGGGCGTCGAGGGCGAGGGCGAGGGCGGCGTTGGCCTGCTCCAGCTCGACCTCCCAGGGGACCGGAGCCTCGGCGACCCGGGGCGCGGGGGCCGGCTCCAGCAGGTGGGTGACCGCGGCGGTGGCGCCGATGAGGAGCACGGCGGCCAGGGCGAGGACGTGGGGGCGGGCGTACCAGGGGCGGCGGGCCGCCGTGGGCTGGATCTGCGCGGCGATGCCGGCCCAGAGGTCCCGCGGGGGCTCGATCCCGGCGGGCAGGGCGGCGGCCTCGGCCAGCAGCGCGTGCAGGGCCGCGAGCTCGGCGCGGCAGGCGGGGCAGGCGGCCAGGTGGGCCTGCAGCGCGGCCCGCTCGGCCGGGGTGAGGGCCTCGTCCACGTAGTCGTCCAGCAGCGCGATGGCGGTGTCGCAGGGCATCATGAGAGCACCTCCCGGAGGAGCTGGCGGGCCCGGTGGAGCTGGCCCTTGGAGGTCCCGGCGGAGATGCCCATGGCGCGGGCGATCTCGGGGTGGCCCAGGCCCTCCACGTCGTGCAGCACGAACACGGTGCGGGCGCCGGCGAGCAGCCGGGTGATGGCGCGCTCCAGGTCGAGCTGGGTTCCCCCGGAGCGCGGGATCGCCACCTCGTCGTCGGGCGCGCGGACCGGATCGAGGTGCACCACCCGGCGCTGGTGGGCGCGGCGGTCCGCCAGGATGACGTTGACCGTGAGGCGGTGCAGCCAGGAGCCGAAGGCGGCCTCTCCCCTGAACGAGGCGAGCTTCTCCCAGGCGCGCACGAAGGCCTGCTGGCAGAGATCGTCCGCCGCGGCGCCGTCGGCGGTCATGCGCAGGCAGAGGGCGTAGACCCGGCCGACGTGCTGCCGGTACAGCTGCTCGAAGGCGGCGAGGTCACCGCCACGGGCGGCGGATACCAGGGCGGCGTCGGGGTCGGTCGGGGGCTGGGGCATGGGGTCGATCATCGCTCACTCGACCCTTGGATGCCGGAGGCGGGGGAAGGGTTGGAAGGGCACCGACCATTTCGGCCGACAGTGTCGGCCGAAATGACGGCGCCCCTTTTTTTGGGGGGAGGAAGACAGATTCTTCCCCCCCTGATCGGGCGCGACACGCGCCCTCCCCCCCATCTTCGCCGCCTGATGGGCGGCGCGGGGCTGCCAGAGCAGCCCCGATGCGGAGCCCTCGTGGCCTCCCGAACTGTCGGTGAGCTGGGCTCATTCTGATCGGTGCCGTTGGAAGAAAAACCGCTCCCACCACCACGCCCAGCCCCAGCGCAGCAGGCAGAGGGTCCAGACCAGGTAGGAGATCGGCAGCCAGTGGGGCGGGTTGGGGGGGCCGGCCGGGTCCAGCGCCCCCAGGAAAACCAGCGCCGCGAGGGCCAGGGCCGCGCCTCCCCACTGCAGCGCGAGGGGCCCCCGCTGTGCCGGCCAGGCCAGCACCAGGCCCAGGGCGGGCAGGCACAGGATGGACTCGTGGTAGAGGTGCCCGCCGGCCGTGAGCGCGCCACCAAAGGCGAGCAGCAGCCCGCCGGTGGCCACGCTCAGCTCGCGGCCGGGGCGCGCCCAGGCGGTGGCGACGACCACGGCGGCGCTCGAGCCACCCAGCAGCGGCAGGCGCAGGCGCCACAGCCAGAGCAGCCAGGGCGGCCCGTGCCGCGCCCAGGGCTGCACCGGGGCGTCCGTGAAGAAGTGCCCGGCGCCGAAGAGCCAGGGTGGCCGCAGCCCGTGTGGGCTGTCGCGCCAGATCCAGAGGGCCGCCACGAGGCCGACCGCGAGGCCCCCGGCGGCCAGGAGCCAGCGCCAGCGGCGCGCCGCCAGGGCCGCGGGGAGCAGCAGCAGCGGGAAGTACTTGAGCGCGGCCCCGAGGGTGAAGGCCCACAGGCCCCAGGTCCGGGCGCGGGCCAGGCCCCACAGCGCCACGGCCGTGAGCAGCACCACGAACGGGCTGACCTGGCCCACGCGCAGCACCACCGGGGTCACCCGGAGCTTCAAGAACACCGCGCCCACCAGCAGGGCGGCCGCGAGGCCCGCCACGTGGCCGCGGCCGCGCCCCGCCGTGGCGAGGAACCAGGCCGATCCCACCAGGGCCGCCAGGCTGCCCCAGTACAGGAGCGCGGCGAGCCAGGGACAGGGCAGCAGGCCCATGGGCAGGAAGAGCAGGGAGGCCGTGGGTGGGTAGTAGCTGTGGAAGCCGTGCACCGGGAAGGCGATGTCCTCGCTCCGCCGGTAGGCCTCCTCCAGGGCCGCATCGTCGCTGGGATCACCCCCCGCGAGCAGCGCCCGGGCGCCGAGCAGCAGGGGCATGGCGTCCACCGCGGCGGCGTCGGGGCGACGCAGCGGGCTGTCGCGCCCCCCCAGCACCAGCCCCGCGCAGACCAGGCCGACGAGCAGGGCCAGCCACGCCAGGCCGCCCCGCCAGGACCAGCCCGGCCTGAGCGGGTGCGCAGCGCCGGGTGCGGGGGGCGCGGGTTCCATGGTTCCGAGGGCGTAGCGCGGGCAGCGCGGCCGCGCCCTCCCCCCGGCACCCCCCGCCGCCCGGACCGCGGGACACAGGATACCTTCCCCCGCACCGGAGGCCCCGCCATGACCCGCGCTCCCCTCTTCCCCCTCGCGCTGCTCGCCTCCTGCCGCGGCTGCGCCCCCGACGACACGGCCTTCGGCCCGGCCCACTGGGCGGAGGCGGGCGATGCCGGGGTCGCCACCTCGGCCTTCGCGGCCGACGGCCAACGCCTGCTGGTGGGCACGGCCGAGGGCATGCTGGCCAGCGCCGACGGCGGCGCCAGCTTCACGGCCGCCGAAAATCTGCCAGAGGGCCCCATCACCTTCACCGCCGCCCTGCCTGGGGCCGACCTGGCCTGGGTGGAGGGCTGGGGGCTGTACCGCGATGCGGGTGCCGGCTGGGCCGCGGTCGCCAGCCCACCGGACAGCCCGCTGCTCGGGCTGGTCAACCCGCGCGCCGTGCCCGTGCCCTTCTGCGTGGCCTCCGAGGCGGGCCACACCTGGCTGGCCGCGGCCGGCGGCCTGTTCCAGAGCGACGACGACGGTGACACATGGTCGCCGGTAGACCTGGGCGACGCCGGCTTCAACCTTCTGTTTTCGTCCGTGGCCGCCCGCGGCGGCCGGGTCGCCGCGGCCGCCTTCCAGCCGGCGGGGCTGCTGCCCGCCCAGTACAGCGATCTGCTCTCCACCACCCTGGTGGTCTCGGACGACGGCGGCGAGAGCTGGGAGGATGCGGGCGAGGACCTCCCCGTGCGCTACCCCAGCGGCCTGGCCCTGGACGCCGGCGGCCGCCTGTGGCTGGCCGCCATGGACGGCGGCCTGTTCCGCGAGGCCGGCGAGGGCTGGGAGTCGCTGGGAGGCCCGAGCGACGCCCTGGCGGTGGACGTGGACGAGGCCGGCGCCTCGGTGCTCTCCGCCAGCCGCGGCGCCTGGCGCTGGGAAGGGGGTGTCTGGACCGCGCTCGACGTGGGTCCCATGGTCGGTCTGGCCGGTGAGTATGCCCTGGCCGTGGACGGCCGCGTGCTGGCCCTGGCTCCGGGGGAGGGCGAGCCCCCCGTCGAGGGCGGCGCCACCGTGCACGTGGCCCTCTCCTTCCATGTGAACCTCTACCACTCCTACCGGGGCGACACGAACGATGACGACGGCTACGGCATCGATCTGGACGTGATGCGCGCCGAGCTGGACTGGCTCGACGCCCACCCGGAGCTGCACGCCGACTGGGACTTCGACGACGCGTTCTCGTTGCACGGCTGGCTGCAGACCGACGGCGCCGACGTGCTGGCCCGCATCCAGGCGCGCGTGGCCGCCGGGCAGGACGCGGTGCGGCTCATGTCCTGGAACAACGGGGCCATGGCCAACCACAACCCGGGTGAGTTCGCGGCCTCCATCACCTGGGCCCAGGAGGGCCTGGAGGCCTCCTTCGGCGGCTGGGATCCGGGCGTCCAGCCCCAGGAGTGCATGGTCAGCCCCGAGCACCTCGGCTGGTATCGAGAGCTGGGCGTCGCGTGGATCACCTTGTTCAACTCGGCCACGCCGTTCACGGCCCTGCAGGGCCAGGTGGCCCTGCCCGACGAGGCCGCCTTCGCCCCCTTCACCCTGACCCACGGCGAGGATTCGCTCACCGCCGTGCCCGCCTACCACCACGGAGATCTGCTGGATCACGGCGGCCTGTACGGTTGGGTGGAGCAGCTCCACGGCGCCCGCGATGGAGATCAGCTCCTGCTGATCCACTTCGACGCCGACGCCGAGACCTGGGTGGGCTTCGACCAGGAGCTCGAGCCCCTGCTCGAGCTCGACCACGTGCGCTTCACCACCCTGCAGGGCTACCTCGACGAGCATGAGCCCGTGGCCTCGGTGGAGCTGGCCGGGGATCTGGCCGACGGCACGGGCGACGGCTTCCAGTCCTGGGGCGAGAAGGCCTTCGACCACGAGATCGCCACGGGCATCGCCCTGGCCCGCGAGATGGCGGCCCACGCCGCGGCCGTGGCAGGCGGCGACCCGGATGTCGAGGCCCTGCTGGCGGCGGCGCTCCCGCCGCGTCTGCTGGCGCTGTCCACCACCCACTTCGGGCTGGCCGCCCCCTGGCTGCACCCCGACCGCCAGCAGGCCGCCCGCGATCGGGTGGCCGAGGCCCAGGCGGGCGCCCTGGAGGCCCTCGCCGCCGCCGGCGCCCTGGCCACGGTGGACGCGGGCCGCATCCTGGTGCGCAACACCCGGGACAGCGCGGGCGCGGCCCTGCTGGAGATCCCGCTCAGGGTCCTGGCCGCCGACTGGGTGGGCCCCGAGGGCGTGCACGTGGCCGACGAGGACGGCGCCGAGCTGCCCATCGCGGTGCAGGTGGTGGAGGAGGGTGCCGAGCGGGTCAGCTTCACCGTGAGCGTGGTGATCCAGCTCGACGCCCAGGAGCGGCGCATGCTGCGCTGGGGCTACGACGCAACCGTCGCGCCCGTCACCGGCACCCTGACCGAGGACCCCGCCCTGCTCGATCTCCCCGCGCTGGCGCCCTTCACCGAGTGCGACGGCGCCCTGACGCAGGGCCAGGAGTCCCAGGCCCTCACCTTGGCCCTGGACGAGCGCGGGGCCTTGCTCACCGGCGCCCAGGCCTTCGACCTCGACCTGTGCGCCGCGCCCGGCACGGTGATCTGGACCCGCCGGGTCTACGAGGGCCTGCCCGGGGTGGTGCTCAAGGTCAACGGGCAGCTGGGCGCGCCCGCCGATCCGGACGACGCCGAGAGCGTGGCCCTCTCCCCCGTGGCCTGCGACGGCCCCGCCGGGAGCCTCTCCTGGCGCACCTTCGGCGGCAGTGACCTGACCCGCCCGGTGCGGGATGGCCTGTGGACCTGGAACGGCCAGGCGGCCGACGGTCAGGTGGTCCTGCACTGCGATGACGGCGTCGACATCGGCGTCTCCCACCGTGTGACCGAGCGCGACAGCCTGGCCTTCGCCCCGCTGCGCACCCTGGACGGCCGGGCCCTGCTCGCGCCGCTCGGCACCCTCTGGGGCCCGCCGCCGCGGCACGCGGCGCGCCACCTCGGCGGCCACGGCCTCGGCGATGTGTCCGTGGGCCTGGTGGGCTCCCAGTTCCGGCCCGCGGCCCCCGACTGGAGCGGGACGGTGCCGAGCTACCGCCTGCTGGTGGGCGAGGACATCGACCCCGGCACCCTCGACCTGTTCGCCCATCCACCCTTCGTGAAGGTGGGGGGAGGTTCGTGACCCCGGGGTCTTGAATCCCCCCGCGATGTTCCGAAGGGCTCCCTGACGGGTCCACCCGCACCCGTCTCAGGAGCCCCCTCATGGCGATCCGCGTGGTCCAGGCGCGAGGCGAGCGTGACCGCTGGGCGGTCGCGCGCTTCCTCTACGACCTGTGGGCCGACGAGGCGGGGGCCGACCTCGACGGGATGGACCACGAGCGCCGCGTGCTGCAGGATGAGCTGGACGCGCACGCGGAGCACCTGGTGGCCCTGGACGACGCGGGCGACATCGCCGGGGCCGTGCGGCTCAACTTCCTGGATCGCGGGCCACTCGGGGCCGATCTGACCGAGCGTTTCGGGATCGACGAGCTGTGCGCGGCCTTCCCGCGCCACCAGGTGGCCGCCACCTCACGCCTGGCCGTGGCCCGCGATCAGCGCGGCCACCCCGTGGCATCCCGGCTGATGGCCGCGGGGGTCCAGCGCATGCTGCGCGCCGGTGTGCTGGTGGACGTGGGCTGCTGCGTCCTGGACGAGGTCCCCCTGCACGCGCAGCTCGGCAGCCGCGCCTACCTGTCCGCGTTCCGCAGGGCGGGCCTGGGCGTGTGCCAACCCATGGCGCTGCTGCCGCGGGACCGCGGGCACCTGCACCGGGTCCAGAGCCCCTTCGCGACTCTGGTGCCGGCCGAGCTGGATGATGGCGGGGCCACCGCCCGGCGCCTCAAGGACCTCTTCGGCGACTTCCGCGCCCACCGCTTCGATCACATCCCGGCCCGCGCCCTCTGGGCTCGCCTGGCGCGCACGGGCCCCGAGCTGCCGCGGGACGAGCTGGGCCTGCTGGACGGGCTCGATCCCGACGAGCTGGCCCTGGTGGCGCCCCACGTGGTGCGCCAGACCTTCACGGCGGGCCACGTGATCTACCGCCAGGGCGACCGCGAGCCGGGCATGGGGATGGTCCTGTCCGGCAACCTGGGCGTGGTGGTGCCCGGCCCTGGCGGGCGGGTGGTGGCCGTGCTCGGCCCGGCCCAGCCCTTCGGCGAGCTGCAGGCCCTGGTGGACGGCCGGCGCACCGCGGATCTCGTGGCCCTGGAGCACTCCGAGGTCATCCTGCTCCCGGGCGATCTGCTGGAGCGGGTGGCCCGCCATGATCCCGACCTCGGCTTCCGGCTGTCCAAGCGCCTGCTGACCATCGTCGGCGGCCGGCTCGCCGCCACCACGCGGGAGCTGATCGCCACCGAGCGCGCCCGGACCTGGCCGGCGCGGCCCCATCGCCCCGTCCTGTACGCCCACGCCCCGGACCTGTCGGAGCTGGGCAGCCCCGCGACCTGGGCGCTGCCCGGAGAGGGCCCCGGGGAGGCCGTGCGGCGGGCCGGGCTGGCCGCGGCCGTGACCTCCATCGAGATCCCGGCCCTGCGCGCCGCGGGCCTCCGCGATGGGCAAGTGGTGCTCGATCTGTGCGCCGGAGAGGGGATCTTCGCCTGTGTCATCGCCCAGCGCTTCCCCACCGCCCAGGTCTTGGCCCTGCAGCCGGATCCGGGCCTGCGCGCGCGGGCCGAGGCCCTGGCCGCGCGCCACGGCGTGGCCGACCGCTGCGTCTTCCGCGATGGCGCCGCCATCGCCCTGCCCTTCGGGGACGCGGCCGTGGACTTCGCCTGCGCGCGCTTCGGCCTGCAGCGGGAGGTGGATCCGGCCGCCGTCCTGGCCGAGCTGCGCCGCGTGACCCGGCCCGGGGGCGTGGTCTGCGCCCTCGACCGTGACGACCGCCGGGTGATCCTCCACCCGCCCGTGCCTGGCTGGGACGGGCTGGTCGAGGCGGCGGACGCGGCCCTGTCCGAGGCCGGAGGCGACCCGGGGATCGGGCGCCGCCTGCGCGGCCTCATGCGCGCGGCCGGGCTCGAGCAGGTGCTGGTAGAGGTCCTGCCCGCCAGCCCCGATGCCCTCGGGCCCGAAGCCTTCTTCACGCTCGGGTTCGGTGACCTGCGCCCCCGCCTGGAGGCGGCTGGGCGCTGGGAGCCCGCCTTCGGCGCCGCGCTCGATGCGGTGACCGAGCGCGCGGCGGACCCGGATGCGTTCTGTAGTTTCTCCCTGCTCCTGGCCATGGGCGGGGTGAGCGGCGGCCTGGGTGTGTGCCCCGCTCACTCCGCCCCGGCGATCCCCGCGGGGCCCGCGGGGCCATGGGCCGGCAGCTCGTCGCGCAGCGCGGCGGAGAAGACCCCCGCCGTGCTGTAGTAGACGTAGGAGTCGAGATCCCAGGTGCTGCCGGAGTACTGGTTGGTGAACACCAGATCCTCCCAGCCATCGAGGTCGAAGTCCACGACCGCCACGTGCGTGGCGCCGACGGTGCCCAGGGCGGTGCGATCCGCGCCGGAAAAGCCGCCCGCGCCGCCGTTCCAGTAGATGTAGCTGTCGGTGGCGTAGGTGCTGCCCGAGGCGTAGTCCGCGAACACGAGATCGTCCCAGCCGTCATGGTCGAGATCGGCGATGGCGACATCCCGGGCGCCCGGCGCGCTGAGGGCCGTGTAGCTGGCCGAGCTGTACCCGCCCGAGGCCCCCCAGTAGATGAAGCTGTACGCGGCGCAGTAGCTGCAGCTGTCGTAGTTGGCGAACACGAGATCGAGGTAGCCGTCGCCGTCCAGATCGCCCACGTCCGCGTCCATGGCGCCCACGGTGGGCAGGGCGTCGCGGTTGGTGCTCGTGAAGCCGCTGGCCGCGCCGTAGTAGACGTAGGAGCTGGTCGAGGTCGCGTAGTCGCTGCGGTAGCAGGTGAAGATGAGATCGTCCCAGCCATCCCCGTTGGTGTCCTCGATCCGGACCTGGCGCGCGCCGTTGGTGGGCAGGGCCGCGCGATCGGCGGTGGAGTACCCGGCGGCCGAGCCCCAGTAGACGTAGCTGTCGGTGGTGTAGTCCGAGGCCGAGACGCGGTAGCCGGCGAACACCAGATCGTCCCAGCCGTCACCGTCCAGATCGGCGATCTCCACGTCGTAGGGGCCGTTGGTGGGCAGGGTGTCGCGATCGGCGTCGGAGAACCCGGCCGGCCCGCCCCAGTAGAGGTAGCTGCCGACGGTGTAGCTGGTGCCTGAGGTGTGGTTGGCCACCACGAGGTCGAGGTAGCCATCCCGGTCGAGGTCCGCGACGCTGGCGTCGATGGCCCCGAGGGTGGGTAGATCGAGGCGATCGCTCGGGTCCAGGCCGGCCGGCGAGCCCCAGTAGATGGCCGAGTCCAGGGCGTAGGAGCTGCCGTCGTAGTGCTCCAGGGAGAGCAGGTCGACGAAGCCGTCCTGGTCGAGGTCCACCGGGACGCCCGCGACGGCGCCCGAGACGGGCAGGGTCGCGCGGTAGGAGGAGGAGAAGCCGAAGCCCGTGAAGTAGTAGACCAGGGTGGCGGCGCTGTAGCTGCCCGCGGTCCCGGAGCGGTAGCCGGGCAGCACCAGATCGGGCCAGCCATCACAGTTGAGGTCCGTGCAGCCGTCGTAGCCGTCGCAGTTGGTGTCCACCCCGTCGCCGGGCAGCTCGGGCGCGGAGGAGCCGGGGTAGACGTCTGGGTCGGTGTCGTCGCAGTCGGTGTCGGCCACGTCGGTGACGGGCGGCAGGTAGCCCGAGGGCTGGACGCAGGCGGTGAGCGTGGCCGTGGGGTCGCCAAAGCCGTCGGCGTCGGCGTCGGCGAACCAGGTCCCGGCGTCGGCGGCGTCCCCCTCGTCCACGGTGCCGTCGCAGTCGTCGTCGATCCCGTCGCACAGCTCCTCGGCCGTGGGGTGGACGCGCGCGTCCGCGTCGTCGCAGTCGTCCGTATCGGCCGCCATGCCGGTGGGGGCCTCGCAGGCCACCGTGGCGCCGGCCGTGATCCCCCAGCCGTCCCCGTCCGCGTCGGGGTACCAGGTGCGGGCGTCCTTGGCGTCGTCCTCGTCCACGTCGCCGTCGCAGTCGTCGTCCAGCCCGTTGCAGCGCTCCAGCGCCGCGGGGGAGACCGCCTCCTCGGCGTCGTCGCAGTCGCCGCCGACGGCCACGTAGCCGGAGGGCTGGGTGCAGGCGGTGTGGGGGACGCTCGTGTCGCCCCAGCCGTCCTCGTCGAGATCGCGGAACCAGCTGGAGGCGTCGGTGGCGTCGTCCTCGTCCGTGTCGCCGTCGCAGTCGTCGTCCACGCTGTTGCAGATCTCGGTGGCGTCGGGGTTGACCGCCGCGGCCGTGTCATCGCAGTCGCCCGGGGTGGCGATCCAGCCGCTGGGGGCTGTGCACGCGGCCAGGGTGGCGCTGTCGTCGCCGAAGCCGTCCGCGTCGAGGTCGGCGTACCAGGTGGAGGCGTCCGCCAGGTGTGGATCGTCCTCGTCGGTCAGCCCGTTGCAGTCGTCGTCCAGGCCGTCGCAGACCTCCTCGGCCCCGGGGTTGACGGCGGCCGCGTCGTCGTCGCAGTCCTGGTCGTTGGTGGCGCAGCCCGAAGGCAGCTCGCAGGCGCGCACCGGGTGCTCCGAGTCGCCCCAGCCATCGCCGTCCCAGTCCTGGTAGAAGGTGGTGGTGACGCCTTCGTCGATGACCTCGTCGCAGTCGTCGTCCAGGCCGTCGCAGACCTCCTCGGCTCCGGGGTGGATCGCGGCCTGCTCGTCGTCGCAGTCCAGCCCATTGTCGGCGTAGCCCGAGGGCTGCTCGCAGGCCTGGATGCCGTGCTCGGGGTTGCCCCAGCCATCGCCGTCGCGGTCCAGGTACCAGGGGGTGGTGGCGCCGTCGTCCACGGTGCCGTCGCAGTCGTCGTCGCGGCCGTCGCAGGCCTCCTCGGCCTCGGGGTGGACTGCCGCGTCGGTGTCGTCGCAGTCCAGGGCGTTCTCGACGTAGCCGGAGGGCGGCGCGCAGGCGGTGACGGCGGACTCGGGGGATCCCCAGGAGTCGGCGTCCGCGTCGGCCCAGTAGGTCTGGGTGACGCCTTCGTCGGTCTCGCCATCGCAGTCGTCGTCGCGGCCGTTGCAGGCCTCCTCGGCCCCGGGGTGGACGCTCGTGTCGGCATCGTCGCAGTCCACCTCGGCGTCGTAGCCGTCGCCATCCAGATCGGTCCCGGGCGTGGCCGTCTCCCCCGTGTCGTCGGGCTTGCTGTCGCGGGGGCAGCCCACCAGCAGCGCCAGGGAGAGGGTCAGGAGGAGGGGACGCGGCATGTGGATCTTCCCGGGGCGCAGCCCGGCTGCGGTCTTTCCGACGCAGGATACCCCCAGCCGTGGTGGACTGGAAGCCGCCCATCGCGTCAGCTGGTGATAAATGCACGGACTGGGCAGCCGGCTGCCCTGAAGGGAGCAGCAGTGAGCACGCGCGGGCTGGCAGGAGCGGTGATTGGCGGCCTGGTTCTCTTCGGGTCGGGCCTCGCCCTGGGGCGCTTCGGCGGCGTGCGGGTGCCTGAGCCCGCTTCGGTGGCCACCGCCGCCGGCAGCCCGGCCAGGGCCGCGCTGGCCCAGGCGGATCCGCGCGACTCCCTGGTCTTCGCTCCCTTCAACAGCCTCACCAACGAGAGCCCTGCCGGGATCGCCGCGGCCCGGCTGCTCCTGCGCCACCTCGACGGCGGCGAGCGCGAGCCCCTGGAGCAGGCCCTGGCCAGCTACCGGGAGCTGGCCAGCGAGGAGAACTTCGGCGGCGAGTACCCCACCCTGCAGTGGTTCTGCGAGTTCTCCCTGGCGGAGGAAGGCCAGCAGGCCGTCCTGCTCGAGAACGACGACGGGCGCCGCTTCGTGGCCTTCTTCGCCCGCGATCGCTGGGCCGGCTTCCGTGAGTACCTCAAGGGCAAGTACGGCATGGGCCGCTTCCAGCCCGAGCAGCTGCGCTTCGTGGACGAGCTGGTCCGCTTCAACAGCCCCTACCGCCAGCAGTGGGAGCACACCGACCGCATCCTCGAGCTGCTGTCCGTCGAGCCGGGCATGACCGTGGCCGACATCGGCGCCGGGGCCGGCTTCTTCTCCTTCCGCCTGGCCCAGGCCGTGGGCGCCGGGGGCCGCGTGCTGGCCGTGGAGACCAACCGCCACCACCTCGACTACCTGCGCCGCGTCCAGCGGGAGGAGGGGCTCGCCAGCCTGGAGCCAGTCCAGACCGAGGGCGCCTTCCCGGCCCTCCCACCCGCATCGCTCGACCGCGTGCTGCTCTGCTCCACCTACCAGGCCATCTACCTCTACGACCGCGAAGATGAGCGCACCGCCTGGCTCGAGGCCCTGAAAGCGGCGCTGAAGCCCGACGGCCTGGTGGTGATCTCCGAGAACGAGCCCGTGGTGCCCCCCGGCGTGGTGCCCTACCGCGGCACCTCCGTCTCCCGGCCGCTGATCGAGGGCCAGCTGCTGGCCCACGGCTTCGAGCTGGTGGAGGCCGACCAGGAGGTGCCGCAGCGCTACCTGCTGGTCCTGAAGAAGGCGGGTGCTGGGCCGTGAGGTGGCCCGTGCGCCTGGCGCTGGGGCTCGCCGTGGCCGCCGGGGCGCTGGCCGCAGCCGAAGGCGCGCTGCACCTCACGGCGCTGGGCGCCATGCAGCCCTTCTTCCTGCTCACCGAGGGCCCGGGGGGCGTGCCCTGGGCCACCACCAACCCGCAGGTCGGGGACAACTGGTTCCGCAGAGACGCCTGGGAGACCCAGGTGCGTTCCCCGCGGCCGGCCTGGTTCCCGGTGGCGAAGTCGGCGGACACCTACCGGGTCTTCGTGCTGGGCGAGTCCTCGGCCTACGGCACCCCGCTGGACGATAACGCCACCTGGGCCAGTCAGCTCGGCGCCATGTTGCAGGCGGGCGCGCAGGAGCGCGAGGTCCAGGTGCTCAACCTCGGCATCCGCGCCGTGACCGCCTCGGTCTACCTCGACGTGCTGCCGGAGCTGCTCCGCCATGAGCCCGATCTGGTGGTGCTCTATACCGGCCACAACGAGCTGTACGGCGTGCGCCGGCGCGGCTTCCCCCGCTCCATGCGGCTGTGGCGCGCCATCGAGGACGCCTGCACGGGCGCCACCACCCCGGCCGAGGAGGCGGAGCGGGTGGGCCTGCGCCCAGCGGACCGCTCCCCCGGCGGTGGGTCCGAGGAGCGCGCCGCCACCGCCCGCTTCACCAGGGACCTCGACCGCCTGGTGGAGGGCTTGCGCGGCGTGCCCCTGCTGGTCTACCTGCCCTTCGGCAACGAGCGTGACCTCGCGCCTCTGTGCTCGTTGGGTGGCGATGCCGGCGTCGAGGCCCTGATCGCGCGCGTGGGCGAGGCGCCGAGCGCCGTGTCCGAGGCCTCCTGCGCACCCGAGCTGCTGGGCGCCGCCCCCCAGAGCGCCGGCCTGGCCTGGGTGGCGGGCTGGTGCGCGTACGCGCGGGGCGATGGCGCCACCGCCCGCGCCGTCTTCGGCGAGGCCATCGAGCAGGACTGTGTCCCCGTGCGCATCCGCGCCAGTGGCCGGGCCGCCCTGCGCGATCTGCCCGCGCGCCACCCCGGGGCCCCGGTGGTGGTGGTGGACCCGGAGGTCGCGCTCAGGTCCGCCAGCCCCGGCGGCATCCTGGGCCACGAGGTCTTCTACGACCACGTCCACCTCACCATCCTCGGCTCCTGGCTCTTGGCGCGGGAGGGGGCGCTGGCGGTGGCGGCTCACCCGGAGGTCTTCGGCCTGCCGGTCCAGGCCGACGCCCTGCCCACATACGAGGCGGTGCGGGCGCTGCAGCACATCACGCCCATGGACGACTGGCTCGACCTGGCCCGCATGGCCCGCTACCTCGACCAGTCCGTGGCGCGCGATGCCCCCAGCACCCCCGCCAGCAGGGCCCAGATCGGTCGGGACATGGACGCCCTGTGGCGCGCGTTCGACGATCCTACCCGCGCCGTGCTGGAGCAGTTTGGGGCCATCCACTCCGAGCCGCACCTGGCGCTGGCCAAGGCCCGCCTGCGCGCCGGTGATGCGGCCGCCGCCCTCGATGAGCTCTACGCGGCCGTGGCCGCCCATCCGGGCTGTGGTGCTTGCCGGCGCGACCTGGCCCAGGCCCTGGAGGCCGCGGGGGACGCGGAGGGCGCCGCGGCGCAAGCCGCCATGGTCGGCCTGGTGGGGGGGGGCAGGGCGGGCCAGGGGAGGAGGCCGCGGCGGGGGCGAAAAAAAGCGGAGTAGCGTCAGAACGCCAGGATCTCCGCGCACGGCGCCGGCAGCGCGCCCGCCTCGCCCCGGTAGAGGCACTTGGCCACCAGCGGGATGCCGCGGAAGAGGGCGTAGGCCACCAGCGAGCGCCGTTGGGGTGCTTCGCCCTCCTGGGAGAAGCGCCAGCAGGTGCCGGGCGCGTCCTCGATGCTGCACGCGATCTCCTCGGTGGTCCAGGTACCGGGGCGCATGGTCTGCAGCTCGCGCAGGCTGCCCTCGCGCAGGGCGGTCAGCTCCTCTGGTGTGCCGGGCGCTACCAGCTTCATCCACTGCAGGGATCCGCCGCCCTGGCTCATGCAGTTGATCATCCCGGCGGCCGGATCGGCTTGGGCCGCGCAGCCCTCGGCCACGGGCACGGGACGCCCGATGATGCTGGGGATGGCGGGGTCGTGCGCCGGCAGGCCTTCGGGCACGCCGCCGGTGACCAGGGCCGCCAGCGCCGCGTCGCAGCGGGCGGCGCCCTCCGGGTCCTGCGCGGTGACCATGCAGGAGAACACGTCGAGGGTGGCGGCGGGCTTCGCCGGCCAGACGATGGTGCCGACCATCTGGGGTGCGGCGGCATCGCCCATGGTGATGGTGGAGCTCAGGAAGGGCCTGCCGGCCACCGTGCGCGGGGTCTGCGCCTCGCCCAGGGTGGCGCCCGAGCCGAGCTCCAGCCCCGCCATGTGGGCCGCGACCATGGCGTCCCAGGTGTCGCCCTCCACCCTCAGGTGGGCCGCGCTGGCCATCCAGTTGCGGCAGATGAGCAGGGCCGAGGTGGCGTCGCGGTTGACCACCTCGCACTCGGCCAGGGGGGCGGGCGGGGCGGCGTGGGTGAGGGGGGCGACGAGGGCGAGGGTGGTGAGAAGGGGCATGGGGGGAACTCGTTCCGTGCTGGGGCGCTGGAGTCGGTATCCCACTTCCCCGCTCATCGGGGGAGACCTGGGTTGTGGGTCCTGGGCTCGCTGGCGCGCCGGCTCGCGGAAGCCTTCACGACGGCGGGCACGCTCCCCTGGATCGATGCGGCCCTCGGCGAGCCCCTCTCCAAGCCGTCACGGCTCACCACCCCTTGAGCGCCGTCGACCTCACCTCGCGAATCGCCCCGGGATCGTTCGCTGCGCGAAGCAGGGATGCCAACGCCGCCCGTGGGTCCGTCGCGGCCAGCGACGCGGCCTCCTCCATCACCTCCCGCCCCGGGCTCGTCTCCGCACACCGACAGTCCAGATCGGGGAGCGGCCCGCCGAAGAAGGCCACGTTCGATCTGCCGCCGCAGTAAGCGGCGTAGTCCTGCGCCGTTCCTCCCTTGACCAGCGTGCCGGCGGTCGCGTCGAACACCTCGAAGGAGCCCCAGGTCTCGAGAGACAGGAGCGACCCGCAGTCGCAGATGTCGTACCGCGGCCTGCCCTGGACCTCGTCGGTGTCCGGTAACGAGAACGCCACCTCGTAGGCCAGGCGTACCGCCATCTGCTCCCGCGGTGGGACCTCCCTGTACCGCCTCGTGAACGCGCCGCCCGACCCGTCATCGCGCAGGAGCACCGCGCCGTACACCATCTCGAGGTACGCCTCGCTCGAGGAAGCCCGGCACGCGCCGTCGTTGTACGCCACCACCAGGGCGAAGGGGACCAGCCTGCGGTGCCAGATCGCCTCCACCAGCGTCCGCTCTGCCTCCCTCAACCAGAGGAGACAGCAGGCGATCACGAGGAGTGTCGCACCCAGGGCGATGCTCAGCACGGGGCGAGCCCGTGAACCGGGGACCGGTCGGCCACCTCCCTCGCCGGCCGGGGTGCTCGAACGCCGTGCCATGCTCACCCCCGATACGCCCCCCGATACCCCATCTTCTCCGAGGTCACCCGCGCCGCGAGCGTGAGGGCCTCGGCGCGATCCAGCCCGCGGTCCAGCCCCACCAGGAAGGCCGCCGTGCAGGTGTCGCCGCGGCCGGTGCGTCCCTCCAGGGTCCAGCCGACCCAGGGGGCCTCGCTGCTGCCCTGGGCGTCGCGGGCCAGGACCCCGTCGCGGTGGGTGAGCAGCACGGTGCGGACGCCCAGGTTGCGCAGCACGCCGGCCGCGCCGTCGTGGTCGCGGCAGCCGGTGAGCACCCGGGCCTCCACCGCGTCCACCTTGAGGACATCGAGCAGGGGCAGGTAGCGCGGCGCCTCGGGCCAGGGGCTGTGGGCGGCCTGACCGTCCGGGGCCACCCGCCACAGGAAGCCCTGGGCGTCGGCGCACAGCAGGCGGCAGCGCGGGCGGAGCAATGGCAGGAGCTCCGGGGGGACCATGCCCATCCACAGGGGGTTGACGTGCAGGATGTCGGCCGCGAGCCCCGAGAGGTCGCCGGCCGTGAAGGGCGCGGCCAGCGAGATCACGCGGGAGACGCGGTCGTCGGGGTTCTCGGTGGGGTAGTCGTTCTGGATGGAGGTGCAGGCGGGGCTCTCGAGCCACTCCAGGGCGGCGCCCGCCTCCCCGATGGCGGCGAAGGTGGGACGGTCGGCCTCCGGAGCCCGCGTGAGCACCCGGACATCGGCGCCCAGGCGGGAGGCGGTCACGGCGCCGTGGTAGACGCCGCCGCCGATCTCCCGGCGGGCTTCACCGCGCACCACGTTGAGATCGAGGCAGACATCGCCCAGGAAGGTGAGGCTCATGGGATGATCTCCGTGACGTGCACGGGCCGGCCCAGCGCCACGGAGCGCTTGGCGGCCAGGCCCAGCACCACGGCCTGGCGGCCGTCCAGACCGCCCACGGGTGGGGGCGTTCCGGCGCGCACGCTCGCCACGAAGGCGGCGATCTCGGCCTCGTAGGAGGCGGTGTAGCGCTGCATGAAGAAGTTGAGGGGGAGGGGATCGTGCAGGCCCTGGGCGTCGGCCACCTGCACGCTGTCGGCGGCGTGGTTGCGGTTGCCCACCCGGCCCTTCGAGCCCAGGATCTCCACCCGCTGATCGTAGCCGTAGACCGCCCGGCGGGAGTTCTCGATGACCCCGAGCGCCCCGCCCGCGAAGCGCAGGGTGATGACGGCCGTGTCCACGTCCCCGGCGGCACCGATGGCCGGATCCACCAGGGCGTCGGCCGCGGCGTAGACCTCCTCCACCTCGGCGCCGAGCAGGAAGCGGGCCATGTCGAAGTCGTGGATGGTCATGTCCAGGAACATGCCGCCGGAGACGGCGGCGTACTCCGGGGGCGGGGGCGAGGGGTCGCGGGACGTGACGCGCAGCAGCTCGGGCCGGCCGACGCGGCCCTCCGCCACCACCTGGCGCACGCGGGAAAAGTCGGGGTCGAAGCGGCGATTGAAGCCGAGCATGAGCGGCACGCCCGCGGTCTGGACCGCGGCCAGCACGGCGTCGATGCGCGCCAGGTCGAGATCCAGCGGCTTCTCGCAGAAGATGGCCTTACCCGTGCGTGCAGCTTCCACCACCAGCTCGGCGTGGGTGTCGCTGGAGGAGCAGACGAGCACGGCCTCCACCGCGGGGTCGTGGATCAGCGCCAGCGGATCGGCCTCGGCCCGCGGGACGCCGAGCTCGGCGGCCAGGGCCTCGGCGGCCTCGAAGTGCGGATCGGCCACGGCCAGCACGCGCGCGCCGGGCACGCGGGTGGCGATGGTGCGGGCGTGGACGCGGCCGATGCGGCCGGCGCCCAGGACGGCGACGGGGAGCGGTGCGGGCATGGGCTGGGCAGCCTCCAGAGGGGTTGAGGCCGTACCCCGGCGCTGGCAGGGCTTCCAGGGGCGCGTGCCAGTTGGTGTCAGGCACTAGGACTCAAGCTTTTACAAAAAGCTTGAGTCCTAGCCTAGGATGTGCCCGGCGGGGGCGTGTAGAGGGCGCCAAGAATCTGTCGCAAGAGGCAGATTCTTGGCTTTCTACCTAGACAAAGAGTAGGTTCCTGCTTATAATGGTGGTTGTTCAAAGCCCATTTCTAAGGAGGA
>JBDRKM010000394.1:0-32376 GCA_043814015.1 Pseudomonadota bacterium
TCCTCCTTAGAAATGGGCTTTGAACAACCACCATTATAAGCAGGAACCTACTCTTTGTCTAGGTAGAAAGCCAAGAATCTGCCTCTTGCGACAGATTCTTGGCGCCCTCTACACGCCCCCGCCGGGCACATCCTAGGCTAGAGGCCCACTGTCCAGCCTCATGCCGTACCTGGTCAACGAGCTTCAGGAGGCCCTGCTGGGTCAGTTGCCGGTCTCCCAGGTTGGATCTGGACATCACCCACAGGACGTGCCACAGGATCCTATCTGCCAGCGTGTCACCTATGCTGAACCTGGCCGTTGTCTCGGAGCGCAAGAGGCCGAGAGCGGCGTCCAGATCAGCAGAACACGAATTCCACTGGACAGCCAAGAAAAAAGACTTCCATAGTAAGTTGTCGTCGAGGTACTGAAATGCCACCTTTGTCTTCGCCACAGCGTCCTTTGAAATGAGTTCTCGTTCAATAGCGTTTGCCAGAAGAGATTTGCACGCGACCTTCAACCCCTCGGTCTTCTCATCGTCTTTGGTGTCCGCTAGCTCCCTCCAAGTGCCGAGAACATCAATTTCAAGTTCTGCGCCTTTCTCTGTCCTCCCCGTTTTTTGCTGTGCAAGCTCTGCGCAGGTAGTGAAGATCAGCAGTACGTCATGGTCTCTATTGGCAAAATGGATGAAGCTCTGAGCGAAGTGGAATATCGTCTCGTACACTGCACACTGTCTGGCGCTTATCCGTGTAGAAAGTTCCTTTATCTGCTCAAGGGTCATCACCTTTTGTGTGGGAGAGAGGATGTCGATATCCTCTGTGCCTTCACAGATGAGTGTTTCGTCTTTCTGGAGAATCAGCCAACGTCGAGCTGCATGTACTGCTTGAGCTAAGAAACCCTTCACAGTAGCGGTCGCTTCTCGTTCGATATCAACTACTTCCGCCTCCATCTTCACCCCTTCATCCCGCACCGTTCCACTCGACTCGCCACTGCTTTGATCTTTGTCTTGCACTGTCACCAGACCCTCCGAAAACTGCGCTTCGCAGATGTATTCAACCTGAGTGTTACGAGACCAGCGAGGCGCCCATCCCTCACCAACACCCCCGCCTCCACGTTCCTCTGGTGCCCCGCTTCCGTCAGGTTCGCCGAGGTCACGAAGGCCCACTCACCGTCGGCCACGATCACCTTCGCGTGCAGCACCGCCCGCTTCTCCGGGTCCAGTTCCAGCGATCGGGGGTCGTACCACACCTCCGGCAGCCGCTCCCCCGGCCAGATCCGGGTGCGGAAGTCATGGGCGAAGCGGCGTACCAGGTCGTCGGCGTCGGTGGTGTCCCCCGGGCCGCGGTGGACGTTGACGAAGAACTTCACCCGCAGCGCGGGCTCCTCATCCATGCGCCTGGCCAGGACCTCCAGCAGCGAGCGAGCGTGCCCCAGGGCGAAGCTGGAGACGAGGAGCTCACTCTTGAAGGTGCGGAAGAGCCAGGAGGCGACGACGTAGGTGTCCCGGTCGCGGGGGGAGGACTCGGGGCCGGTCCAGACCAGCTTGACCCGGTCGGCGGCGTCGCTGGCGGCGTCGCGCTCCTCAGCCAGCAGGGTGAGCAGGGTGGCGATGCCCTCGGCGCCCATGCCGACCTCGTGGAGCCGGACCAGTTCGCCGGTGACGGGCGCGAGCAGCTCACCGCCGCCCAGCAATCGCGCCACCGCCGACGCGGCGAACGGCGGCCGCAGAGCGCCCCCGGACAGTGCGGCGGCCAGGGCGCGCATGGACTCGCGGGAGAGCTGGCGCAGGGGGTTCACGGCGCGGGCTCCAAAGGATCGGCGAAGAAGGCGGCGTCCTGGTCCACGACGGTAGGGACCACCAGGGCGCGGTCCAGGAACTCGTTGCGGCGCTCGCAGCAGGTCTCGGAGATCAGCAGGCAGCCGTGACAGGCGGCGCCGTGCAGGAACCGCTCACCGTAGGGGTCGAGGGCCTCGTGCTGGGCGCAGACCGGGTCGTTGGAGCACAGCCGGCCCAGCTCCAGGGCGGTGGCCAGGTGGTGGCCGATGCGGCGTCCCTGCTGCACCAGGCCGCCTAGGGTGCCTTCGGCGTCGGCGGAGCCGGTGTAGAGCAGGATGCCGTAGCCCACACCGGGCACGGCGTAGATGCGCTCGCGGATGGAGCTGGCGGCGTAGCCGCAGTCCAGGGAGATGGTGGTGATGAGCAGGTGGGAGAGGGAGTGGAGGAACAGGTACGGGAGGCCGGGAAAGGGGAAGGCGGTGTTGCCGTACTTGACCTGCCAGGCCTCGAAGCCGGCCAGGAGGAGTCTCAGGCGCGGCGCGATCCCCGGGTTCTGCTTCGGGTCGGCCCAGCGCTCGATGCGGTCGGGCCGGAAGGCGAGGAAGACGCCCTCGCCGCGGTTCTCCACCGCGGGCAGCCAGGTTGCCTCGCGGGAGATGGCGGCCCGGCGGGCCTTGATGGAGAGGTCGCCGTCGATGTCCGTCAGCTCGGGCTCGAAGCGGCTGAAGCCGACCTGGGCCACGACCTCCCGGAGCCGGTGGACCAGGATCACGCGGTGCAGGCTGGCGGCGAAGGGGCCCTCTGGGACGGGGATGGTCCGGGCATAGAAGTCCCCTTCGGGCCTGTCTTCGCCCAGCTCTTCGCCAGCGCCGAGGAGCATCTCCAGCTCAGCCCATTTGAGGCCCTTGGCCTTGTCCTCCTGCCCCTGCTGCTTGCGCTGGATGACGCTCCAGGTGGCCTCGTCGGCCAGCTCACCGAGGGCTTCGCGCACCTTCTTGTTCTTGCGGCGACGCTGGGCGAACTCCTCGAAGGTCTCGCAGTCCTCGATGAAGTCCCAGATGCCGCGGACCGCCTCGCGGATCATGGCGTCGCGGTCCGGGATGGAGATCACGGGGACGGTGTGGGAGAAGTAGGCGTTGGTGGCGGTGCGGGTGAGCAGGCGGTTGGGCTCGGGGCCGCCGTTCTCGTTGACGCAGCGCTCCTTGGCGTAGTTGCCGAGCCAGGGGCGGTCGCCCGAGCAGTAGCCCAGGGGCACCCACTTCTTGTCGGCCTCCTTGGGCTTGCCCGCGAACTCGGCGGTGGCGAGGGAGCGCTCCCGCCGGCACTCGCAGCGCACCTTGATGGCCGTGAGGTCGCCGGAGGTGCCCTCCTCGATGAACCAGAGCGGCCGCCGGCAGGTTCCGCCCGCGCCGTGGACGAACCCGTACCAGTCAATGTCGCTGATGTGACCGTTGCGGCAGGCCTGGACGAAGCGCACGGGGACCACGTCGTACTTCTTCTTGCCGGCGCTGAAGTACTTGCGGTCCACCAGGCCCTCGCGGTGGACGAGGGGCCGGCAGCGCACGGCGCGCCCGCGCTCCTGGGGAGCCAGGGGCACGCGCACGCCCTGGCCCTCCTTCTCCTCCATCTCGCTGGCGTAGGGCCCGAGGAACCACTCGGGGAAGATCCAGGCGGTGATACCGGTGCGCGGAGAGCGGGGATCCTGGGTGTCCGCAGGCGGGGTCAGCAGGCGCAGGCCCTGGACGCCGAGGTCGCGCTCCAGGCGGGCGACGAGGCGGGGCTCGTCGATGGGTTTCTGCTCTCCCTGCCAGGTCTCCAGCCCGCCGATGATCACCGCGTGGTTGGGCAGGTCCACCAGGGCGCCCGGACCGTAGGTGGTGAGCACCTGGCTCTGCCGAATCTCGCCGTGGGCGCGGGCCGGGCTCATGCCTCCACCTCCTCGTCGGGCAGCGGGATGTTGTCGAGGGTGCGGGCCCACAGGTTGACCACGGGCTCCACGTCCCGCATGGAGCGGTGGGCCTTGAACCTGCGGTCCTCGGCAGGGAGGGTGGGCAGCTCGGGGTCGAGGGGTTGGCGGAGCAGGCTCTGGTCCAGGCCTTCCTCCTTCGCGTACTGCAAGCCCTGGCCGACCCGGTGCTTGCGGTCGGCGATCTTGAACCAGTCGTCCAGCAGGTCCGCGACCCTGTCCTCCAGCTTGTGGCGCAGCTCGGCGGCCTCGGTGGGCGCCATGCCCTTGGCGTGGCCCTCCGCCCGCTGGGCCAGGACCCGGGCCACGAAGTCCAGCTCGCCCAGGGAGTCGAGGATACCCAGGGCGCGGCGGGCGTGGGTCATGCCCGGGTGCCCGTGGCGCGCCAGGGCCACCGCGACAGCCGGCAGGCAGCGGTCGATGGCCCGGGGGGCGAAGGGCGTGACGCTGGAGGCCTCGACCATGCGGTAGAACACCTCGTGGAAGGCCTCGAAGCGCTCGAAGTGGGAGCGGTCGCGGGGGCGGTGCATGTTGAGCAGGGTGATGACCAGCCCGGGGCGGCTGTCGTCGCGGCCGACGCGGCTGGTGGCCTGGATGTACTCGGCGGAGGTCTTGGGCTGGGCCAGCACCACCATCAGCCCGAGGCGCAGGATGTCCAGACCCACGGAGATCATGTTGGTGGCCAGGGCGACGTCCACGTGCTCGCCGCGCCGCGGGTCGTCGAACCGCACCGACAGCCGCTGCTTGGCCTCCGCCACCTTGTTGGTCGTCTCGCGGGAGGTCAGCTCCACGGGGGCCGCGAGGCCGCGGTCCGAGAAGGAACCCTGGGGCTCTCCCACCCGCCGACGGTAGCTGTACGTGGACAGGCGGGACTTCACCTCATCCTCCACGAGCCGGCGGCTGCCGCCCAGCTCGCGCAGGCTGTTGAAGTAGCCGAGCAAGGTCATGTAGGGGGTCGGCCGGGTTGGCGGGGTTCTTGGCTCCGCCCGCGTCCAGCCAGGCGCGTTGGGCGCCGGCCAGCAGCGCCAGGTAGGCGCGCAGCAGGGTGACCTTCATGCTACGGCCCTGGGCTGCCACGCCCAGGTAGAGGCGGGCGTTCTTCCGGTCGCTGGAGACGGTCTCGGCGAAGAAGGAGTCGCGGCGGTCGGACCCGGGCGGCGGGAAGACCTCGACCTGCGAGCGGCCGAAGATGGCCTGGATCTGGGTGTCCGCCCTGCGCACCGTGGCGGTGGAGGCCACGATCTTGGGGCGCACCACCACGCCCTGTTCATGGCGGGTGCAGAGGTGGTCGATGGCGGTCTCGTAGAAGCCGGCCACGGTGCCCAGCGGGCCCGAGATGAGGTGCAGCTCGTCCTGGATGATGAGCGCGGGCGGCGGCAGGGGGCGCTCCAGGGGGACGCCCCGGTGCGGTGTCGCGGGCCCGTAGAAGCCCTGGGCGTCGTGGCGGTCCACCTGCCCGAGCAGGGCGCCGGACTCGCCCACCCAGGGCAGCGCGGCGAACTTGTCCACCGTGGCCACCAGGAAGCAGGGCAGTCGGCGGTAGATGGGCTCGTCCACCGTGAGGATCGGGAGGAAGTTGTTCTTCTTGAAGGCGCAGTCAGGGTTCAGGCAGACGATGCGCAGGTCGGTGGGATGATCCGGCTTGGGGCGCAGCGAGAACGAGGTCGGCTTGAACTTCTCGCCGCACCAGGGGCAGCTCTCCAGGGGGATGGGAGCGGGCCGGCTGGCCTTGTTCTGGTAGGCGATGGTGCGGGTGCGGGCCGAGAACTTGTCGTTGTCGCCCTTGTGGCCCATGCGGTTGGGCGTGGCCGCCTGGCCGACCCACATGCCGATCTCGAAGGGCCAGGACCCGAGCTCGTCCTCGCGCTCCTGCCGCTCCAGCTCCAGGGCGCAGATCAGGCCCGCGGCGCGGCCGAGCTGGTCCAGGGTGAGCAGGCGCAGCGTGTAGCGCATCAGCACGGCCAGCCCGGCCGAGTGGATGCTGGGATCCCGCAACCGGCGCCAGACCAGGGTGAAGGCGGCCAACCCCAGGTAGGCCTCGGTCTTGCCGCCGCCGGTGGGGAAGAAGAGCAGGTCCACGATCCCGCGGTCCGCGTGCTCCGGGTGGACCACGCCGCGCAGGTTCATCAGCACGAAGGCGAGCTGGAAGGGGCGCCAGTGGGGTGGGGGCACCTGTCCGGGCGGCTTGCCGCGCCACTGGGACTCGCGCTGGCGGGCGGCCCGGGCCATGGCCCGGTTGGCGGTGCGGAAGGCCTCGAACACCAGCGGCTCGGCCAACAGCTCGATCCCGGCCTCGATGCGCTCCGCGGCGAAGGCCGCGCGCTCCAGCAGCAGGCGGGCCATCTGCTGGCGGTCCTGGCCGGGGAGGGCTGGGATGTTGCCGGCCTGTAGCCCCTGCCAGGTTCGGTACTCGGACACCAGATTGCGCAGGACAGCCTGGAGCGCGGGCGCATCCGGCGTGTCAGCCAGCACCTCCATGCCGAACTGCACGCCCTTGACCTCGGCCGGGTCCACCTTCTCCACCTCGGCGGCGGGGATCCAGGTGGTTCGCACGTCGCGGCAGGGGCCGTCCGCGTCGGGCTCGGCGTGGGCCGCGACGCCATGCCCCACGGCGTACTCCACCACGTCCCGGTACTGGAGGTCGGCGACGCGCTCGTCCCACTGCTCCTCGCCGAAGCGCCGGGGATCGGGGCGGGGCACCAGGGGAGTATCGCAGCGCAGCCGAAAGGCCGCCTGGAAGACCCGCCCCTCGTCGCGCAGCTTGTCGGGGGCCGGGTCGCGGTGGTTGACCAGGAAGGCGGACACCGCCAGCGTGCCGGCGGGGAGCCTGCCGGGCGCCGCGCTGCGGACCGCCTGGCGCGCGGTCAGGACCAGGCAGAGACCATCCCCACCGGGCACGGGGACGTGCTGCGGGCGGGCGCCCGGGGCCGGGATGGCGACGATCACCGACGCCTCGCCCGGGTGGCGGTGCCAGTGCAGGGTGGGCAGGTCGCGACCCTCCTCTTGCACCTCCTCAGCCTTGTAGTCGCCCCAGGAGACCGTGGCCTCGAACTGCCGCGCGGCGGGCGGCACCAGCACACTCAGACCGATGGACGAAGGGAGGTGCCCCCGCCGGCCCGAAGGCTTCTCTGGCGTGGCGTCGTCGTCGGACGGGGAGGGCGGACGCGCCTCGTCGAGATCCTCCTGGGCCTCCGGGTCGCTGCGCTCCTCGGCCTTGGCCAGGAAGGGCACCAGGAAGCCCGTGAGGTACCAGGCCGAGGGGGAGATGGACAGCACCTCCCGGGCGTGATCGCTGTCGGGGTCGGGACCGACGAGGTCCAGGCGCAGGGCGTCGACCAGGGCGGCGCGGACGGTGGCGGGGGTGGGGGGCATGGGGGGCACCTGCTGCGCTGCGCTCAGCTCTTGCTGGGGGTCGGATACTGGAGGTTGTAGAGTTCGTCCGGGCTTATCCATTCGTCCCGGGAGCCAGGCTTCGCCACCAGGATGTGCCTTCCAGTCATAGGCCGGTCGGTGGCGACCTCTATCGCTTCAGTTCGGATGACCTGCTCGATCTCGTTGTACTCGATCTCGATCTGGAACCAGCTCGGCAGATAGCCTCGGCAGGTAATGAAGAGGGCACCGAGCCAGGTGCAGCGGATGCCGCCTCCCGGACCTCGCCCAGGAGATCTCCAGCCGCCATTCCCGCGAGCTTCTGCTTCCGCCCACTGCTGGGCCACGCTCCTTCTCTTCTGTTCGATGGCCGAGAGGCCCCAGGCGGAGAAGGAGAAGGGGTGAGAGCGGGTCGTGTCGAGTGGAGGCAGATCGGCCATGGCCGGGCCACGCTTGTATCGGACCTCCCTGCCATCGTAGGGGTGGTAGTACACCGCCTCCTCGATGGGCGCGGTCAGCGGAAGGGCTTCCCTGTCATCTGCCGTGGAGTAGGCCACCACGCCGCAGGTCAAGCCCCCCGCCCAGATCATCCCCGCGTTCTCGATGCGGAGCTGGAAATCGAGCAGCCACCACGGCTTCACCGCGTCTTCACCAATCACGTGGAAATGGCGGTTTCTCCCACTCGATACCCTCGGCTCCTCGATCTGGACCTGGAACCGAGGCCGCTGGCGCCTCCCCAGGACGAGATCGGCGATGAGGTAGGGGGGCGTCTGGAGTGTCTGGTCGTAGAAGCGAAGGTAGTAGATGAGCCCGTCCCGCCCGCCTGGGCAGGGCACCAGGTTGGTGGCGCGGGGGACGCCGACGAGGACGATCTCGCCATCGTCCAGGGGGTGAAAAACCGGCTGAGGATGGAGGAAGGCCCGCAGCGGTTCGAGGCAGGCTTTCAGCCACTCGTCGGCGGGGAGCTTGCCGACCGGTGAGCAGGCGGAGACCGACCACCGCTCCTCCTTTTCTCCCGCATCGCCGCCGTTCACACCGAAGACGATGACGCCGCCCTCGGCGTTCGCCATGCCGGCGATGGCCTGGCGGACGCCGTCGCTGTTCTTGTCCGATGTGATTTTCCCGCCCTTGTAGTCGAGGTGCTGGTTCTCCGGGATCCTCCGCCGGATGAGCTGTTCCTCGATCCACTCCCGCACCGGCGGCCTGTTCGCCAGGATCTCGTGGAGCAGGTTCACCGCAACGGTCTCGGGGGTTTCCTTCAACGTTCTGGACCTCGCACTGGCCGCCGGGGAAGGTCGTCGCTCGGGGGTGAAGGCCAGGCGAGTCCTCCGCCACCTTGAGTGAGGTATCCCCTCGGGCTGCGGTCGGGCAGGCCAACGTGCCGGACCCTGCATGGTCAACCTGGGCTCCGGTCGCGCACCACGCTACGGCTTGAGCGGGAGATTCGCCGATGGCCACGAACTTGTTCCTGTCCCTGCGAAAGCAGGTCGCCACGCAGGGGCTTGACCCGCGGGAGGACTACCTCACAGAGGCCTTCGCTTGGCTCCTCCAGAACGAGCCAGGCCTGGGGCTCACCTACGCACGCTGGCTGGCGACTCGGGCAGGGTGGCCTCTCCCCGAGGTGACACCGACGTGGCAGACCCAGGTCTACCTTCCCGGTGAAGGCGAGCGGGGGTTCGTGGACCTCGTCGGGCTGTGCTCCACCAACACGCTGCTCGTCGAGCACAAACGGTGGGCTCCTCTGAGCTCCGGGCAGCTCCAAAAGTACCGACGCCTGGGCGAACAGCGATGGCCGGGCCGCTTCAAGGTGGTCCTCGTCACAGCTTCGCGCCGGCAGCATGAGCAGGACCCGGATTTCGCCCTGACCTGGGCGGAAGTGGTAAACTTCCTGCGAAGCCGGAAGAACGAACCCGTGGGGATCGACATGGTGCAGCAGTTCGTGGACTTCCTGGACACCGACGGCCTTGGCCCCCTCCCGCTGGTGACCCGGGAGGCCATCGCCGGCTACCTCACAGGACGCACGCTGGAACCGTCATTGACAGCGCTCTTCGAGCGGCTCCCCGGCGTGTTGGACCTCGAAGCGCTGCGGCCGCTCTACCGAGCGCTCGGGCTCTCCGACACCTTGAAGGCTCCTTTTGTCTACGGGACCAGGTGGGGGAGGCTGGGGCTGGACTTCCCATCCTGGCGAGCCTGGCGCCCGGGGGTCTTCGTGGGAGTGATGCTCGATGGCCGGGATCATCTCGTTGGACTCTCGAAACCCGAACTGGGCCCTGACTTCTCGCTCGTGGTCGATGTCCACCTCCATCCTGGTCAACCGACCTGGGAGGAGATCGTGCGACATCCCGAGTTCGCCGCGCTCCGTGATCGACTCGCGGCAGGCTCCGGAGACTACGAGTTCGTTGACCACCTAGCCATGCAGCCCGTGAACCGATGGCATCCCATCCATCTCCGGCGGCCACTGGCGGAGGTGCTGCGTGGCGTGAGCGGTACCGAGGAACAGTTCAGCGCCGTGGAGGCCGAGATCGGGAATGTGATCGGAGTCCTCACCGTAGGCGGCGAGCTTGAGCGGATGACGGGGGCCTTTCTTCGAGACGAGAAGCACGGGTACGCCGGCAGACACGACAGGCCCTGAGGCTATTCCGCCCCCAGTCCCCTCCTCCCAAGCTGTATCCAAGAGGCACCGAATTCCATGGATCGTATGCGCCCTAAGTACCAGGTCTTCATCTCGTCGACCTTCGCTGACCTCAGGGAGGCCAGGGAGAGGGTCACATGGACCGTGCTGGAACTACGGCACATTCCTGCCGGCATGGAGAATTTCTCAGCCGCGAACGACCGGGGCTGGGAGACCATCACTCGCGTGATCGACCAGTCGGACTACTACATTTTGCTCCTCGCGGGGCGGTACGGGTCAACTCGCCCAGATGGTGTCTCCTGGACCGAGGCGGAGTACCACTACGCTGTCGAGAGGGGCATCCCCGTGCTGCCCTTCCTCCGCGCAGACAACGCCATCACGAGCGACAAGGCTGAGAGAGAACCGGGCGCACTTCGCCGTCTCCAGGACTTCAAGGAACTGGTGAGAGGCAACCACCTGTGCGCTACCTGGGGCGGCATCGAGGATCTCTCTGCCAAGGTGGCAGCGGCTCTTCCGAAGCACATCGCTGATGATGAGGACGCCCGACGGCCACGCCCCGGCTGGCTCCGCGGTGACCAGGTTCCCGGCCCCCTGGTCGTTGAGGAGTTGGCGCGTCTAACCCGTCAGAACGAGGATCTACGAAGTCAGGTTGTTGCACTCCACGCGCTTTCTTCCGAACCAGAGGTCCGCACCACACTCCGCAACCTGTTGCAGGCAGGCCGTTGCAGGGCTCGGTTTGCGGGAAGCGTAGCCGGCCTCGGCAGCGGGCAGTCTGTTGGACTCTCTGCATCCGACCGGAACCACGGGAACATCGACAACCTGGATGAGCACGGTGTCCAGCTCAAGATGGACGAGATGAGGATGCCATTCGTCTCACGTCCCACGCAGGGTGGGGTGAACGTGCCACATCGGGTGATCACGATACCCCGCGGGCGGCCCTTGACGATACCCTGGACCTTGGTGCGCGCAGTCTGGCCAGATCCGGCTGAGAACAACCTCATCCACGTGGACATCTCGGCTGCGGTGATCTGGGATGGGCAGAGATGGGTTCTCCGTCGAGAGTGAGGCTGGCACTTGCGTTATCGCTGTCTCCTGCCACCGAGGTCATGGTGGAGGGCACATCCCGGTCCTCGTTGCCAGCTTCATCTCCAGAGCTTTCATGAAGATCCGCTCAAAGAACGGCTCCAGGGGGCGCCCGACCTTGTTGTGCTCTTTGATAACCGCGTCCTTGTCGGAATCCGCTAGCCGGCCTTCGAACAAGAGCCAGCCGAACAGGTGGGGCGTGGTCTGAACCAGCCTGGGGCTGCCGAGGTAGCATTCCGCCAGCCGTCGGCCCTTCTGGTCATCCGTAAGCACGGCGGCGCCGAGCTTCCTGGCCAGCACCATGGACGAGAGCTCTCCTTTGCCGAGGCGCCTCCTCTGCTCCAGCAGCTCGATGTCGAAGAGGTCATCCACCTCCAGGCTGTGGACCGGCCAGAGCCCTTCCTGCCTCCAAGCGCGGAACCTCTGCAGGATCTCCTCGTCGCCTTCCTCCCGCTGGCTCCTGTCCCTCAGGCACTCGTATTCGACGTACGCCGTGATGCGGAACCGACAGCTCGCAGCTCGCGCGGCTGCGTACAGCGTCAGGGAAGAGAGCACGTTCCACACCGCGCAGGTGTCGGCGACGTTTTCAAGGACGAAGCGCCGAACATCGATGCACACGCCGCTCATTGGATCTTCCTGCCGTAGAGCGATGCGAGGTCAGTCAGCTCTCGCTCTGGTATTCTCAACACCTCTGCCAGCCGGCCAAGACTGATTTGCCCCTGGTCGTGAGCGTCCAGGGCGAGCGAGACGTAGCCGTGGGTCAAGCCCCGCTCGATCAGCTCTGCCTTTCGGGTTCGTTCGGCCGGCGAGAGCCCCCCGCCAAGCTCTGGGTCAGGCTTCTCGACCTGTGGCACGGCTCTGACGCTGGTTCTCAGTGCATCAAACTCGGTGGAGGTGATGAGGTCAGCTTCCTTGAGGGCGATCAGCAGCGTGGTCCGGTTCACTCTGAATTGGTGGCACCAATGATGGACCTGGTGCTCATCCCAACGGGTCCTCGGAAGCAGGACCAGCGACTCGGGAGGCATGAGGAAGCGACTCGAGAAGGTATTGGCTCTGATCTCGACCAGCCTGTCGCGGCACCACTTCTTCTCGTCGTGGAACGAGACCACGAAGTCGCGCTCCGCGTCGAAGATGGCGTGGGCGAGCTCGTGGCCCGCGGTGAAGCGCTGGCGGTAGACATCCTCCTGGTAGTTCACGAGGATGCACTTCCCAGCGGTGGGATGGCGGATGAACATGCCGCTGATGGCGGAGTTCTGGAGCCGCCTGCGGAAGCAGTGGATCCCGAGACGCCGGATGTAGGCGAAGATGTCGGTAGAGACCACCTGGGCATCCAGATCGAGGTGCTGCCGTAGCGCCCTGGCACCCTGCTCCCCATGGCCTTTGTGGAAGGTACCTCGCGGCTTGAACTGGAATGGTCTGGCCCTGCGCCGCACCGTACCGGTGAGCTGCTCCAGCTCCTCCTCGCACTCGCACAAGTAGAGAAACTCCTGGATGGCCCAGCGGTCCTGTTGTCCCAGCTCGCTGTCGAACGTTCTGAACAGTTCCCTGGTCTGCTTGTAAGGTGCCGTGGTCTCGTCAGAGATCAAGAACCGGAAGTCGCTCAGCAGGAAACAGTCGGCCAGGATCAGCACCTCGTCGCCGGTGGGCTGCCTGAGGCCATTCTCCAGGTTGTCGAGTTCCCGCGCCGGGATGCCGCTCCGCCGCGCCAGGCCCGCCAAGTCCATCTTGAACTGCTCGCGGTAGCCGCGGACTTTCCCCCCGAACAAGGACACGTCGAAGGGCATCAGGACACCTCCCGGGCGGTCATTCCACAATCCCCCGATCTCCCGGCTCCCGCGTCCCCACATACCCCCCCGTCCTCGCCGCCCCCTCGAACACCACCAGCCCGCGCTCGCGCAGCCGGCGCAGGGCGCGCTCGACGGTCCGCTGGGGCTCTTCCAGCGCCTGAGCCAGGGCGGGGGCGCGCTGGCCGGGCTGGGCCGCGATCAGGGCCAGGAGGCGCTCGTCGAGGGTGGTTTCGTCCGCGCTGGGGTCACCCTCGTTTACACCGCCATTTACACCGCCATTTACACCGCCAGTGGCGGTGTTCCAGGTGAACACCACCTCGAAGCGCTTGCGGTCGGGTTCGTTGGCGATGATGGGCGCGGGGTGGCCAGCGCCGGTCCAGAGGCGGTGGATGTCGGGCAGGCCGGTGCCGGCTTGCTCGGCGAGGCCGGCCTGGCGCAGGATGCGGGCGAGCAGGGGGTTGCGAGGCTCGCTGTAGCCGCCCTGCCACAGCAGCTCGGCGGGGACGAAGGAGTCGCCGGGGTTGCCGAAGGAGACCTGGTCCTGCCACCAGAGGATGGTGGCGGTGCGGCTGGGGTCGGCGTAGTCCTGGTGGGCCACGAGGTTGACCAGGGCCTCGCGCAGGGCGTCCTCCTCGGGGGCGCGGGCGCGGCGGTGGGGGCTGCCGGGCTCCAGGGCGAAGGGCTGGGGGCAGAGGCGATGCAGGCGCTCGAAGAGGGTCCGCAGGGCCTGGACCACGTTGCCCTCGCAGAGCAGGCGGTCGTCCCAGCGGTGGGCGGGAAGGCCGTCGGCGGCGGGGGTGGACATAAGGCGCAGGTCGGCCAGGCCGCCCGGCTTGAGGCGGGCGATCACGGGCTCGCGGCCGAGCAGCAGGGCGGCGGCGTGGGTGAGGGTGCCGTCGGGCTGCGCGAGGCCCATGGCCCGCAGCCAGGTGCCCAGGTCCGCGGCGGTGTCGGACTCGGGCCGGCGGAGGGAGAGCAAGCCCTGGAGCCAGCGGGCGGAGTCGGGGTCCAGGTCGTCGGGGCCCACGCCGTGGCAGGGCGTCTGGTCGAAGCGTTCCAGGGAGGCGTCGCGCAGGAAGCGGGCCTCCTCCTCGGGGGTGCAGTGGTGGTCCCCGGAGCCGACGCGCACGTAGCACTCCCAGGCGCCCTTCACGCGCACGCGCACGGGCTTGTCCAGCCGGCTGGCTTCCTGGACGTAGAGGCAGAGCACCCAGCGATCCCCCGATGCGCAGGGCGCGGGGCAGGACGCGGGGCGGGCGATGGAACTTCTCGGGGGAGCGGCAGGCACCCAGCAGGTCGTTCTGCTGGCTGTCCAGGTCGGAGATGCCGGTCACCTCGAAGCCTCCTTCCCGCTCGGAGACCCCCAGCACGAGCCAGCCGCCGCCGCTGTTGGCGAAGGCGCAGACGGTGCGCAGGGCGTCGCGGGGCACGCCGCCGGCCGCGGCCTTGACCTCGAAGTCCTGCCACTCGACGCCTTCGAGGCGCACAAGAAGCTGCTCGCGATTCATCTGGGCTCCTTGTCGCCGCCGAACAGGGTGAGAGGCGTACCCGGCGGAGGCGGCTTGCGCGAGCGGGCCTTGCCAGTGGCCTTCGGCCTGGATGCCTTGGTGGCCGCCGGGGTGGGATTCTTCGGCGCAGCGGTCTTACCCCCGGCCTTCTCCTGGAGGGCTCGCTCCCGGTTCAGGGCGATCAGTCGCATCAAGATTTCGTCGCGCACGTCATCGGGCCAGCGGTAGCGCCAGTGTTTCTTCTTCGGGCGCCCGTCGTCATCCTCGTCCCCCTCCTCGTAGTTCGGCAGAAACTCGCAGCCAGGGGGGATGTCGCTCCAGCCGTAGGCCTCCAGCACAGCCCGGTCCATGGCAGCGTGCAGCTCATGGAGCCTCTGGATGTCGGGGTGGTGGCGTTCGGAGGGGTTGTGGAAGCGGTTGTAGGTGATGGTGAGGCCCTCGTCGTTGCGGACCATCAGGGCGGCGCGGAACTCGTAGTAGGCCTGGCCCGCGGCTTCGAGGGTGGGGGAGGCCTGCCAGTCGGGGGGGAAGGGGAAGGTCTCGAAGCAGTCGGAGGGGGTGTACCGAAGGCGGTCTTCTTTGGAAGACCCGAAGAATCTCACCCACAACTCGTGAATCCTTGACTGAAGCACTGTGAAGGCCTGCTGCTCCTCAAACAGGAACACGTTGTGTGGAGCGGCTACAATCCAGGTCGAAGGAAGAAAAACAAAACAGGAGTGCTCGGCGAGATTGGGGTGAAACAGCGTCCTTTCAAGTCTGGCCTTGCGGGACTGGAGTTCGGGCCGCTTCTCTGCATGCTGCCACCAGAAGTGCATGTATGAAGCGCGTTTGTCTGAGTTCCTCTTCGGCCGAACGAGTCGCTCAAGGATCTGCATCAGTGAGGGCCAGCGCTTACGGCACTCCTCTTCGAGTCTGTCATGAAAGTTGATGCACCACCGCCGGTAGGTCGCTCGGGGATCCGTGAGGACTTCCTCCCCACCGATGTAAGGAAAAACGACTTCTCTGCAGGATGGCTCTGTCTCAAGAAGCTCTTCCAGTATCTGGATCGAAGAGGCCCCATTGACCTTGTCATCGAAGGTGAATCCCGGCCCATTGATGAAATTCCCGATGAAGCTCTTCCCCTTGTTCGCCGTAAGCATCGCCGGATCCTCATGCCCCCCCGTATGGAACAGGAAGGCCGTGATCTCGTCCACCTCCCTGCAGTCCAGCACCCGCACCCCGGCCCACCTCCCCTTGTGGACGTGGACCACGCTGACCACCACGGCCGCCCGGCCGGGCCACTTGTAGCGCTTCTGGGCCCGGTAGATGTCGCCGTCGTGGGTGCAGATCCAGCGCAGACCCGTCGCGCGGGTGTCGCCCTGGGCGATGGTGTTGGTGGCAACCAGGCCGAAGCAGCCGCCTTCCCGAAGCAGCCCGAACGCGCGCCGGAAGAAGTGGGCCACCAGGTCGCTGTTGCCGTGGCTCTGGGGGTGGACCGACTTGAGCCAGTCGAGGTAGCCCGCGCGGTGCCCGGCCCCGAGCGTGTTCTTGCCGGCGAAGGGGGGATTGCCCACGATGGCGTCGAAGCCCGGATGCGGGCGCTCGAACACCTCGGGGAACTCCACCTGCCAGTGGAAGGGCACCAGCCGTGGCTGGTCCCCGTCGCCCGCGCGCAGGGGGAGCACGAGGTCGTCGCGGATGGCCTCGCGCCGCTCGGCGTCGGAGAGCGCGATCCAGGCCTCCAGGCGGGCCCGGTGGGCCAGGCGCAGGTCCCTCCGCCCTTGATCCTTGGAGGCACCGAAGAAGGCGGCCACCAGGCAGTCGCCCACCAGGCGCACGTCGTCCATGGCCTGCTCAGCCTCGGCCAACAGCTCCCACTTGCGGGCCTCGTCGGCCAGATCTCCCAGCGCCGTGATGCTCCTGCGCCGCTCCATCGCGAGGTCCACCGCCTGGGTGACGCGCTGCGCGAAGAGGCGGATCTGGGGATCCTGGGGCCGCTGCCCTACGGGGTCGAAGGTGGCCACCTGCCAACGGTCGTGGCCCACCAGGGAGTCGCCGCAGCGCAGGGCGTGGTCCACGAAGCTGAAGGGGTGCTCGCGGGCCAGGGTGAAGAGCCACAGGGAGAGCTTGGCCAGATCGACGGCGAAGGGGTTCTTGTCCACGCCGTACAGGCAGCTCTGGGCGACCGTGCGCCGCGCATGGAGCAGGGGATCCTCGTCGGGGGGGATGGGCGGCAGGCCGTGGCGCTGCCAGGCCACAAGGAGCTTGTCGGCCAGGTGGCGGCAGGCGGCCACCAGGAAGGCCCCGGAGCCCATGGCGGGGTCACAGACCTTCAGCGCGAGGATATGGTCGGGCTGGGGGGCATCGCCCAGGCGGGCGAGCACCGGGTCGAGGGTGTGCTCCACGACGCCGCGGGCCAGGTCTTCGGGTGTGTAGTGGGTGCCCGACCGCCGTCGTTCGTCGGAGGGCTGCAGGTAGAGGCTGCCGGCCGGCATCTGGCCGCGCTGCTTGTCGCTCAGTCGGCGCCCGAGGGCCGCGACCACCTCCTCGGGGTTGCCAGCGCTCTTGAGCGCCTGCGCCGCCGCTCCGGAGAGCTTCCCCCCACCCTGGGCCGCCAGCCAGGCCGCCCGCTTCGCCGGGGGCTGGGCGAGGAGTTCGGCCAGGTCGACCACCACGCGGTCCTTGCCCAGGGCGACCGAGGGACCGTGGGCCACCTGCAGCGTGAAGCCCATCATGGCCTCGTACACGCTGCCGATCTTCTCCACGTTCAGCGACCGGTAGGACAGGCGCTCGCTGTCCAGGACCAGGAGGGCGCGCAGCACGCGTAATAGGACGCCGTCGCTCACGCGGGGCGGATCGAGACGCGCGCTCCCCTGCCGGTGGGAGTAGAGCGGGCGCCCTTCCAGGAAGGGGTAGGCGTCGGGATCGAACAAGCGGCCGGCGCGGGCGGGCACCCAGGTCGGGCCATGGCCGCCGCCGTCGTACAGGAGCCGGAACAGGGTGAGCAGCCGGGCCCAGCCGCCGTAGCGCTGGTCCATCGTGTCCGTGTTCAGCGGCTCGTCCTCGGAGAGCTGCGCGAAGAGGCCGAGCACGGAGTAGTGCTGCACGAACACCGGATCTTGGGGCAGCAGCCGGTTCTCCTCGGCGTAGAGCACGAACACCAGCCGCATGAGCGTGGTGAGCAGCCCACCGTAGACGTGGTCGCGATCCTCGTGCAGGGCCTGGCCCAGGAGCCGGCCGTGGGTGGCCTGGTCGGCAGCCTCGAACCCGGCCAGAAGATCGTGCATGGCCCCCTGGACCTGCTCGGCCAGCCGCACGGTGACGTCGTTCTGGTAGCGCCGGCTCTCCTTGAGTATCCACGGCAGGCGCTGGTCGTCCGGCAGCAGGAACAGGCGCTCGGCCGAGAGCAGCATGTGGAGGGCGGAGAACGCCAACCGACCACCGACGGAGGCCAGATAGATCAGGGGAAAGGTGAGGTGGCCGGAGTTCTCGCCGCTGGGCGCGTAGACCAGCCGCAGCGCCGCGCCGTCGCACAGCAGGCCGATGGGGACGCCGGTCTCCCGCAGCAGGCGCTCCATCCTGATCTGCGGCTCCACGTCCCAGGCGCCGTCCACGGCGGGGCCGCGGGCATCGAAGCCGCTCCCCGCGGGGAGCACCTGGACCAGCAGCAGCCAGCCACCGTCGGGATCGGGCACGGCGTAGCTCGGCCGGATGGGCGCGTAGCCGGGGGTGGGCGCCTCCAGCTCCTCGGGCAGCGTCGGCCCGCCCTCCGCCCCGGCGAGGTCGAGCGGCCGCCAGCCAAGGATCTCCCTGGTGAAGCGGGGGAAGTCGTTCAGGAACACGCGCTCGCGGCCGTCCTCCCCCTCCTCGCGGCGCAGCAGGTCCACGAAGGCCCGGTGCAGCGGCAGGACATCGCCCTGGACGTAGGCCTGCGCCTTGAGCAAGGCGTGGGGCGAGACCACCAGGCCGAAGCGCTCCAGCGGGGTCAGCCAAGCGAGGTGGCGCAGGATCTGCGGATCGATGGGGCTCATCTGCGGTGCCCCTCGACTCTGGCGGCGCTCATCATGTGTCAGACCCCTCGCTGCTCCAACCGGGGACTCCGAGCATCGCCAGCAGCTCGCGGCTCGCGCAGCGCCGGGCGTCCTGCTTATTCCGGCCGGTCCCCTGTGCAGCGAGACCGTCCACCTCGACGGTGACGGTCCACGTCGGCATGTTCGAGGAGCCTTCCCGGGAATCGCTCAGGGTGGGCAGAACCCCTCCGTGGTTTTTCTGGCAGTGCTCGTTCAGCACGGAGATGGGATCCCCGCTCGCTGCAGGGGCCGGCAACTCGTCGGGGAGGAGGGAGAGCACGAACTCGGCGGCCACTTCGGCCCCCCCGTCCAGCAGCAGGGCGCCGACGAGGGCTTCGAAGGTGTCGGCGAACAGTCGCACGTTCGTACAGGCTGTGAGCCGCTCTCCTCGGCCCAGCAGCAGATCGCGGTCGCTGAGCCCGATCCGGTCGGTGTAGCGGATCAGCACCTTCTCCTCGACGAGCGCGGCGCGGATCCCCGTGAGGACTCCCTCGCGGGCGAGGGGAAGGCGCTCGTAGAGCCAGCGTCCCACCACGTAGTTCAGGAAAGCGTCGCCCAGGAACTCCAGTCGCTGGTTGGAGAGGTGATCGGTGGTTTTTCCGCCCGGGTATTGCTCCTCCACCCACGTCCGGTGGGTCAACGCGAGTTGGAGGAGGGCCGGGTCACGGAAGCGGTGGCCGAGGGCGGCTTCAAGTCCGAGGGAGGCTTCATCTGTCATGGGTCACCCCGTCACCGGCCAGAGGTAGACCACGCCCACGGGCTCGACGCGCCGCGCGACGACTTCGTAGGTGGCCCGGATGCGGGCGGGTTCGGTCTCCAGTTCCCTTGGGATCTGGGCGAGCCGCTCGCGCCAGCGGCGGTGCTCGGAGACCTGCTGGCGGCGTTCCGTCTCCCGGCGTTGGTCCTTGAACGGCAGGTGGAGCTGCTCGGGCGGAAACTCGGCCACCCGCTGCTCGATGCGCTTGCGCTGGGCTTCCAGGATGCTCGTCATGGCCTTGGCTTCGGCCTGCCCGCGGGTGCAAAGCGCGGCCCGGGCCTTGGCCTCGCACTGAGCGGCGCGTTCCTCCAGGTGGGGTCGCAGCTCCTCCACATCGCGGGCGATGGCGCCCAGCATGGCGCGCGAGATCGCCTCGGGCACCTCGCGGGGCGCGTGCAGGGCGCTCTCCAGCAGGTCCAGGGTGGTGGCCTCGCCGCGCTCGGCGAAGGGGGCGAGCGGCACGGCCCGCGTCTGCGGCTCCCTCCAGCGCGCTGCGATGGGGATCACCTCGTCGTGCAGGCGCGACGCCCCCGCCCCGTACAGGGAGAGCCGTCCCAGCAGCACGACGCGGGGGATGGGATCGCGGCTCGTGCCCACGCAGGCGCGCGAGAGGTCGTGGTGGACGAAGCCCTGCGCAAGGAATCCGCCCAGGAGTCGCCGCACGAGGCGGTGCTCCAGGTGCAGGTGGACCGCCGACTCGTCGAGGAAGCCAGGGTCCGCGAAGATGATGGGGCGCAGCGGGGCTTCGTGCCTCCACTCCCAGGGCTTCTGATCGCGCTTGCGCGGCACGCGCAGGGCGTCGAGGGTCGGCGCCCAGGAGGATGTGGCGCCACGGTCGGCGTCGAGGGTGGGGAAGCGCCAAGCCCCCTCGCGGCTGGGGTCGGCTTTCAGGGGTTCCGCGCCGTGAAGCCGCAGGCCCACGTCCAACGCCTGCTGGAGTTGACCCACGTTGTAGTTGATGAACTGCTCGGAGCGCTGGAGCTGACCCCTGAGCCGGTCGAGGCTCTGCTGCAGCGCCGCCTGGCGCTCGCGCGCGGCCTCCAGCTCCAGGGCGACCCGCTGGGTGGTCTCCTCTTCCAGACGCGCCTGGTCGATCGCGCGGGCCAGCTCGTCCACGCGGTCATGCCCGATCCCGCCTTGCAGCATCACGGTCAGTCGGGCTTCGAGCACCGGGGCCAGGCTGCCGAGCTCCTTGCGGATGATCCCGGTCTTGCGCACGAGCGCCTGCAGGACGCGATCCTCGGGCCGCTGGTGGAACAGGAAGTAGTGGCAGTAGACCGTCTTCGCCCGCTGGAGGGTGCGGTCGATGCGCCCGTTGCGCTGCTCCATGCGGCTCGGGTTCCAGGGCACGTCGAAGTGGAACAGGTCGGCGCAGTGGTTCTGGAGGTTGACGCCCTCACGCGCGGCGTCGGTGCAGACGAGGATGCGCAGGGGGTGGGTGGCGGGATCGGCGTTGAAGGCGGCCTTGACCGCCTCGCGGCTGTTGTCGCCCATGCCCCCGTGGAAGGTCGCCAGCCGCTGCTCGGCGCGGTCGGTGCCGGCGATCGCCGCCCGGAGCTGCTGCTCGAGGTAGCGCTTCGTGTCGGCGTACTCGGTGAAGAGGATCACGCGGACCGGCAACCAGGCCGCGGGGGCGCGCTCCCGGCTGCCGAGCGCGGGCAGGCCGGGGCACTGGAACTCGCGGATCCAGTCCACCAGCCTCTGGATGCGCGGGTCTGGTTCGCAGCGGTGCGCCTCGGCTATGCGCTCCATCTCGTCCAGCAACGCGATCTCCCGCTCCAGCAGCGCGGCGGTCGTCGGAGTGCTCGACGCCGTGGCGGCCTCCATGGCGGCGTCCTCCTCCGCCTGGACGCGATCCTCGGCCTCCTCGGCGCGGTCGTCATCGCTGTCGGGGGATTCTCCCAGGAGCGAGAGCTGGGCAAGGGAGGCGGCTACTGGGGCGGCGGCGCCCTCGGCCAGCAAGCGCGCGTGCTGGCGGTCCACCGCGCGCCGATGCACGCGCAGGGTGCAGGCGAAGGCCTCGATGGAGGAGAGGAGCCGCTTCTGGAGCGAGAGGTGCACGAGGGCGGAGGCGTTCCGGGTGGAGCGGGTCGCCTCCGCCAGGCGCGTCTCCCGCAGGGCGCGGTAGCGCGCCAGCAGCTCGGCCAGGCGCAGCTCGGGGGCGTCGGGGGGCAAGCCGTCGATGTCCCACTGCCGGACCTTGCGGATCGGGAAGGTGTTGCCAATCTCCCGCAGATCCTCCTTGAGCCGCCGCACCATCACGGCGTCGAGCTGCGCGGCCGAGGCGATGGGGACGCCGCGGGTGAAGCGCTGGGGGTCGAGGATCTCCAGCAGGGCGGAGAAGCTGTTGGTGTGGCCGTTGTGGGGGGTGGCCGAGAGGAACAGGCGGTGCTCGAACCGGCTGGCCACGTCGCGCACCACCCGCGTGAAGCGCGAGTCGATGGCGTAGCGGGCACCGCTGGCCGGGGCGGCGTGGTGGGCCTCGTCGAGGATCAGCATGGACGCCGCGCCCGCGAAGGTGTCCAGCCAGTCCCGCAGCGGCATGGCGTAGGTCTCGTCGCGCAGCAGGGCGTGGGAGATCACGAAGCGGCTGTGGGTGGACCAGGGGTTGGTGGCCCAGCCCCGCTCCCGGCGCACCTTCTCCACGAAGGCCCGGTCCATGACCACGAAGGTGAGGCCGAAGCGGCCCTCCAGCTCCTCCCGCCACTGGGGCACGATGGACGGCGGCGCGGCCACCACGATGCGCCGGACCTTCTGCCGTTGCAGCAACTCGCGCACGATGAGCCCAGCCTCGATGGTCTTGCCCAGGCCGACATCGTCGGCGATGAAGAGGTTCACCCGCGGCAGGAGCAGAGCCTTGCGCAGGGGTTCGAGCTGGTAGGTCTTGATGTCGATGCCGGCCCGGAACGGGGCCTGCAGCAGCCTGGAGTCCGTGGAGGTGACGCAGTTCCAGCGCAGGGTGTGCAGGTAGGCCGAGAAGGTCTCGGAGGGGTCGAAGCCGTGCCCGGCCACCTCGCTCCAGGCGAGGCCGCTCCTGATCTCGGCGTCGACCTCGCGCTCCCAGAGCACCTCCAGCGGCTCGCCCTGGGCGTCGTCCTCCAGGCAGGCCATGCGGACCAGGGAGCACTCGCCCTTGCGGAGCTCGATGGGGCGCGTGACCTCCTCCACCAGGTACTGGCGGGAGCGGACGTGGACGATCTGGCCTGGTGCGGGGAGCATGGATCCTCCTCGGGGAGCTGCCCCCCTACATCTATCGGGTACGCCCCCACGGCTCTAACCACAGGCGACGATTATTAGGCTTCTATCATTAGCATCTTCTAACCGACGCTTGTTACCAGGCGTCTACCCAGCGTCTACCCAGCGCCTAACCAGTGTCTACCCATCTTCTTGCCAGCCGCTGCCCAGCTCCTACCAGAGACTCGCGGTGTTCCTACCACCGGGGAACCATGAGGTGCCGGTCCTACCAGACGCACGCGCCGCCTCTCCTTGACATTGGCCTACCGGACCCTGAGTAGGAGGCTACCGGCGGGTTCTGCGTAGGCTCCGCCCCGATCATCGGCGACCGGAACGAGGGTCAGCGCGCGAAGTGCTGCATCGAGATCTCGTGGGTTTCGCACCTGGGCGGCACACTGGGATTCCCCATGGCGCCAGAAGGCCAGCCTGGTGGTGCGTGACCCGAAGACACGCCGAAAGGCTACAGAGGCGATGGGATCGCGCAGCCATCCCATCGCGGCATCGATGGGGTTGGGCATGCGTTCGGGCTCCCAGCGTCCTCCCTCATGCAGCGGAACGAGAACAGGCTTCACCAGATCCTCTTCGAGGGTGGCCTTGTAGGCACTGAACCCCTTGGCAATGCTGTCCTGGGACATCGGGCTCCTCGCCGGACACTGCCCATGCAGGTAGGCCAGGACAATGCGCCCTCGGCGTTCGAAGCAGCCTAAAAGATGGTCGTAGGCGGCATACTTCGCAACCTGGACACGGCTCAAGGTCGCTCTATTTTTAGGGAAGCCGGAGTACCAGGGCCTGCTCCTACCTTGCGTGTCCGCCTCTGCGGCCGCGAGGGCTGCTAGAACCTCATTCCAGGGGGTGGCTCGCGGCAGGAGCAGCTTCGCGGCCGCGGCGCTCGCCAGGTCTCCAGAGATCGAGAAGAGCCAGGGCGCTGACGCACGGAGTCGCCCGAGGAAGAGCGTTTCTGGACCTCCTGTTGCAGGCTCGCTGAACTGCCTGCGGAGATCGATGAGGAGTGCTTCGGTGAGGAACCAGATCGCGGAAGGGGGCACGTCCTGCCCAGGTTGGCTTTCCATCGGGAATGGATCGGCTTCCCAGCCCCGAAGGATGCAGGTGCTCTTCCAGCGGAAGCGCGGCGGCCTGTTCCTGGTGGACTTGCCTTCTTCGAGAACCGCTGCGACCTCTCGCTCGATCCGGTTCTCGTCGAGTCGGGGCCAGGGGCAGGGCCAGAGCCGAAGTGATGGGCAACCCCAGACGCCCTGGGGGCTGTCCTTCGCGGTCGCCTCCCAGCGAGTCCAGAACAGCGTGACCTCCCAGGGGAAGCCCCTGTCGCCCATGAAGTGTCCCAGGTGCAGCCCGTAGGGCTGAGGAGGTTCCACGATCACCAGTTGAGGCCGCTCGAACGCTATGGCGGGAGTGGCGCCTGGTGTATTCGTAGGAACGAAGCGCATAGTTTGATTCCGGGCCTGCGTCCTGGAAGAAGCGGAACGCCCGCAGGGCACCAAGGGTGTACTCCACGCTTATGAATACGGCTCGCGGAGAAAGACCATGTTCTCGCCGACACGACTCATGATGTTCCGACTGCGCCGAAACCTCACCCGCTCGCAGCTCCACAACGAGCTGATCCTGCTGGGCCACCGACGCTGCCGCGCCATGATCAACCGCTGGGAGACCGGCGCGGTGGAGCCCACTGCCACGGACCTGCAGTTCTTGGCACGAGCGCTCCGGGCGCCCCTGGACTCCTTCTTCGAGCAAGCCGAGCCGGCGCGGCCGCCAGCCGCCTGACCACCCCCCGAGGTGTGACGATGAAACCGCGCAGCAAGCGGGGCAGGAGAGGTGCGCCCGGAGGAGGGCACGCTGACGCTCCGGGCTCCCAGAAAAGCCCCGACCAGCGCCAGACGATGAACAGCATCGCCCACCTGCTGGCCATCGGCGCGGTGCGGGCAGCATCCAGCGAGGGTGCGGAGCGCCCGAGGGAGAACGGCGATGAGTGATCGAGAGCGCTTTCTTCGAGGGCTCTTCACGAACGACGTGTTGGTGGATGGCTGCCGCATCCAGTACCGCGTGATCTGGGCTGATGAGCAGCTCGGAGGTGACGCGCCTGTGTCTGGCCCACGAAAGTACCACTACCGATCCGTTGAGGATGCTCTCGGCTACTGCCAGAAGGCCGGCTTTCATGTGTTTGTTTCGCCGGTGTCCCGCACCCCAGGCTCGTCAGGTGCCGGGGGTGACCACGCCACGCTGGTCAGAACACGCTGCCTCTGGGCGGACATCGACGACAAGGACAGGGATGGGCAGCGACCCACGCTCTCCACGGCGCTGGCCGTGTGCGAGAGGCGCGGACTGGTCCCCTCCTGGGTGATCCGCTCGGGCGTCGGCGAGGAGCGAGGCCACCTCTACTGGTTGCTCGACGAGGCAGTCCCGCTCCAGCCGGATCGTAGCCAGGTCGATGCTGCCCTCGTGGGCCTCGCACAGTTGCTCGGCGGTGACAAGGCGGTGGCGCGCTCCACGGCCATGATGCGCCTGCCAGGCACCTTCAACTACAAGCCCGGGTACGGCCCCGACTTCCCCGAGTGCCGTTTCCTCGACCAAGGGGATGACACCCGCCGCTACTCCTTGGATGAGGTGCTGGGCGTTGTGGGAGCGGAGCCCCCGATAGAGGACAGCAGGAGAGGGCCGCGGAAGCGGAAGTTGACGACGCAGGTGAGAGGGCGATCCGAGGCGGCGCCGGAGCCGGTGATCGAGAAGCACAGGCTAGCGTCACTGCTTGAGAGCTGCGCCTTCGTGCGGCACGCGAGGGATCAGTCGGCGACCCTCCAGGAGCCGCTCTGGCAGGCTCTCCTCCAGGTCCTCGCGACCTGCGGGGCGGAGGGACGGGTGCTCGCCCACGAGTGGAGCCGTCCCCACGAGGGCTACTCGGTAGAGCAGACCGACAGGCGCCTCGACTACGCCATTTCCCAGCACTACGAGGCTCCAGGGTGCCGCAAGATCGTGGAGTTGGGCTTCTCTTGTCCGCACCTGGCGTCCAGGGAGAAACGCTGTCAGGTCTTGGGGGTCACGAGTCCCTCTGGGCTGGTGCAGCGCGAGGAGGCTGGCGACGTCTCAGGCTACGTGGATGAGCAGGGCACCTGGACCTGGGGTAAGAACGGACCGCGCAGGAACGCCAACTTCTGGGTGGAATTCCAGCGAGACATACGTCAGGGCGGTGAGCGCTTCGTCGAAGGCGTGATCCACCTCGGAGCGATGGTGCAGCCGTTCACCTGGGAGGGGGCCGTGCTCACGGACGGCCGGAGCCTGTCCAATCGGCTCGCCCGAGAGCTCGGCGTGCGCTTCGTTGCCGACCGGCGCAGCCTGCTCACGGCGCTCGCAGTCTGGCAGGCGAGAAGCTCCCCCGTCGAGGTCATCCTCAGCTCGGACTTCGGCTTCAGTGATGACGGCCTGACCTTCACCGATACCGTCGCACCGCTGCCACCAGGTGCCGCCAGATTCAGCCCGCCACAGGGGACAGCGGCGAGTCGGTTGGGCCTTGGGGTGTCGGAGGCCGGGGAGGTCCGGGAGGTGATCGGCACCCTGATGTCCGCATGGTGCCGCCTGGTGGCCGAGCCTCGCTTCGTCGGCGCGATGCTGGGTATCGTGGCCTGGGCGGTCGTGGCCCCTGTCATCGAGGCGCAGAAGCCGGGCACCCCAGCGCTGCTGGCGTGGCTGTCGGGCAGGACAGGGGTGGGTAAAACGTCACACGCCAGGATCGCCCAATGTTTTTTTGGCAATTTCAGTACGGGGGACGCCCTGGTGAACTTCGGCTCAACGCCCCTGGCCATCGAGGAAGCGGGGCATTGGTTCCGCGGAGCGCTGATGATCGTGGATGACGTCAAGGCCGACACTGCTCGCGGCGATGACAAGGCCATCTTCGAGAGCGTGGTTCAGAGACTCTGGGATCGCAGCTCGCGGCGCCGCCTGGGCACCTCATCGAGACCGCTGGAGACCTTCCCGTTCCGTGGGACAGCCCTGTTCACGGGGGAGGACGTGGCGCTGCGAGGAGCAGCTGCGCTTGCTCGACTCCTGCTCGTGCCTGTGCCCGATCCCGTTTGCGACCTGTCAGCGCTGCGTCTTGTGCAGGATCTGCTGCCGCACCTCTCGGGGGCGACGAGAGCCTTCGTCCAGTGGCTGATGGAGCGCCCAGGGTGGGTCAACGAGGTGGGCGACGACCGGGCTCGCCTCATCGAGCGGGGGATGGCCTCGCTCGGGAGCGACGCCAATCGAGCGCGTGTCGCGGGGTCGGTGGCGTCGGTCGTGGCGGGGTACGACCTACTGGAAGGCTGGCTGAGGGAGATTCAGCTCGATCCTCCCATCACGAGGGACGATGTGTGGTGCTGGCTGGCCGCGTTGTCGGCAGGCCACCTCCGGACATCCTCCGAGCGTACCCCCGGCCCGTGGTTCCTCGACCGCCTCCGGAGCCTCCTGGCGGGTCGTCGGGTCACCCTGGAGCCCGATGATCATGGCCCCCAGTTGGTGGGATGGTTCTCCGACGACCGGCGGATCGTCTACATCATCAAGGATCTCGCCCACGAGCAGGTGCGCCGGCATCTCGCGGGAGCAGATGAGGTGATCCCGAACGCCGACAGCATCGCAGCGGATCTGGACCGAATGGGCCTGATCGCGGAGAAGTACGAGGACCGCCGGACGAAGAGGCCCACCGTTCCGGGGACCGGGCAGAAGGTCACGGCATGGGTGCTTCACGCCCATGCGCTCAGTGGTGGTGAGGTCGAGGAGTAGCTGGGATCCGGACCCGCAAGAAAGAGACCACCACGACCAGACATTATGGTAAGTACCAGGGGCGTCATCGACGCCCCGTTTCGCTCAGGAGAGCACCCATGTCCCATGATCTCCAGGCCGTCCGTGTGGCCCTCTACACCCGGGTCTCCACCGACAACCAGGCCAACAAGGACGAGGGCTCGCTGGACACCCAGGAAGCCCGCCTGCGCGGCGCCATCATCGGTCGCGCTGGGCCCCACCAGGTCGTCGGCGTGTTCCGAGAGGAAGGCTTGTCTGGCAAGAACCTGGAGCGCCCTCAGCTCCAGAAGATGCTGGATCTGGTGAGGTTGGGCGCCATCGACCTGGTGATGGTCACCCGCATCGACCGTCTCTCGCGCTCGCTGACCGACTTCTACGAGCTTCACCGACTCTTCGAGGAGCACCAGGTCCAGTTCGTCTCGCTCAACGAGACCTTCGACACCTCGAACGCGGTGGGCAGGGCCATGCTCAAGCTGCTGCTGGTGTTCGCCGAGCTGGAGCGAGAGCAGACCGGCGAGCGCACCCGTGCGGCCATGCGCGCCAGGGCCGAGCGGGGGCTGTGGAACGGCGGCCACCCACCCCTGGGCTACGACTCGGCAGGTGGGGGGCACCTCAACGTCAACGAGGAGGAGGCCGCGCTGTTGCGCGCCGTCTTCGACCGCTACCTGGAGCTTCGCTCTGCGCCCAAGCTCGCGGCCTGGCTCAACGAGCAAGGACACCGGCAGAAGCGGTACGACTCCACCAGGAAGGGCGCCACTGGAGGCCGCCGGTTCAGCACCGCGGCCGTGCTGCACATGCTCCGAAATCGCCTCTACCTGGGCGAGATTCCCTACAAGGACCAGACCTTCAACGGTCATCACCCGGCCATCGTGGGGCAACAGACCTTCGATCGCGTGCAGGCCGTTCTCGCAGGCAACGCCAAGCACCGGCGGGGGCCACCGCTCAAGGCGCAGTACGACTACCTGCTCACCGGCATCGCTCGGTGCTCTTGCGGCTTCTCCCTGACCACCTCTGCAGGCACCGGCCGAGGGGGAAAGCTCTACCCGTACTACCGCTGCGTCGGGGTCTCCAAGGCCCCGTCAGGCCACGACTGCCGCATCAAGCAGGTGGGGGCCGAGGATCTGGAACGCGAGGTGCTGGACGTAGTGAGGCAGGCAGCACGCGACCCGGAGTTGCAGGCTGAGGCCGCCGCCGAGGCCAACCGCATGGCCGACGAGCGGCTCCGCCCGCTGCGGGAAAGGGTGGACACCTTGCGCCGCGATCTGGAGCAGGTCGAGGCTCAAGCCCACCAGGTGTTCGGGCAGATCCTTCGCAGTGGGCTGGGTGAGAGCACCACGGCCCGCCAGGTGCTCGAAGAGCTGGAGGCTCGGGCCCGCCAGCTCCGCCAGGCGCACTCGGAGGCCGAGGGCGAGCTGGCTGTGCGCGAGACCGACAAGCTGGACCAGCAGGTGGTGGGGGCGGCCCTGGCTGGCTTCGACCGCGCCTTTGCGCACCTGGACGTGGCCGAGAAGCGCGAGCTGCTGCGCCTGATGATCAAGCAGGTGGTGGTCCACCCGGATCACATCGAGGTGGAGCTGTACGAGGGCACCCGCGCGTGCCGGATGCTGCGGGCGGCTGTTCGCGGTGTTCGCGGTGGTGTTCGCGGTGCGGAAGGGGACCGTGAACAGAACGACGAAACCCCGACTGTCAAGCCGGGGTTCGTACTGGATTCGGCATGGCTCCCCACTCCCGAGGCTGGCCTAACTGGTCCACAAGAGACCTTGGAGGTGGACAAGCTCTGGCCGAAGGTCGAGAGCCCGAGGCAGCGGAGGCTGCGGCAGCGGGCCGAGCGGAAGGAGCACCGGCTGCGGCATCCGCCTGCGAAGGATGCCCTGGAGAAGGTGCTGACGTGGCAAGCGGAGATCGACGCCGGGGACATGACCCGAGCGGGCATCGCCAGGCGGGAGGGATTGAGTCGCGCCCGCGTGACGCAGTTGATGAAGCTGCTGGACCTGCCGGAACAGGTGAAGATGAAGCTCTTGGAAGGCGACCCGGAGGTTCAGGGGATGACGATGCGAAATGCTGTTCGGATGGCGGAGCCTGGTAGTTGAGGTCCAGGGGAGGCTCTGCGGTCGCGTCGTCCACGGACAGACGAAGATCGGATAGGAGACGCCATGCCTCTCGAACACCGCATCCGCGACCAGTTGGCTGAGAACCTCGACCTCATCGGTCCTGGCTTGTCGCTCATCGACACCGAGTACCCGGTGAAGAACGCCTTGGGTGCAGGTGGAAAGATCGACATCTTGGCTCGCGACCACACCGGGATGCTGGTGGTCATTGAAGTGAAGCGTAGTGACCAGACAGCCCGAACCGCCCTGCACGAGTTGCACAAGTACACGGCCCTGCTCGGCACTGACGAGGGCCACGCTCCACACCAGATCCGGTGCGTTCTGGCATCGACCGACTGGCACGAGCTTCTGGTCCCGTTTTCGGAGTACAAGCGGCACTCCCCCTTCCACATGGATGGGTTGTTCCTCGAACTCGACGGTGATTCTCAAGTTGCGGGCACCCGGCCTGTCGAACCTGTCCCAGGTGCGGAGCCGCGTCGGTTCTGCCCGCACCATCTCGTACTCTTCGTGGAGGGGGATGAACGGGACTCCCTGGTAGACATCGTCGCGAAGGCAATGGAGGACATGGCGGTCTCTGAGTTCTTCATGGCGAAGCTCGACGTTCGCGACGAGTACCGAGAATTGCGAGTGCACCGACATGCTTTGTACGTGGTTCTGGATGCCCTGCCCGCAGAACTTGATGACCGGACCTGGATGGCCATCAAGAACGCCCAGTTGTCGGTGGAGGAATTGGACGAGTGGGAGGAGGAACAGGTGGTCCTGCATGCCCTCTGGGAACAAGTCCATCACCTTGTTCGCGAGACAGAGTGGCAAGGACCTCCAGCACTCGCAGAGATGCTCAACTCCTGGGACCTCGTGAAAGTGAATCGGTTCGGTAGGCATGCCACATCGGCGGCAACGCTACCTGACCTGGAACTCCTGGCCGAGGCGTGTGGGGTCAGGGATGGGTCCCAGCGGCTGTTCCTACGAGCAGCCTCAACCCGGATTCCTCCGGCCTGGGATGCGGCGAAGGAAGCACTATTCAAGTGCCTGGACGACAATCGAGTGTGGTTCGAGGGAACGACGTGGTTTCTTGACAGCCTTGAGGATGGCGACTGGTCGGTGTCTTTCGATGTGCTGGACCCCGTCGAGATGTTCATGGCCATGACCGTGCACGCTACACGTGGTGACCCGAGGTACCTCCCCACGTTGGACCTGGTCGCGGTTGAACGCCAGACCGGGAGTCTTCGACACCTTGCGGGGGGGCTGGTGTGGGACGGTGAAACCACGGCAGAGCGCGTCTTTGCCAAGGGCTTCATCCCGCATCTTCCCGACATCGTGCAGGACTGGGCTCGAAGTGCGCTCGGCCAGGAGATCGATGTCTGGAATCTCCTTGACCTACGTTTGCTCGGTCTGCAAGCGGGATATGAGCACATGGTCATCCAGTACTGGGGGCTTTCGCATGGATTGTTCCTCCGCGAAGCCGCCACCGGCGATGGGGCTGTCGAGAGGGAAGTAGAGGTTGTCAAAGAGCATGGGGAGTGGGGGACGCTTCCTCTCCGCCCAGGCCGAATGGAGAGCTACGTGAGGTGGTGCGAGGAGTGCGGGGACGTTCGAGAGGGCCTCCTTCGATGGGTGTTCAGCCAGGGCATGCTCCCCCCGGAGCCCGAGCCAAGCAAATAGGGCTCGTGGTGGCGTACCTACCCCCCACGTGATGCTCATCAAGTGCCATCGCGTGATGCCCAATCCAGCCAGAACACAAGTCGGAGGAAGAGTATGACAGAGCCAGGGCACATGGAGTTCAATTTCATCTACGTGGTACAATCGTTGAGGCCCGGAGAGAAGGCTACGGGAGCCCGCCTTCACGAAGAGGAGCTGCAAGGGTTGCTGGAGGAACTCGCGTCTGTCGGGGCGGAGATCGGAAGCGAACTTGTGAACGTGGCTGGTAGGCGTGACCTTCTGGATTTCCTGGAGCGGGTCCGAAACGAGGTGGGCTCCATCGGGCGGTTTCCAGTTCTACATGTCGAAATTCATGGAACTGACGACAAAACAGGCCTCCGTCTCGCATCGGGAGAGTTCGTTCCTTGGTCGGACCTGGTCTCTCCTTTGACGGCGATCAATGCCGAGATGAGGAACAACCTCTTCCTTACGCTGGCCGTTTGCAGTGGCGCATATCTGGCGCAGATCCTGAGTGCCGCGCATCCGGCTCCGTTCTGGGGCCTTGTTGGTCCTCACGACCGAGAGTGGGACGGAGTGCTTCTGGACGGATTCACGGCATTCTACAAGGTATTTCTGACTGAGCTGGATGGACGCAAGGCCCTCCATGCGCTCCGAGAGGCCACGGACGCGGCACAGGCAAATGCGAAGTATCTCTTCTTCGACGCGGAAAGTACTTTCAGAAAGGCATTTCGTGCGTACGTGGAACAGAAATGCAGCGCCGAGGCGGTCGAGACCAGGTTGAAATGGATCAGCGAGCAAGCACGAGGTTTGGATGCGCTCACCAAGGAACAACGAGAGGCTCTGACTGCCGACGTTCGAGACCGGATGCTCGATCCTCGGCCAGCGTTCCAGGATTTTCGACGTGTCCATTTCATGATCGACAAGTTCCCTGAGAACGACGCACGTTTCCCCATGACTTTTGAAGAGGTCATGGGGTAGATGTCGAGCCTGCCGAGGGTTGAAATGAGTGGTGGAGGCTCAGACCGCCCGTATGCCCCGTAGTCCTCCTCGAAAGGAGGACCGATGGCCCAAGAGCCCCACCAGAAGCGCGACCTCTACGCCGAGGTCACTGACCGCATCGTCAACCGCTTGGAGCAAGGCGTCGCCCCCTGGGCCTGTCCTTGGCGGCGGGATGGAGACGGTGGCTGCCCTCGCAACGGGGCATCGGGCCACCGCTACCGGGGCGTGAACCTCATCCTCACGGCCATGTCCGTTTTCGGGACCAGCCGCTGGTACACCTTCCGGCAGGCCAAGGCCCTGGGCGGCTACGTCCGCAAGGGCGAAAAGGCCACGCCGGTCATCTACTGGCGGTTCATGGAGGTCGAAGCCAAGGATTGAGAGAAGACCCGCAAGGTGCCCTTCCTCCGCCACTACAACGTCTTCAACGCCGAGCAGATCGAGTGGCCCGATGGCAGCGACCACGCCCCCAGTGATGGCGTCGAGGAGAAGGACTGCACCGCAGGGTTCGAGGATGCCGCTGCCCTGGTGGATGCCAGCGGGGCCGAGATTGTCCCACCCCACCTCCCAATCCCAGTTCACCAACGCCTGATCCCGCCCTCGGCTCCCATGTCCCATGCCCGCCCACCGGTAGCGCCCCTGGGATGAGGCTGGTCTGGTGCAGCCCCCCAGGCCCCCCGGGGGGCCTGG
>JBDRKM010000395.1:0-10814 GCA_043814015.1 Pseudomonadota bacterium
ACGCGGTACTTCGTCTTGTACTTCTGCGCGACCTTGCTCTGCGTCCTCGCTGCCATCTCCTGTCCTCCGGGGGCCTTCTGGCAGGCCAGCATCTGCGACCTTGGCCCGGGGGTCAACTGGAGCCATGCACCAACGCCGCGCCGCTTCGGCGCGGCGGTTTGGGGCGTGGGCGAAGGCGGGGGGGGCGCCAGGGTGCCCCTTGGTGCGCGGTGGGCGCGCGCGAAGCGCGCCTTGACACTCAACGGCTCTGGTGGCCCGAGCACGGTCCACCGCCCGATCCATCGCTCCACCTCTCCTGGCAGTTCACGCTGATCTGGGGCGAGGTCAATTGAGCCTGCATCCCGAGCGATGAGGCGCGGTGAGCCGCGACGACCCCCAGGCCAGTGCGCCCAGGGTGCCTCCAAAGTTTCCAGAAAACGCCCAGGGTACCCTGAAAGTTGCCACTCGCGAGGAGGCCGGCCCGGCCGGTCGCCGAAAGGAGCCTTCGTTCGTTGGGCGACAGGGGGCACGGCGGCCAGGTGGAAACTTCAGGGGGGCCCTGGGCGGAAAATGGCAACTTCGAGGGGGCCCTGGGCGCCGATCGGGCCCCCCATCGCCTACCGCTCCAGCTTCCACAGCTCCAGGTGCACATCGCGCACCAGCCACCACAGCGCCGGCAACCCGAGCAGCGGGATCAACACCGACAGCACCCGCAGCGCACGAATACCGTCGCCGAACAGCCCGACCCAGCCCCGCGCCAACAGGTAGTAGGCCGGCGGGTGCTGGGGCTCGTCGGCGGCCAGCCACGGGCCGTGTCGGCCAGGGTGGTCCCGGCCAGGGGGTGCTGCAGGGCCTGGGCCACGGGTACGAGCTGCCATCCGACCATGGTTTCTTCAGGTGCAGCAGCAGCCTGCCGTCGGGGCGCTCCTCCAGACGGCCCTTGGGAAGCGGCCCTCGGAGGGTGTCCCTGCACAGTCGTTCCAGCGCGGCGCGTGCGTGCGTGGCGAGGTGGACCCCGGCGTGCATTGCTGCACAACGCGGTGTAGCCGCCGCAGATGGCGTAGAGGGGGGGAAGCTCCCGCCGCCGGCCGGCGATGACCTGGTAGCGGCGCACGGGGGCTGGCAGGCCATCGGCCTCTCGCTGGACGGGGGCGGTCAGGCTGTGCACCTGCAGCCTGAGCTGAGCGTCGTCGGTGGCCGCCTCATCGTCTCCCCCGCGCCCGCGGTCGTCCTCGTCCTGGCCGTGGCCACGCCGGGCGAGGAAGCGCTCGATACGCACGGCGGCGTGGGCGACGACGTGCTCGACGTCCGCGGTGTCGATGGTGGGCGGGGGGTGGAAGCGCAATTCTCCGCTCGCCTCGTCGCGCGCGAAGAGACCGTCGTGTGGCCACATCCACGAGGCGCCAGGGTTCGAGGTGGTGGAGGGCGTGCCCTGCGTCAACGCTGGGTCGCTGGGGGCTCCCTTCGGGGCGCCGCAGTACGTCGTGCTCGACTGGGACGAGGAGGGCTGCGCGGCTATGACCCAGGGTTCGGCCAATCGCAAAGAATTCGGCCTTGAACGTACGCTGTTTTTCCGGGGCCCGACCAAGCGCCCCGGCGCGCCAATAGGGCGCGGGGGAGGGGGTGCGCCAGCGGTGCGGGGGAGGGCAGCCCTCCTCCGCCAATAAAGGGAGGCCGTGGTCAGCGTGTAGGCCGAATGGCCGAAACGATGACCATGGCCGGCTGCGCCGTGCGGCACGTGGTCCTGCCCCATGTCCCGCAGGCCTGCTCCGCGCCCTGGTGTGTGGGCGAGACCGGGGGGCCGGAGGTGGGGGAGCGGAGATGGAAGGTAAGGTTCGGGGGCTGACCACGGCGGCGATGCCGACAGCGCCCCCTACCCCCCCTCGGGATCGTCCTCCCGCGCGGCGTCGAGGTCGTAGCGGCGAACGTAGTGGCTCATGGCGCGGGCGCTCAGGCCGAGGCGCTCGGCGGCCTCCCCCTTGCGCCAGTGGGTGGCGCGCAGGGCTGAGAGGAGGGTGGCGCGTTTGAAGGCCTCGACGGCGGTGGTGAAAGGGCCGACATCCTCGCCCTCCTCCAGGGGCCCGGGGGTGGGGATGTCCGGGGGCAGGTCCTCGACCTGGAGCGTGTCGTGGGAGGAGAGCACCACGGCCCGCTCCAGGGCGTTGCGCAGCTCCCGGACGTTGCCGGGCCAGGGATAGGCGGCCAGGGCGCGGAAGGCCTCCTCGGACATGCGCAGGTGGGGGCGGCCGGTGCGGAGCCCGAGATGGTGCAGCAGCACGTCGACGAGCCCGCGCAGGTCCTGGCCGCGCTCCCTGAGGGGCGGGACGCGGACGGAGACGACGTTGAGACGGTAGAAGAGGTCCTCGCGGAACAGGCCCTCGGCGACCCGCGCGCGCAGGTCGCGGTTGGTCGCGGCGATCACGCGCACATCGACGTGCACCTCGCCGCGGCCGCCGACCCGCTCGAAGCTGCGGCGTTCCAGCACGTTGAGGATCTTGCCCTGCTGCTCCAGCGGCAGATCGCCGATCTCGTCGAGGAAGATGGTCCCGCTATCAGCGGTCTCGAACTTGCCCTCGTGCGGGGCGGAGGCCCCGGTGAAGGCTCCGCGGACGTGGCCGAACAGCTCGCTCTCGAGCAGGTCGCGGGGGATGGCGGGGCAGTTGACCCGCACGAAGGCCCGCTCCCGGCGCTGGCTGCGCTGCTGGATGGCCTCGGCGACGACCTCCTTGCCCGCACCGCTCTCGCCCATGAGCAGCACCGTGCTCTCGGCGGGGGCGACGCGCTCGACCAGGTCCATGACGCGCCGCATGGCGGGGGACTGGGCGATGATGCGCTGCTCGGTCTCCCGCTCCTGGCGCAGGGCCTCGTGCTCCTGGCGCAGCTTGGCGGTCTCCAGGGCGCGCTGCGCGATCAGGGCCAGGCCCTCCAGTTCGAAGGGTTTGAGCAGGTAGTCGAAGGCTCCCAGCCGCATGGCCTCCACGGCGCCGGAGACCGTGCCGTAGGCCGTGATCACGATGACCTGGAGGTTGGGGTGCAGGCGCCGGGCCTCGCGGAGCAGGTCGAGGCCGCTCATCTGCGGCAGGCGCACATCGGTCACCAGCAGATCGAAGATCTCCTCCTGAAGCAACTTCACCGCTTCCTCAGCGCGGGTGGCCGTGCTGGTCCGGAACCCGTGCTCGCTGAACATCCGGGCCAGCAGGCGGAGCAGTTTCGGCTCATCGTCGACGAGCAGGACCCTCGGCATGCGACCTCCTCGCGCTGAACCACCCGGTGGGGAGACGGCAGGAGTATCCCGCTACCCCACTCCGCCCAGATGGTCACCGCCGGTCTCCCCGGCGCCTGGCCCGCCAAGGCTGGGCTTCAACACGCCGTACAGCACCGGCACCACGAACAGGGTGAGCAGGGTGGAGCTGAACAGGCCCCAGACGATCACCGTGGCCAGGGGCCGCTGCACGTCCGAGCCGAGGCCGGTGGCCATCGACGCAGGCAGCAGGCCGAAGATGGCTACGATCGCCGCGATCAGGATCGCCCTCAGGCGCTGCCCGGCGCCCTGCACGATCGCCTCCCAGAACTCCACGCCCGCCTGGCGAGCCACGGTGATGCCGCGCACCATCAGCACCCCGTTCATGATCGAGATGCCGAACAGCGCGGCGAGCCCGACGCCCGTGGAGGTGCTCATCGGCATGTCCCGCGCATACAGCGCCAGGATGCCGCCGATGCACGCGAACGGGATGGAGGCCAGCACCAGGAAGGCGCTGCGCAGCGAGCCGAAGGTCGCCCAGAGCAACAGGAAGATCAGCGCCACCGCGGCCGGGATCAGCAAGCTGAAGTGATGGAACGCGCGCTCCAGGTTCTGGAACATGCCCATCCAGTCGACGTGGTACCCGTCAGGTACGGACCCGGCCAGCTCGGCGGCGAACCTCTCCTGCGCCTCCTTGACGAAGCTGCCGGAGTCGCGGCCCACGATGTCACAGCGCGCGGTGATCAGGCGGCGGCTGTTCTCACGCGAGATCACCGTCTGCCCGTCCACGATCTCGATCTTCGCCACCTCGTTCAGCGGCACCGGCTGCCCGTCGGCGCTGTGCACCAGCAGCCGCCCGATGGCCTGGGGCGAGGCGATGGCCGCGGGATCGAGCTTGACCACGATATCGAAGCTCCGGTCGCCCTCGTAGAGGGTGTCCACCGGTTCCCCGCCGAGGGCGACATCGATCAGCTCGGCCACCTCCTCGATCGGCACATTGTAGCGGGCGCATCGCGCGCGATTCGGGGTGATCTGGAGCTGGGCCTGCGGCCCCGACTGCTCGAGGTTGACGTCCCGCGCACCCGGGATGGTCTGCAGCAGCGCCACCATCTGCCGGCCCAGCTCCAGCAGCACATCCGAGTCGGCTCCTGAGAACTGCACCCCGAGGTTGGCGGAGGTGCCGTTGGTGTCCTGGGTGACCATGTCGATGATCGGCTGCGTGAACACGAAGCGCGTGGTGGGGAACTCCGCCCGCAGGTGCTGGGCGAGATCTTCCACCAAGGCGGGTTTGTCCTTGGATTGCGTCCACTGCCCCTGCGGCTTGAGCCCGACCATCATCTCGATGTAGCTGGGCGGGAAGGGCTCAGTCCAGGCTTCGGTGCGGCCGACCTGCATGGAGATGAACTGCACGTCCGGGTTCTGCAGCACGACCTCGCGGATGCGATGGCCGTACTGCGCGGTCTGTTCGAGCGCGGTGCCCTCCGGGAAGTTGGCCTTGATCCAGACCGGCCCCTCGTCGAGGTACGGCAGGAACTCCACGCCGAGCCGAGGGACCACGCGGAAGCCCACCACCGCCAGCACGCCGACCACCACCGCGACCACCAGCCAGCGGCGCGCCAGCAGGCGCCGCAGCGCCGACTCGTACCCACGGTACATCGACCGGGCGAAGCGCCCCTCGCTCTCCTCGTAGCCGTCGCGGAAGAACAGCGTGGCCAGCACGGGCACGAGGAACAGCGCGAAGAGCAGCGCGCCGCAGAGGGCGAAGACCATGGTCAGCGCCATCGGCCGGAACAGCAGGCCCTCGATGCTGGTCAGGGCCAGCAGCGGGATGTAGGCGGCGATAACCATCAGCATCGAGAAGAACACCGGCCGCGAGACCTCGTGGGCCGCCGCCCGGACCGTGGCCACCACGTTGGGCCGGGGTTCACCGCGGGCCCGCGCCGCGAGCGTGGCCTCGCCGAGGCGGCGCGCGATGTTCTCGCCGATGATCACCGCGCCATCGACGATGATCCCGAAGTCGATCGCCCCGACCGAGAGCAGCCCGATGGGGATGTTCGTGAGGACCATCAGCACCAGCGCGCACAACAACGCGAAGGGGATGGTGAGCGCGATCAGCGCAGCCATGGCCGGGCGACGGAGGAACAGCAGCAGCACCAGCACCACCAGCGCGATGCCCAGCGCCACGCTGTGGCCCACGGTGTGCATGGTGGCATCCACCAGGTGCTGCCGGTCGTAGAACGGCTCGATGCGCACGCCCTTGGGCAGCTCGGTGGCGTTCAGCTCCTCGATGGCCTCCTTGACGCCGACCAGGACCTCCGAGGGGTTCTCGCCCCGGCGCTGCAACACGATGCCCTCGATGGACTCGTCGGTGCGGTCCTTGCTGTAGATGCTCGAGCGCGGCAGCGCCGCCGGCCCGACCTCGGCCACGTCCCTGAGGTACACCGGCGTGCCGCCCACGGACTTGACGAAGATGTTCTCGATCTGCTGGACGTTCTCGATCAGGCCTGAGCTGCGGATCACCAGGGACATGCTGCCCCGCCGCAGCACGCTGCCGCCGGCCGCGGTGTTGTTGGTCTGGATCGCGCTGACCAGATCGTCCAGCGTCAGGCCGTACTGCTCCAGCCGCGCGGGCTGGTAGGTGACCGCGTACTGCTTGGCCAGCCCCCCGAAATTCGAGACGTCCGCCACCCCCGGCACCCGCAGCAGCCGCGGGATCACGACCCACTCGTCCAGCGTCCGGCGCTCCATGAGATCGACCGTGCCGTCGGAGGTGAGCTCGTACCGCAGGATCTCGCCACAGGGCGAGGTGACCGGCGCCAGGTCCGGGCTGGCCCCGTCGGGCAGATCCACCCCCGTCAGGCGCTCCTGGACCCGCTGGCGCGCCCAGTAGGTCTCGGTGCCCTCCTCGAAGATGAGCTGGACCAAGGAGAGGCCGAAGGTGGTCTCGGAGCGCACGGTCTCGACCCTGGGGACATTGCGCATGGCGATCTCGAGCGGGATCGTCACGCGGCGCTCGATCTCCTCGGGCGCGCGCCCGGGGTAGGTCGTCACCACCCAGACCGTCTGCGCGCCGATGTCCGGGTAGGCGTCGATGGGCAGCCGCACGAAGGCATAGAGCCCGGAAGCCGACAGCACCAGCGCCGCGATCAGCACGATCCAGCGGGCCTTGAGCGCCCGGTCGATGAGCGTCCCCAGCATCAGCCACCCACGACCCGGGCTGCGGCCGCCTGGGTCGCCTCGACGACGAACGGCTTGAGCAGGATCGCGCCCGCGCCCATCACGTCATCGCCAGGCTGGAGGCCGTCCAGGATCTCCACCGCGTGGTCGTGCAATTCGCCGACCTGCACCGTGGCGATGCGCCAGCTCGCCTCCTGCCCGCGCACCAGCATGTAGTCGGCACGCCCCACGTGTACCACGCCGTCGATGGGCGCCAGGATCGCCTCGCGGGCGTCGGTCCCCAGCCCGATGTCCGCGAACATGCCCGGCCGGAGCCGGTCCTGCGGGTCGTCGATCTCGAATTGCACGCGCAGGGAGCGCAGCTCCTCGGACAGCACGGGTGAGATGGAGCGCACCGTGCCCGAGAAGACCTGGCCGTCGATCCCGAGGAAGCGGGCCTCGCAGCCCTGCCCGAGCTGGACCCGCGTGATCATCGCCTCGGGAACGTCGGCGACGACGATGTCGACCGGCTGGCCCGCGATGCGCAGCAGTTCGGGTTCGAGGCCGGCCTGCTGGAGCTGCCGACTCAGGGCGGCCTCAGAGCGCTCGGCGAGCCGCAACGCCGTCTCGGCCTCGTGTTGCTGCTGGTTGCCTTCGATCTGGGCCTGCAGCAGCTCGGTCCGCGCCGCGACCAGGTCCTGCTCGGTGTCCGTGCCCGCCGCGACCAGCTTCTCGAGCCGCTGCACCAGCGTCTGCTGCGCCGCGACCCGGTTCTGCGCCAACTGCGTGATGGAGTCGAGCTGGGTCCTGGAGAATGCGATGTCCTCGACGGACTTCTGCCAGTCCGTGTAGGTCGAGAGCAGCTCCGGGGAGTCGAACTGCCAACCCCGTTGCCCACCACGACCCGGCCGCAGGCTGGCCGCCACGGTGCCGGTCACGGTCACCACCGGGGAGGCGATGGTCTCCGGCGCGACGCTCACCGTCTGCAGCTTGTCGAGCAGGGGCGAGTCGGGCGCGATCCGGATCTCGCCGTTGATGAATTGCACCGGGCTCGGCTCGGCCTGCGCCGCCTCCACCACGGGCCCTCCGCCGTCAGGCCACAACAGATACAGCAGGACGAGGGTCGTGATCCCGATGTAGGCCCAGAACTGCACCCGCGCCCAGCGGCGTGCTCGCGGGGACTCGGAGCATGGCGTGGGCGCTGACTGCGTCGTGGATGGGGACGTCTCTTCATCGTTCCGGGCGTGGGTCACTGGGTCACCTTCTTTCCAAGCGCCGCCTGGTAGCGGGCGAGGGCCCGCCAGTACTCGGCGCGGCTGGAGATGAATGCGTTGTAGGTCTCGCGGTAGCTGCGCTGGGCGTCGAGCAGCTCGATCAACGGGCGTCCGCCGACTTCGTAGGCGGTCTGGATGCTGTCCCGCACCTGGGTCGCCAGCTCCAGGTCCGTGCGGCTCATCTCGATGGCGTTGTCGAACGCGCTGCCGAGCGACTGCTCCGCCTGCTCGACTTCGGCGTGCAGGTCGTTCAGCGCCGCGGCCAATTCCTGCTCGGCCTGAGCGGCCACGGAGGCCGCGCGGGCGCGGTTGCCTTGGTTGCGGTCGAAGAACGGCAGCGCCATCTCGAGGGAGACACCGCCAGCCGTCATGTCCGGGGCACCGAGCTCCGCCATGGGCTGGTGGGCCACGTTGAGCGCGAGCGAGGTCTCGGGCCATGCGTTGCGGCCTTCGAGGGTCGCCTCCTGGCGGGCCTGCTCCACCCGCAGACGCAGCGCCGCGATGTCGGGCCGCTGCTCCACGGCGATCGAGAAGGCCTGCTCGACGGCGAGCCGTGTGGCGGTCAGTGGGCCGTCGAGGCTGCCCGCGATGCGCAGCCCGGCGGCGCTCCCCGTGTCTCCGATCCGGGCTTGCAGCGCGGCCTTGGCCGAGACCACCGCCGCCTCGGCGGAGCGTTCCTCGCGCCGGGCCGCCTGCAGCTCGAGGCGCACGCGGCTCAGCTCGACCTGGGGCCGTCCGCCGCTGGCCACGGCCGTCTCGATCGCGGCAGCGGCCTGCTCGAGGCCAGCCCGCGACTGCGTCGCCGCCTCCAGCTGAGCCTGCGCCTCGAGCACATCGTAGTAGTCTTCGCTGGTCTCAGCGGTGCACTGCCGGACCACGTCGGCGTACTCGGCCTCCGCCGCGCGCACACCGCTGTTCGCCGCGCGCTGGGCCGCAGCGCGCTTGCCGAACAGCAGCCAGTCCAGCGGGACGCTGAACTCTCCATCCAGCTCGGTCGGGCCGCCTGGCTCTCCGGACAGGTACTGGCGGTCCAGCGGCACCCCGTCGGCCCCGATCGCCGCGCTCGGGTTCGGGACCACCGACGCGATCTTCACGTCTGCGCGCGCCTGGTTGACCGCCTCGTGGGCGGCGCGCACCTGCGGCGCATCCAGACTCATGCGGATCGCCGCGTCGAGTGTGAGGTCGCCCTCGTCAGCGCGCGCAGGACCTGCTGTGAGCGCCGCACCCGCGGCGGCGATCACCAGCGCCAGGCGTACGCGAGGCAGGAGAGAGCGGGAATTCGAGGACATGGCGGCACCCGGCGGTGGTGGGCCTAGCGCCATGCAGCTTCCGTGCCACTTTCTCGATGCTGGATCTTCCCCCTTCTATGGTCTCGGCGCAGTGCGGATTCCGGGCCAGTTTACGGAGATGGTAATGGCATCCGGGCCATGAACGCGCACAGCCCAGGCATCTCCCTCGGATATCGGCGCTCCACCATGGTTTGATGGCTTTTTCCGAGGTTCGTAAGGCGGTACGTACGGGCCGGGGAAGACGGCGACCCCGCCGAGGTCTAGGCCTGCAAGTAGATGGGCGCCTCGGTCCACGACCCTGCGATCTCGGGCCAGGCCTCCCCGAGCGATCTCCGCCCGGCGAACACGCCGATGTGCCCGGCGTCCACGAGCCAGCGGCGGGCTTGGCCCGGCCGGAGGTGCTGCTCCAGGGCCCAGACCTGCTCGGGGGGGGGATGTGGTCGCGGGTGCCGGCCACGAGGCAGACCGGGCAGGTGATGTCGGCCAGGCGCACGGTGCGATCGCGCACGGTGAAGGTGCCGCGATGGAGGAGAGGATAGCAGGCATCAGACATCATGCCAGAGTATACGACGTACCGGGCTTTTCGTCATGCTCTGGACGGCATCTCTGGGCGTGGCCACGCCGGGCGAGGAAGCGCTCGATACGCACGGCGGCGTGGGCGACGATGTGCTCCACGTCCGCGGTGTCGATGACGGGCAAGGAGGATAGCAGGCATTAGACATCATGCCAGAGTGTACGCCGAACGGAGCTTTTCGTCACGCGCCGGACGGCATCTCTGCTCTTACAGGGCCTCTCGATGCGGCAGAGCGGTGCTCACGACGGCCCTCTGGTTCACCAAGAGCAGCGCAGGCCCCCGATCAAGCCGGGCGCCGCACAGGTGGGCGCAGATCGGGTTGTCGGAGGCTGCGTGGGCGCTCGCGAAGGCCGTCATCGCGCGCACCTGTCCCTCGCGGCTCGTTCAAGCAGCGGTGGCAGGGTGCTCTGTGCTCAACTGGCCGCAGACAGCGCTTTCGGCGGAGCCCGGGCCGACCTCTCCTCAGACCTGCGAAGGCCGGCCCGCGGGGCTGTCTCGCACGCGCAGTGAAGCGGGAGGCAGCACGAGGGCGCGGACGGTCATTCGCTTCCCACAGTAGGGGCAAGCCATTGAATTTGCAGAAAACGTTCTCCACAGAAGATCGACCCAGGGGAGCCTCCATGGCCGGTGGCGGCTGGGCCTTCCAGTGACGATGCGGAGGCGGGGTCCGGCGCCGTTGCCCACCGCCAGCGCTCCCAGGGACACGGTTCGCGGCGGGGTGGGGACCACTTCGGCGCGCAGCGCGGCTCTCGCGCCCAGCACCCCGTGGTAGGAGATGCCGTTCTTGCCTGTCGAATCGTCGAAGGCTTGGTCGACCGGTCTTCGTCGGTTCGACACCCCTGTGGCGGCGTGACCGGTGGAGATCCCCCCTCCCGGCCTTCGGGTTGGGCTCCACTGCAGCGAGTGCTGCCGGCTACCCGGCGAGCTTGCGGAGCAGCTGAGCGAGTCCTACGCCTGCCTGTCGATGGCCGGCCGCGATCTGGTCCTGGTGGGGCTGGACACGGGCCACCAGTGCACCCTGACCCGCGCCTCCACGGACGTGGGCTCCTCCAGCATGACCTGGCTGGGGGACGACGCCTACACCTGCAGCGGCGACTGGAACCAGCTCACCGAGACCTCCGTGGCGGACGGCACGGTGACCTCGGCCCAGCACTACTGCAGCGCGGCGTTGGTGCATGGCTCCAGTTGACCCCCGGGCCAAGGTCGCAGATGCTGGCCTGCCAGAAGGCCCCCGGAGGACAGGAGATGGCAGCGAGGACGCAGAGCAAGGTCGCGCAGAAGTACAAGACGAAGTACCGCGT
>JBDRKM010000396.1:0-13637 GCA_043814015.1 Pseudomonadota bacterium
CCGACCCCGGCCCCCCAGCCCACGGCGTCCTCCCCCCGCCCCACCGCCTGGATCTCCGCCTCATCCATCCCCGCCAGGTCCACCTTCACCCCAACGGGCGCCACCACCTCCGGCCCGCCCACCACCAGCTCGGGCGAACGCCGCCCCCCCGCCTGGCACCGGATCGCCCCGCGCCAGCCCGGCTCGAAGCTCATCAGCACCCACAGCCAGCGGCCGTCGTCCACCGGGCCCATGAGCGTGCACGCCCCGAAGCCCTCCAGCTCCACCTCCCCGGGCACCTGCCGGAAGACCGCCCCGCCCCCGGGCGGCGGCAGCGCGCTCAACACCCACGAGGCCCGGCAGCCCTCCGGCGCCCCGGGCACGGTGAGCGAACGCGGCCCCCCGGCCGGCCGCGCGCAGCCCGCCGCCAGCAGCGCCAGCGCGACCCACCTCACGCGCTGCGCACCCAGCGCACCGCGGTGTGCAGCAGCACCCCCAGCAGGAAGCCCCCGAGCGCGCACAGGCCCACGAAGACGCCCAGGAAGAGGCCCTCGGCGTCGATCTGCCCCTCGCGCAGGCACACCGCCACCGCGAAGGGCGCCGCGGTCATGCCGAAGGCCACCAGCGCCCCCAGCCAGCGCCAGGAGCCCGGGCGCCACAGGAACCCGGGCAGCACCAGCAGGGTGGGCGCCAGCACGGTCCAGCAGAGGATGGCCCTGTCCGACGACCACCAGGAGTCCTCGAATTCCAGCCACCACCCTCCGAAGGTGGGGAGGAGGGCCGGCAGCATCAACGCCAGCCCGAGGAGCGGGGAGGTGAGTCCGAACTCGGGGTCGCGCTCGGGCATGAGGCTCCTGGGACTGGCGGCAGCCCAGGATACCACCCCGCCAGCCCGGGAGCCCCGGCCGGAATAGATGGCGGTGCTGGCGCCTCGGAGTGTGCGATGGAGCGGAACCTCGGGCAGGAGATCAAGGTCGGCGCGGCCGTGCTCGCCATCACGGTGGTGCTCGGGCTGGTGGTCTTCCTGCTGGGCGGCAGCACGGGGCTGCTGGAGCAGCGCTACCGCATCCACGCTCAGTTCGAGGACATCTCCGGGCTCAAGCCGGGTGCCGTGGTGCGGCTGGCCGGCATCGACGTGGGCGAGGTGACCCGCATCCGCTTCGACCCCGATCTCTCCGCCCGCAAGGTGCAGGTGGAGATGAACCTGATGGAGGGCTACCAGGACCGCATCCGCAGAGACTCCGTGGCCTCCATCGAGACCGAGGGGGTGCTGGGCGACAAGTACATCTCCGTCTCCATGGGCACCCCGGAGCAAGAGGTGCTGGTGCAGGGCGACTGGATCGAGACGGAGGAGCCCCTGGAGTGGCTCTCCTACATGGACAAGGCGGGGGATGTGCTGGAGAACTCCGCCAGCATCTCGCGCAAGGTCAACTTCCTGCTGGGCGAGGATCAGGACTCCGCCCGCGCCAGCCTGGCCAACGCCATCGTGCACCTGGAGGGCATCACCAAGGAGCTGGAGGAGGGCGAAGGCCTGCTGCATGAGCTGGTCTACGACAAGCAGCTGGCCACCTCGGTCAAGCGCACGGCCGCCAACCTGGAGGACGGCAGCGCGGGGCTGGCCCGCATGACCCACGAGATCGAGAGCGGCGACGGCTTCGCCCACGAGATGGTCTTCGGCGAGGAGGGCCGCCGCCTGGCCACCCAGATGGGCGGCCTGGCCGAGACCTTGAAGCAGCTCTCCGACGACATCCAGACCGACGATTCACTGGTCCACGCCCTGATCTACGACCCGGAGCGCGCGCGGATGGTCGAGGATCTGCACGCCACGGCCACCGCCCTGCGCCAGGTGTCAGAAGCCATCCAGCGCGGGGAGGGCACCGTGGGCATGCTCGCCAGGGATCCCACGCTGTACGAGGATCTCCGCTCCCTGCTCGGCGGCGCCCAGCGCAACAAGCTGCTGAAGGCCTACATCCGCCGCACGGTGGAGCAGTCCGAGGAGAAGGACGCCGGCTCCTGGCAAGAGGAGTCCCCGTGAGCGCGATCCCTGCGCCCTCGCCCGTGCTGCCCTGGAGCCTGCTCAGGCCGCGCCTGCGCGGGCTGCAGAACGTGTGGGGCGCCGCGGACACCCGCACGCGCTGGGCCTACGCGGTGTTCGGTGGGCTGGGCCTGGCCTTCTGGGCCGGCCTCTTCTGGTTCCTCCACTTCATCATCGGGGGCTTCTTCGGGGTGGAGGTCTTCGGGCCGCTGCTCACCCGCAAGCTGCTGGAGATCCTGCTCATCAGCCTCTTCACGATGCTGTGCTTCTCCAACGTGATCACGGCCCTGTCCACCTTCTTCCTGTCGGAAGACCTCGAGCTGCTGCTGTCCATGCCCATCCCCCGGCCGATCCTGCACTACTCCCGCCTCGCCGAGACGGCGGTGCAGTCGAGCTGGATGATGGCCATGTTCGGGCTGCCGGTGTTTTTAGCCTATGGGCTCGTCTACCACGCGCCCCTGTCCTACTACGCGCTCCTGCTGGTGGTGGTGCCGGCCTTCGTGACCATCCCCGTGGCCCTCGGGGCCCTCGTCGCCACGGTGCTGGTGAACGTGTTCCCGGCGCGGCGCACGCGGGAGCTGATGGCGTTGGGGGGGCTCCTGGCCGTGGTGGGGCTGTTCCTGCTCCTGCGCCTGCTCAAGCCCGAGCGCTTCATGGACGCCCAGGCCTTCGCCAACCTGGCCGCCTACGTGGCTGAGCTCCAGACCCCGCTCCCCGCGCTCTTCCCCCCCACCTGGACCGCCGGCCTGCTCATGGCCAGCCTGCAGGGCCACGCGCTGCCCTGGCTCTCCCTGGGGCTGCTGGTCAGCGGCGCCATGGCCGCCGTGGCGGTCGGGCGCTGGGCCGGGGCCGGGCTGTTCGTCCCCGGCTGGTCCAAGAGCCAGGAGGCCCGCGCCGCCCGTGGCGCCGAGAAGGCCTGGCTGCGGGGGCTGGTGGCGGTGGCGGCCGGGCTGGTGCCCGCCGCCTGGCGCCCCATCGTCACCAAGGACGTGCGCACCTTCTTCCGCGACCCCTCCCAGTGGAGCCAGGTCTTTCTGCTCGGCAGCCTGATCGTCATCTACCTGTTCAGCATCAAGGCCATCCCCATGGAGCAGTTCCGGGGGCCCTGGGCCCTGGCCATGCGCCGCGCCCTGGCCTACCTCAACCTCGGCATGGCGGGCTTCGTGATGGCCGGGGTGGCCATCCGCTTCCAGTTCGCGGCGGTCAGCGGCGAGGGGCGGGCCTTCTGGGTCACGCGCTCGGCGCCGGTGGAGCCGGTGGGGTTCTTGTGGGCCAAGAGCCTGCTGGGCCTGGTGCCCATGCTGGTGGTGGGCGAGATCCTGGCCGTGGCCAGCACCGTCATCCTGGACGCCGGGGGCTTCCTGGTGATCCTCGCGGCGGCCACGGCCGGCTTCCTGGCGGTGGCCCTCGGCGGGATCGCGGTGGCCATGGGGGCCATGTACCCCAACTTCAAGGCAGACAATGCCTCCAAGGTGGCCACGGGGCCCGCGGGCGTGCTCTACATGGTGCTGGCGCTGACCCTGGTGGGGATCGTGCTCGGGCTCGAGGCCTACCCGGTCTACGCCTGGCTCAAGGCCGGGGCCATGGACACCGCCATCTCGGCTCGCTCCTGGGCGCTCTCGGGCGCGCTGCTCGCCACCGCCGCGGGCTTGTGCCTGGCCGCGGGCCTGCTGCCCGTGCGCTACGCGGCCCGCGCGCTGTGGGTCCGCGGGTTGTGATGCGCGCCCGCGCGTTTCTGCCGCTGCTGCTCGCCGCCTGCACGCCCCTGCCGCCTCCCCTGCCGCCGGCTCCGGCCGCCGCCCCCCAGGTCGTCTCGGGCCCCCCGGCAGCCGCCCTGGAGCACTACGCGCTCGCCATCCTGGCCTGGGACGACGGCGATCTCGACGCCGCCGCGACCGAGATCGGGCAGGCCCTGCTGTTCGATCCCAAGGCCGCCGCCCTGCATGCCACGAGGGGGCGCATCGCGCTGGACCGGGGTGATCCAGCGGAGGCCGCCCGGGCTCTGACTGTGGCCTGGACCCTGGACCCGGACGATCTCTCCATCCAGGTGGACCGCGCGCGGGCCTACGCCGAGGCGGGCGAGCGGGAAAAGGCCCGCGTCGCGTACCGCCTGTGCCTGGGCCAGGGCCGAAGCGACGCCGCCTTCGGCGGCCTCATCCGCCTGCTCCAGCAGGACGGCGAGAGCTGGGAGGCCCACCGCCTGATGACCCGCTGGCGAGAGGCGGCCCTCGACGACCCGCTCTGGCTGCGCGCGCGCGCCGAGCTGTGCCTCGAGCTCGGTCTGGACGAGGAGGCCTGGGAAGACTTCGCCGCCCTGGTGGAGCGCTGGCCACCCCAGCCCCCCGCCCTGCAGGGCCTGTTCGCGGCCAACGACCGCACCGGGCACCACCGCCGCACGCTGGAGCTGCTGGAGCGCGTGGCACACGCCACGCCGGGTGACGAGCACGTGCTCGAGCTGCTGGCCAGCCTCGCCGCGCGGGTGGGCGATTTCGAACGGGCGGTGCCCGCCTGGGAGCAGGTCGACCGCCTCGAGGGTGGCCAGAATCCCTTCACCAGGCTGTTCCTGGCCAAGGCGAGGCTGTCCATGGGCGCCCCCGGTGAGGCCCTGACCCTGCTCGACACCCCTGACGCCGCGGCCGCGAGCCCGACCCAGGTCGCCGAGATCCGCGCGCGCGCCCTGCTGGCCCTGGGGCAGGAGGCGGAGGCCCTCGCCGCCCTCGACGAGCAGTACCCCGCAGGCACCGGCCGCCTGCAGGCGCGCGCCCGGTTGTTCGAGGAGGCCGATCGACTCGCCGAAGCCCGCGATGCGCTGCGGGCCGCCTCCCTCGACGAGACGGGCTGGTACCAGCGCTGGGACCTGGCCACGCTCGAGGCCCGCACCGGGGCGCTGGACCGCGCGCTGGCTTTGATCGCGGACAACGCCGATCAAGACGACCAGGGCCAGGCCCTCGCTGCCGCCCGCCTCCACGCCCTGGCCGGCGACCTGGCGGGCGCGGTCCGCCTCGCGGGCGAGGCCGAGGCCCAACACCGCGACGATCCCGCCATCGCCGCCGCGCGCGCACGCTGGCTCAACGACGCCGGCGACACCGCGGGCGCGCTCGCCGCCCTGCGCGCCGCCGCCGCCCGCGACCTCGTCTCTCCCGACCTCGCGCGCCAGCACGCCGCCCTGGCCTGGGAGGCCGGGGCCGCCGACGAGGCCAGGCAGGTGCTGGAGGACGCCCTGACCGTCTTCTCCGACGACGCCTCCCTCCAGAACGACCTGGCCTGGCTCCGGGTGGAGCACGGTGAGCATGGCCCCGAGGTGCTGGCCCTGGCCTGGCGCGCGGTGGACCAGGAGCCCGCCAACGCCGCCTTCCTCGACACCCTGGGTTGGGTCCTGCTGCAGCGGGGCCAGGTCGCAGAGGCCCTGCCCGAGCTGGAGCACGCCGCACGCCTCGACCCTGACAACGACGTGATCGCCGCCCACCTGCGGGCCGCCCGCCAGGCGGCATCCGCGGGTGAAACGCGCTAGGCTGCGCCCCCGCTCCGCCCCGAGGCCCGCATGCCCCGCCGCGCCTGGCTCCTGCCCACCCTGCTCTGCTCCCTCCTCCTGATGGGCTGCGCGCACCGCCGAGCTGGCAACGGCAACTACCTGGCGGGCATCCAGACCGCCCCCTCGGGCTACGCCATCACGGGGCGCATGTACCTCACCCTGCGCTCCGAGCGCTTCGGCCTGGCCGGCACCACCTCCACCACCATGGTGGTGCACCGCCCCGACGACCTCTACCTGCAGGTGCGCGGGCCCGTGAACAACGTCATGGTGCAGGGCACCGCCAACCGCCAGTCCCTCGTGGTGGTGATCCCCCCGAAGAACATGGCCTTCGTGGCCGATTCCCCTGATGCCGCCATGCGCGCCCTGACCGGCGGCGCCATGGGGGTGGACGGCGTGCTCGCCCTGCTCATGGCCCGCCTGCCCCGAGACGGCCTGACCGTCATCGAGAGCCACCCGGCGGGCAAGCTCACCGAGGTCACCCTCGAGGTCGCCGGCGGCTACCACGCCACAGCCCAGGTCGACCACCTGCACCGCCTCGTGGGCGTCGATCTGACCGGCCCCGACGGCACGCTGCTGGCCACCGTACGCTACGACGGCTGGACGCGCGACGCCCGCAACTTCTACCCCAAGCAGCTCACCATGGAGGTCCCCGCCCTCGACCTCCACATCGGCGCCGACTTTCAGGCCTGGGAGGTCATGGGCGAGGTCCCCGCCATCTTCAGCACCCCGGTGCCCGAGGGCGCCGAAGTCAAGCACCTCGAGGATGTGCTGCGGCCCGAGGCGGCGGCCGAAGAGGCGCCCTGATCACGCCCGCCGCGCGTCCGCCACGGTGAACAGGGGCTTCTCCAGCCCGCTCTCCCGATCGGGGCCCAGGCTGCCGAGCAGGTCCACGGGACCGGCATAGAGATCTGGCGCGTGGTCCGCGGCGCCCCACCAGACGGCGCCGATGGCCCCCAGGTCGAAGAAGATGTGCCGGCGGACCCGCCGCACCCGCGGGACGTGGACCCCTGGGACCAGGAGGCGGGCGCGCGGGTTGCCCCGGCCGGTGGGCTCCAGCGCTTCGAGGGCCCGGGCCGCGGCGCTGTCCAACGCCACCGCCTGTACCAGGGCGTCGGCCTCGCGCTCTGGCACGCGCGCCTCGAGAGGCACGGCCTCCTCCAGGTACCGGGAGAGGGCGCGCTCCAGGTCCGGGAGGCGCTCGGCGGGCAGGGCGAACCCTGCGGCGGCGGCGTGTCCGCCGAAGCGCGTGAGCAGGGGGGCGGCGCTGGCCAGGGCCTTCAGAGCGTGGACCCGCGCCGCGCTGCGCACGGAGCCGGTGGCGACCCCCTCGGCGATGGCGGCGACGGCCACCGGGCGCCCGAGGGCCTCGCGCAGCTTGCCAGCCACGATCCCGATCACGCCGCGATGCCAACCCTCATCCTCGGCGCCCGCGAAGACAGGGAACGCGGCGCAGCGCGGGGGGCTCCCCGGCCCGTCCGGCAGGGCGCGGGCCATGGCGCGCTCCACCAGCTGCTCCTGCAGGCGCTGGCGCGACCGGTTGAGCCCCTCCAGCTTCACCGCCAGGAGCTTGGCCTGGGCGCGATCCCGGCTGAGGAGCAGATCGAGGGCCAGGGCGGCGTCGGCCAGGCGCCCGGCGGCATTGACCCGCGGCCCGACCCGGAAGGCGAGGTCGGTGGCGCTGACGGCCCGATCGGCGCAGCCCGCGGCCTCCAGCAAGGACCGCAGCCCCGGCGCATGGGGGCCCGCGCTCAGGCCCTCCAGCCCGAGCGCCACGATGGCGCGGTTCTCCGGGGCTCCCAGATCCACCACGTCGGCCACGGTGCCCAGCGCCACCACCTTGAGCAGCGAGCGCAGCAGGACGTCGCGCCGGGGGTGATCCGCGAGCAGGGCCTGGGCCAGCTTGAAGGCCACCCCGCAGGCCGCCAGGGCTCGGTTGGGGTAGCCACAACCCGGCTGGCCGGGACAGAGGACGGCGGCGGCCGCTCTCGGCACACCCTCCTCACCCACCAGGTGGTGGTCGCAGATGAGGAGATCGACCCCCAGGGCGCGGGCCCGCGCCGCCGCGACGTGGTCGCTGACCCCGAGGTCCGCCGCCAGCAGCAGCTGGACGCCCTGGGCCGCGGCCTCCTCCACCGCCGCCACCGACAGGCCATAGCCCTCCCCGAACCGGCTGGGGACTCGATGATCCACACCCTGGAGGCCGAGCGCGTCGAGCGTGGCCCGCAGGGTCAGGGCCGAGGTGGTGCCGTCCACGTCGTAGTCCGAGAAGATCCTCACCCGCTCGCCGCGCGCCACGGCCCGGCGCACCCGCGCCACGGCCGCCTCCATGCCGCGCATCTGCATGGGATCGAGCAGGTCGTCGAGGCCCGGCCGCAGGAAGGCCCGCGCCGCCATGGGCGTGCCCTTCCCACGGGCCGTGAGCACCGCCGCCAGCAACGGGTGCACGCCCAACGCCAGCGCGAGGGACGCGACGGTCGCGGGGTCGGCGTCGGCCAGGCGCCAACGCGCGCCGGTGAGGGAGAGGTCGGCCGCCATCAGTGCTGGAAGAAGACCCAGGACGCGCCCACCCCGAAGGCGAAGCTCACCAACGCCGTGATCAGCATCATGGCGCGGTAGTTCTCGCGGGGCGCGGGGTCGGGCACGAAGGGCCGGCTCTGCTGCTCCGAGGGCTCGGCGACCAGGCGCACCCGCACGCGGCGATGGCGCCCGCTCTGGGGCTCGCGCAGGGTCAGCCGCAGGATGACGGTGTCGTCCTGCTCCAGGATGGGATCGGCGACGGAGTGGACCTCGCAGCCCTGCAGGGCGCGGGGAAGGTAGGGCAGGGTCACCACGGCGTAGGGAGGCGCGGGGTCGTCATACCGCGAAGCCGCGCGCGGGGTGGGCAGTGGGATCGCCTCGGCGGGCGGGGCCTCCGCCGAGGGCTGCTCGGGAGCAGGCACGGGGAGGACCGCCGAAGCGGACGCGGGGCGCTCGATCAGCAGCGGATCGGTGCGTTGCTCCTGGCCGAGCTCTTCGAAGCCTGGCGGGACGGCCTCCTCGGTAGAGAGCGGCTCCTCTTCGGTCCTTTCGGCCGGGAGGGCCTCGGCGGCGGTCTCGGCGGAGGGCGCCCCCAGAGGCGCCAGGGCGGGTGCATCCGCGGGCGCCGGGGGGGGCTCCTCGGGCGCCGGCGCAGCCTCCTGAGGAGAGGGCCCCGGGGCCCCACGGCGTTCTCCGGCCTCTTCGGCTGACCGCACCGCGATGACCTCGCCCAGGGTCTGGCGCACCTCCTCCTCGTCGGAGAGGGGCGCCATGCCGCCCGAGCCGCGCACCAGATCCCCACCGCCGCTGGCCAGCTCGCGCTCGATGCGCCTGGAGAGCAGCTCGAAGAGCGCCTGGAAGGTGTCGGCCACGCCACCGCCCTCGATGGCCACGGTCTCGAACCAGGGCAGGTCGCGGGCGTTCAGCCCCAGCTGCAGCACCTTCACGGGCAGGGCGTCGGCCAGGTCCCGCTTGTTGTACTGCAAGACCATGGGGATCTCGTCCAGGGAGCGGCCGAGCGCGGTCAGGGCCTGCTGCAGCTCGGACAGGCTCTCCACGTTGGCCGAGAGGCGCTGGGCGCCGGAGTCCGCCACGAACACCACGGCGTCGGCCCCGCGCAGCAGCAGCCGGCGCGTCTGCTGGTAGAGGGGCTGCCCGGGCACGCCGACCACCTTCACCCGCCCCTGGAAGCCGGCGATGGCCCCCCACATCAGCGGAAGGTAGTCGAAATAGACCGTGCGCTCGTCCACCGTGTCGAGGGTCTCGAGCTGGCCACGGCGGCCGCGCGGCGTGAAGGCGTGCAACGCGCGGAGGCTGGTGGTCTTGCCCGAGAGGGCTGGCCCCCAGTACACGATGCGCGCTTCGATCTCGCGCTTGCTGAAATGGATGATGGCCATCACCGCCTCGCCGGTCTGGCCGGAAGCTCACCTGGCCTCCCGGCGCGCGAAGAGCATCTAACGGGCGGACGGCGGATCGCCCTCTCCCACGAGGGACACCAGCAGCGTGGGGGTGGCCGGATCGTCGCTGGCGATGGTCAGCGTGCCGTAGAGCGTGCCGTCGAAGTGGGGCTCGAAGCGCACCACGGCCAGGCCGTTCTGGGCTCCGGGGGCCAGCGTGCTGGCGCTCGGATCGAGGGCCAGAAAATACTCGCTCTCCCCGGCGCTGACGGTGACCTCGCCGATATGCAGGTCGGCGTCGCCATAGTTGGCGATGTGGACCTCCGCCTCGGCCGCCTCGCCGATAATGACCACGCCAAAGTCCAGCGCGTCCGGTGCGGCATACAGGCCCGGTGTGCCCACCCCCTGCCCCCGCAGCGTGACCTCCCGCACCCGCGCCGCGGGATCGTCAGAGAGGATCTGGAGCGCCACCCCGAGATTTCCGATGGCCTGCGGCTGGAAGGTGACCAGCAGGGTCTCGCTGGTGCCCGGGGCGAGGGTGGCGCTGATCTCCCCGGAGATGACCCAGTGCGTGCGCATGGCGTCATCGGAGAACCCCACGTCCCAGATCTCGAGGGGGCCATCGCCATCGTTGCGCAGGTCCAGGCGCGCGTTGGCCTGCGCTCCGACGGGCAGCGCGCCGAGGTCGAGCACCCCGACCGAGGTCAGCAGGCTGCCCACCGGTGCGGGCGCGGTGTCCTCCGGGAGGGGCTCACCACAACCGGCGATGGATGCGAGGAGGTAGATCACGGCGCGTCGCATGGCGAATTCCTCAGCGGGGCCTCCCCATGATGCCACAGCCGGGTCACGCCGTCCCCCGCCGTCTGTCGTTCCACGTCTGGAGCCCATCGGCAAAGCCGATGTTCAGGCGGCTGGACCCACGTCACCGGGCGCGCTAGGGGTGGCGGCTGGAGCGGCCATGCACCCCATCATGCCCTGTTACGATCGCATCGTGTTCCATCTGCCGCAGTTCCTCGGGGGCTTCCCGCTGCACGGCTTCGGCATCCTGGTCGCCTCGGGCTTCCTGCTCGGCGCGCAGCTCGGCACGCGCAAGTGCAAGCGCGATGGCCTCGACCCCGAGATCGTCAACAAGCTGCTCTTCTGGATCGTGCTCGGCGTGTTCATCGGCGGCCACCTCGGCGACGCCCTGCTGTACCACTGGGACGAGTACGCGGCCGACCCCATCAAGTTCATCCAGCCCTGGTCGGGGCTATCGAGCTTCGGCGGCTTCGCCGCCTGCGCCGTCTTCGTGGCGGTCTTCCTGTGGCGCAACAAGGTCCCGTTCTGGCCCTTCGCCGACGTGGTGGCCTACGGGCTCTCCATGGGCTGGTTCCTCGGGCGCATGGGCTGCACCGCGGCCCACGATCACCCGGGCGGCCCCTCCGACTTCTGGCTCGCCATCCCCTGGCCAGCCTACGCCGGGCGCATGTTCACGGGTTGCGGCCACGCACGCTGGGACCTCGGCTTCCTCGAGGCGCTGTTCACGCTGCTCATGCTGCTGGCCTTCGTCTGGCTCGATCGCAAGCCCCGCTTCCCCGGCTTCTTCATGGGCTGGATGGTCACCTCCTACGCCCCGGTGCGCTTCGCCATGGACTTCCTGCGCACCGACGACACCAAGTACGACTTCATCTGGCGCTACGTGCTCAGGCCTCTGGGGGTGGACTTCTTCGCCCTGACCCCGGCCCAGATTGGCAGCCTGATCCTGCTGCCCCTCGGGCTGATGATCCTCATCCCGCGCTGGAAGAAACCCCCCTTCAGGACGAGCGCGGGTTAGCAACCATCCGAGAGGCAGGTTTCTCGGAGGTGCCCATGAGCCCCACGGAACGCAAGCGCAAGCCCGGTCGCCCCCAGCACCCCATCGGCCGGGATGCCCTCCTGGTCCTGGCGCGCCAGGCCTACGCGGCCCACGGCTATGCCGGGGTGAGCATGGCCGACGTGGCCGGCTCGGCGGGCCTGCGCAAGGCCTCGCTGTTCCATCACTTCGCCAGCAAGGACGCGCTCTACCGCGAGGTCCTCGCGGGCGCCGTGGCGGACATCGGTGGGCCGCTCGGCCGCGCGCGCCAGGCCGAGGGCGCCTTCCTCCACCGCCTGGATCACCTCGCCGATCGGGCCAGCGACACCTTCGCGGCCCACCCCGACGCAGCGCGCCTGCTGCTGCGCGAGCTCATGGATGGCGGCCGAGGCCTGGGCGAGGAGGGGCGCGAGGCCGTGGCCCACGCCCTGGGCGAGCTGGCGGCCTTCCTGCAGGAGGGCATGCTCGAGGGCGCCATCCCTGCCCAGGATCCACACCAACTGGCCCTCTCCCTGGCCTCCCTGCACCTCGGCTTCTTCGCCCTGCCCACCCTCGTGGCCGACCTGCTGGAGGTCGAGCCCGAGGAGCCGCGCACCATCGCGGCCCGCAAGCAGGCCGCGCGCCGCCATACGCGGAGGATCTGCGGCGTCTAGTGCTCGATCTCGCCGTTCAGCTCGAAGCCCGTGATGGTCTCGATCGAGCTGTCGTCGGCGTCGTAGAAGCTGATGCGGCCCAGCTCGTGCTCCTGGCTGACCCAGGCGTAGGGGGTGTCGGGCAGGACCCCGACGTGCTCGGGCTGGCTCTTGAGGTCGAAGGTGTCGTACAGCAGCGTGTCGTAGTCCAGCCGCACCAGGGAGTCGATGCCATCCTGGACGAAGTAGCCGTGCAGGCCGTCCAGGCTGTTGGCGTACTCCAGCGGCTCGGCCTCGAGCTTGAGCGAGTTCTGGCGGAAGTCCGCGAGCGAGATCATGGACAACGCCCAGGAGCCCGCAAAGGCGCTCTCGGGGTCGTCGCTGGGGCCGTCCTCCTCGGTGTGGAAGATCAGCAGGGTCTCGCCCGTGGGTGAGACGGAGAGGGTGTCGATGGGTTTGACCAGGCTGTGCAGCGTGACCTCGCCGCTGGCCACATCCCAGGTGGCGTAGCGCGACTGGATCACGGCCGTGCTGTAGAGCACGCCGAGACCCCCATCTGGGGTCATGGACAGGCTGCCGAGCACGTAGTCCTCGGGCAGGGGCACCACCTCGGCGTCAGCGTAGGGATCGGCGCAGTCCAGCAGCCAGAGCTGCCGGTCGCCGCGGGTGACCACCACGGCCTTGCTGCCATCGGGGGTGATGTCCAGATCGGTGGGGTTGAAGCCCACGTGGACGCGGGTCAGCGCGAAGGTGGAGAGGTCCACCACGGCCACGTCGTTGGCCCCGTACTGGCGCACGAAGGCGAAGGCGCCGCTCGGCGCGATCTCCAGCTCCTCGGCCTTGGGCGGATCCAGCAAGTCTTCGGCCAGCTGCACCATGGTCGGCGCCGGCTGTGCGGCCGTCAGATCGATCATGGCCAGGTACTGGTCGCTGACCACGATGGCCAAGGAGGAGGAGGCGTCGAACTTCACCTGACGCGGGCCGGCGCCCACCACCATGGAGAAGACCTCGAGGCTGTCCGTGTCCACCACGGAGATCTCGTTGAAGGACTGGGCCCCGCCCTCATCGTCGTATTCGTCGTCCTCGACATCCGCGTCGTGGTAGCAGACGGCCCAGCGGCCATCGGGCGAGAGCTCCATGGCGTTGAGGTTCTGCCGCACCGGCACCCGCGCCTCGGACAAGGTGGCGGCGTCCACCACGGAGAGGTCGTCTGAGCCGGCGTTGAAGCTGACCGCCTTGGTGTAGTCGGAGGTGGTGACCACCACCGCGGGCTGCTCGCCCACCTCCACCGTGATGACGTCGAGGTGTGGCACGGAGACGCGGGTCAGGGTGCCGCGATCGGGGTTGGCGATGAAGACGTACTTGTCCGTCGCGGCCGGCGGCAGCATCAGGAAGTCGGACTCCTGCTCGCTGCCCCAGTCGTCGTCGGCATCGCCGTCCGCGTCCACGTCGCCCTCGGGGGCGGCGCCGTACCAGCCGGTGTCAGCGTACTCGCCCGACGCCTTGAAGCAGGCGGTGAGCCCCAGAACGGCGAGAGCGAAGAGAAGGCGTGTGTGCATGGTGTGCTCCATGGCTAGAACCTCATCCCCACACCCCACCTGAACACCATCCCGCGGGTCTGCAGGGTGCCCAGTTCTTCCATGTCGGCGGGTGAGAGGACCTGGTAGCCGAGCTCGAGGTAGGAGGCGACGGCCATCCGGCCCTGGGCGAAGGG
>JBDRKM010000397.1:0-41747 GCA_043814015.1 Pseudomonadota bacterium
CGACCTGCTGATCGGCGCCTCCGCGAGCGACAGCGCGGCCACCGACGCGGGCGCGGCCTACCTCGTCCTGGGCAGCGCCACCCCCACGCATCGCGACCTGGCGAGCGCTGACGTCACCTTCCTGGGCGAGGCCTCCGGCGACGCGGCGGGGTCCGCCGTGGCCGGGGTCGGGGACGTGGACGGCGACGGCCTGGACGATGTGGCCATCGGGGCCCCGGGCTCCGACCAGGCGGCCGCGGACAGCGGCATGGTCTACCTGGTGCACGGTGGCGCCGGGCTCGCGGGCGGCAGCCTGGCCCTGGCGGATCGCAGCCTGACCGGCGTGGACGCCGGCGCCCGCGCCGGCGCCGCCCTGGCCGGGGTGGGCGATGTGGACGGCGACGGCCTGGACGACCTGCTGGCCGGCGCCTGGGGTGATGGCGCCGCGGGCCCCATGGCCGGCGCCGCCTACCTGGTCCTCGGGAGCACGCGGTCATGGTGATCCTCCCCCTCCTGCTCCTCGCCGCCGGCTGCGCCCTGGACCTCTCCACGGTGGACGCCGACGGCGACGGCTACGCCGCGGCCCTGGACTGCGACGACGCCGACCCGGACATCCACCCGGGCCTGGAGGAACACTGCGACGGCCGCGACGAGGACTGCGACGGGCGGGTGGACGAGCTGGCCGTGGATGGAAGGGTCTTCTACCCGGACCGGGACGGCGACGGCCACGGTGTGCCCGGGGCCCAGGTGTGGGCCTGCGCGGCCCCGCCCGAGAGCGCGGAGACCACCGACGACTGCGACGACGCCGATCCCGCCGTCCACCCCGGGGCGCCGGAGGTCTGCGACGGCCGGGACCAGGACTGCGACGGCGTGGCCGACGAGGGGCCCGGGGTCGCGCGGCGGCCCTGGTACGCCGACGCGGACGGCGACGGTTTCGGCGACCCGGCCACGGCGGTGCTGGTCTGCGGGCCGGCCTCGTGGGGCTACGTGCGCGACGCCACCGACTGCGACGACGCGGGTCCCTGGGCCGCGCGGACGTACCCTGGCGCGGCGCGCTGGGAGTCGGCCACCGCCTGCATGCAGGACGCCGACGGCGACGGCTGGGGGGACCCCGCCCCGGCCTGCCCCGCCGCGACCCCCGGCACCGACTGCGACGACGTCAGCGAGAAGGCGCCCTACACCTTCCCGGGCTCCGCCGCCTACGACGCTCCGGACGAGTGCACCCTCGATCAGGACGGCGATGGCTACGGCGCCGACCGCCCGGTCATGCCCGGTGTGGAGCCCGGCCGCGACTGCTGCGACGCCTGCCCCTACAACTGGCAGACCTACCCGGGCGCGGCCCCGCTGGACTCGGAGAGCGCCTGCATGCGGGATCACGACGGCGATGGCTACGGCGACGCCAGCCCCGGCGATCCGCGCGTGGTGGCCGGCACGGACTGCGACGACGTCAACGCCGCCATCTGGCCCGGGGTCCCCGAGGTCTGCGACGGCAAGGACCAGGACTGCGACGGCGTGGTGGACGACGGGCTCACCCAGACCTGGTACACCGACCACGACGGCGACGGCTTCGGCAACCCGCTGCGGGTCGTGGAGACCTGCAGCGGGTCCTCGGGCCTGAGCGCAGATCCCAGCGACTGCGACGACTACGACGCCGGCATCTACCCGGGCCGGCCGGAGGTCTGCGATGGCCGGGACCAGGACTGCGACGGGCGCATGGACGAGGGGACCACCATCACCGCCTGGCCCGATGCCGACGGCGACGGCTACGGCGCCAACGGCATGTCCGTCGAGGTCTGCAGCGTCGTGGCGGGCGTCGTGGCGGCGGATGGCGACTGCGACGACGGCGACGCCACCATCCACCCCGGGGCCTCGGAGTGGTGCAACGGCGTGGACGACGACTGCGATGGGGACGTGGACGTGGGCCTCACCTGGATCGACGTCTACCCGGACCTGGACGGCGATGGCTGGGGCGAGACCGCCGGGCTCGCCTCCGATTGCCTGCTGCGCGCGGGGTATTCCGCGCTGGGCGGGGACTGCGACGAGGCGAACGCCCGCATCCACCCTGGCGCGACCGAGACGCACTGTGACGGGATCGACCAGGACTGCAGCGGCGATGTGGATGCCTGCGCCTGGCTGGCCGACCACGTCACCTTCACCGGGGAGGACGGCGGCGACTACGCCGGCGGCGCCGTGGCCGGGGCCGGCGACGTGGACGGGGACGGGCTGGACGACCTGCTGATCGGCGCGCCCGGCTGGAACGCCCTCTCGAGCCAGGGCGTGGCCTACCTGGTGCGCGGGTCGATCACGCCCGCGGACGCCCTGCTCTCCGCCGCCGACATGCGGTTGATCGGCGACAGCTCCAGCGAGCAGGCCGGCGCGGCCGTGGCCGGGGTCGGCGACGTGGACGGGGACGGCCTGCACGACCTGCTGATCGGCGCGCCCCACGACGCCACCGTGGGCTCCCACGGCGGGCAGGCCTACCTCGTGCTCGGGCGCGCCACGCTGGCCGACCTCTCCCTCGGCGGCGCCAGCGCCGTCTTCACCGCGCCCGCGGCGTACCAGGAGGCGGGGGCGTCCCTGGCGGGGGCCGGCGACGTGGACGGGGACGGCCTGGACGACCTGCTCATCGGTGCCCCGCTGGCGGACCTCCCCCGCACCAACGTCGGGGCCGCCTACCTGGTGCTGGGCACCAGCCACCCGCCAGACCTCGTCCTCAGCGCCGCCGACGCCACCTTCTCCGGCAGCCTCACCGGCGAGTCCGCGGGGACGGCGGTCGCCGGGATCGGGGACGTGGACGGCGACGGCCTCGATGACCTGCTCATCGGCGCCCCCTTCGCCATGTACACGCTGAGCGGCCAGGGCGCGGCCTACCTGGTGCTGGGCACGGCCAGCCCCGCCGGTCTCTCCCTCGCCGTGGCCGACGCCATCTTCACGGGGGAGCGCACCGGGGACGCCGCGGGGGGCGCCGTGGCCGGTGCCGGGGACGTGGACGGCGATGGCCTGTTCGACCTGCTGATCGGCGCGGCCGCCGCGGCCGCGAGCGCCACCTCCGCGGGCCAGGCCTACCTGGTCCTGGGGTCCGCCGGGCTCGCCACCGCCACCCTCGCCGGGGCCGACGCCACCTTCGAGGGTGACGTGGCGGGGGACGAAATGGGCGCCGCGTTGGCCGGCGCCGGGGACGTGGACGGCGATGGGTTCGCCGACCTGCTCTTCGGGGCGCCCCAGGCGGTCGGGCCCGCGGGCGCGACCGGGGCCGCCTACCTGGTCCCAGGGGGGACGGGCCACGGCGGCGGTGGCGTGGGCGCCGTGGGTCAGCGCCTGCTGGGCACCGGCCTCGGCGAGGAGGCCGGCTGCGCCGTGGCCGGCGCGGGCGACGTGGACGGGGACGGCCTCGGCGACCTGCTCGTGGGGGCCCAGCTCGCCACGGACTCCGCCTCCGGCCAGGGCGCCGCCTACCTGCTTCTCGGCGCCAGCCTGTAGTGGGCAGGGATCCCCAGCACAGCGAACGACCACCCACGGTGCTAGGATACCCGCGCACGGACCCCCGGAAACATGCACCGACCGACCGGCATGATAGCCCTGACCTTGCTCGCCCTCGCCGGCGGCTGCGCCCTGGATCGCGCCGTCACCGACGCCGACGAGGACGGCTACGCCGCCGTCGTGGACTGCGATGATGGGGACGCGGCCATCCACCCCGGGGCCGAGGAGGTCTGCGACGGGGTGGACCAGGACTGCGACGGGCAGGCGGACGAGCAGGCCGTGGACCTGCGGCCCTTCTGGCCCGACCGCGACCACGACGGCTTCGGCACCCCCGCCGAGCCCCTGATGGCCTGTGTCCTGCCCCCGAAGCACGCGGAGAACGCCGACGACTGCGACGACTGGGATCCGCGCGTCTACCCCGGCGCCCCCGAGATCTGCGACGGCGTGGACCAGGACTGCGACGGCGCGGCCGACGACGGGCCCGGGGTCGAGAAGCGCCCGTGGTACGCCGACACCGACGGCGACGGCTTCGGCGACCTGGCCAGCGCCACCCTGGGCTGCGGGCTCGCCACCCTGGGCTGGGTGCGGGACGCCACCGACTGCGACGACGCCGGTCCGCAGGCCGCGGTGACCTTCCCCGGCGCGGCGCGGCTGGAGTCGGCCACGGCCTGCATGCAGGACGCCGACGGCGACGGCTGGGGGGACTCGGCCCCGGCCAACCCGGCGGTCACCCCCGGCCACGACTGCGACGATGCCAGCCCCAAGGCCCGCTACACCTTCCCCGGCTCCGCCGCCCTGGAGGGCCCGACGGACTGCACCCTCGACCAGGACGGCGACGGCTATGGCGCCGACCAGCCCGCGGCCGGGGGCGTGGTGCCCGGCCGGGACTGCTGCGACGCCTGCCCCTTCAACTGGCAGACCTTCCCCGGCGCGGCCCCGCTGGACTCGGCCACCGCCTGCATGCGCGATCACGACGGCGACGGCTGGGGCGATGCCAGCCCTGGGCAGGGGCGCCTGGCCGCCGGCTCCGACTGCGACGACGGCGACGGTGGGGTCCATCCGGGCGCGATGGAGGTCTGCGACGAGGTGGACCAGGACTGCGATGGCGTGGTCGACGACGGCGTGAGCATCACGCTGCACCCGGACGCCGACGGCGACGGCTTCGGCGATGCCACCGCGAGCGTGGAGGCCTGCGCCCCCACGGCGCTGCTGCTGCTCGACGCCGGCGACTGCGACGATGCCGATCCCGAGGTCTACCCCGGCGCCCCCGAATGGTGCGACGGGCGGGACGACGACTGCGACGGCGCCGTGGACGACCCGCTCACCTGGATCGACGTCTACCCGGACGCCGACGGCGACGGCTGGGGCGATGCCGCGGGGCTGATGAGCGACTGCCTGCTGCGCGCCGGCTTCGTGACCGCGGACGGCGACTGCGACGACGCGGACGCCGGCAGCCACCCCGGCGCCACCGATATCCCCTGCGACGAGATCGATCAGGACTGCGACGGCGTGGTCCAAGCCTGCCTGAGCCTGGGCGAGGCCCTCGGGTGGACCGGCGAGGACGTGTACCACGAGGCGGGCGCCGCGGTGGCGGGCGCCGGCGATGTGAACGGCGACGGCTACGACGACCTGTTGGTGGGCGCGCCCGGCTGGCACCCCTCCGGGCTCTGGAGCGGCGCGGCCTACGTCGTCCTGGGCGGGCCGAGCATCGCCGGCGGCGGCCTGGCGGACGCGGATTGGCGCATCGTGGGCACCTCCGGCAACGAGCTGGTCGGCAGCGCTGTCGCCGGGGTGGGCGATGTGGACGGGGACGGCCTGGACGACCTGCTGGTGGGTGCCCCCTGGTCCTCGCTCCTCGCGTCCCACGGGGGAGCCATCGGGCTCGTCCTGGGCAGCCCCTCCCCGGCGGACCTCGACCTCTCCGGGGTCGACGCCGCCTGGGGTGGGGTCGTGGCGGGCGATCAGGCCGGCGGCGGCGTGGCCGGGGCCGGCGACGTGAACGGCGATGGCCTGGCCGACCTGCTGATGGGGCTCGACTTTCACGACCAGGGGGGGACGGACAGCGGCGCCGCCTGCCTCGTGCTGGGCGCGGCGCATCCCACCGGGGGTGGCCTCGACGCGGTGGACGCGTGCTTCTACGGCGTCGTCTCGTACGACCACGCGGGCGCGGCCGTCGCCGGCGTGGGGGACGTGGACGGCGACGGGCTCGCGGACATGCTCGTGGGGGCCGAGGGCGCCACCGGCGCGCTGGCCGATCAGGGGATGGCCTACCTGGTGCTGGGCGGGGCCTCCCCCGGTGACATCACGCTCTCCGACGCGGACGCGGCCTATGTGGGCACCAGCTGCGACTGGGCCGGCGAGGCCGTGGCCGGGGCGGGGGATGTGGACGGCGACGGGCTGGACGACATGCTGATCGGCGCGGGCGGGTCCTGGAGGGTCGCCTACCAGGCGGGGGCGGCCTACCTGGTGCTGGGCGCGGCCACGCCCGCGGATCGCGATCTCTCGTCCGCCGACGCCACCTTCCTCGGCACCACGAGCTTCGATCAGGTCGGGACCTCCGTGGCCGGCGCGGGGGACCTGGACGGTGATGGGCTGGCGGACATGCTCATCGGCGCCCCGGGGGACAGCCTCGTCGGCCTGAGCGCGGGGGTGGCCTACGTGGTGCTCGGCGGCTCCCGGTTCACCGGGGGCACCGTGGCCCTGGGCGACCTCGCGCTCGCGGGTCCCGACGCCCGCGCCGAGGCGGGCACCGCGGTCGCCGGCGTGGGGGACGTGGACGGCGATGGCGCGCTGGACCTGCTCATCGGCGCCCCCGCCACCTACGGGCGCTCCGCCACCGAAGGCGCCGCCTACCTCGTCCTGGGGGAGGCCCTCCCATGGTGATCGGCTGGCCGGGATCCTCGTTGCGGCGAACGCCCACCCTCGGTGGTAGCATGCGCCCGCCCCGTCCCCTGCCGCCCCTGGAACGCCGCGTGTACCTACGCCCAAAAGCCGCCGCGCACGCCCTCTTCGGCGGCCTCGTCCTCCTGGCTGCCTGCCGCGGCGAGCCCCAGGGCTGGCTCCCCTCCGACGAGCAGGCCCCGGTCCTGTGGTACTGGGACGGCGATCAGGACGGCTACGGCATCGACTCCGACTGGACCAGCGAGGATCGCGACTCCTGCGAGGGCGGCGGCTCCTTCCACTGCGTCCCCCGGGCCGGGGACTGCGACGATCACGACGCCCGCGTCCACCCCTGGGCCAGCGAGGTCTGCGACGGCGACGACAACGACTGCGACGGCCTGGTGGACGACGCCGACGACGGCGTGCTGTACGCCGGTGCCTGCTTCGCAGACCAGGACGGCGACGGCTACGGCCTGTGGCCCCCGGCCTTCAACGCCTGCGACTGTGGCGCGGGCTACGGCCCCGGCGACGGCGACTGCGACGATCTCGACGCGGGCGTGCACCCCGGCGCCGAGGAGCGTTGCGACGGCTGGGACGACGACTGCGACGGCCAGATCGACGAGCTGGGCGCGGCGGACGCCCCCACCTGGTACCCCGACCGCGACGCCGACGGCTGGGGCGATGAATGGCACCCCTGGCCCGCCTGCGAGGCGCCCTCCGGCTTCATCGCCACCGGCAGCGACTGCGACGACACGGACCCGGAGGTGAACCCCGGAGCAGCCGACGTGCCCTACGACGGTGTGGACGCCGACTGCGACGGCTGGGACGACGACGACGCCGATCACGACGGCTACCCCGCCGAGGCGCGCGGCGGCACCGACTGCGACGACGCCGACATCCGCGTGCACCCGGGCGCCGCGGAGGTGTGTGACAGCATCGACAACGACTGCGACGGCGAGGTGGACATCGACGCCATCGACGCCTCCTCCTGGTACTGGGACCTCGACGGTGACGGCTGGGGCGCCGGCGCGGCCGTGGCCGAGGGCTGCGCGGGCCCCGCGGGCACCGTGACGCAGGACGGCGACTGCGACGAGGAGGATCCCGATGTCCATCCCGAAGCGCCCGACTGCGACGAGGACGGCGTGGACGACGACTGCGACGGGGTCGTGGACGACGACGCCGCGCTGGATGCCGCGGGCGCCATGGCGCTGGGGGCCGCGGGCGACGCGCTGGGCACCGCGGTGGCCTTCGCCGGGGACCTGGAGGGCGGCGGCCAGCAGGCCCTGCTGCTGGGCATGCCCGGCCACGGCGACGGCGGAGGTGCCCTGCTGCTCGGCGCGGATGGCACGCTGCTCGCCACCCTCACCGCCAGCACCGCCGGGTCCCTGCTCGGCCAGGGCGTGGCCGGACCGGGCGACCTGGACGGCGACGGTGTCGCCGATCTGGCCCTGGGGGACGGCGCCGCCTCCTCGACGGCGGGCGTGGTCTACCTGGCAGGCGGGGCCAGCCGCGGGGATCTCACCCTCGATCTGGCCACCGCGAGCACGGCGCTGTGCGGCGAGGCCGCGGGCGATCGGGCGGCCTTCCCCCACAGCGCGGGCGACTTCGACGCCGATGGCGCCGCCGACCTCCTCATCTCCGCGCCCGGTGAGTCCACCCTGGGCAGCGGCGCGGGCGCGGTCTACCTGGTGGCCGGGCCGGTCAGCGGGGTCCGCTCCCTGTCCCTGGCCAACACCAAGCTGATGGGCGCGGCGGCCGGCGACGGCGCTTCGGCCGTGGCGGTCCTGGGCGACACCGACGGCGACGGCAACAGCGATCTGCTGGTGGGCGCCTGGGGCGCGGACGGCGCCGGCAGCAACTCCGGCGAGGCATGCCTGTTCCTGGGCCCCGTCTGGGGCACCGCCGATCTGAGCTCGGCCGACGCCCTGCTGCCGGGCGAGGCCCCCCAGGACATGGCCGGCTGGTCCGTGGGCGCCCCGGGCGACGTGGACGGCGACGGTTACACGGATCTGTTGGTGGGCGCCGTGGGCGAAGACACCGGCGGCGCCTCCGCGGGGGCCGCCTACCTGGTCCGCGGTCCCGTGGCGGTGTTCAGCCTGGCCGAGGCCGACGCGGTCATCTACGGCGAGGCCGCCGGCGACTGGGCCGGCACCCGGGTGGACGGCGCGGGCGATCTGGCCGGAGACGGCGGCACCTGGCTGCTGGTGGGCGCCCCCGGGGCCGACACGGGCGGGGCCGAGGGCGGCGTGGTGGCCCTCTTCGCCGCGCCCGTCCACGGCAGCCTGCGCCTGGCCGAGGCCGACGCCCGCCTGATCGGCGCCGCCGGAGCCGGAGTGGGCGAGGTGCTGGACGCCGGCCGCGACCACGACGGCGACGGCGCCATGGACCTCCTGCTCGGCGCGCCCGATCTCGACGGCGGCGCGGCCTGGCTGTGGACGGCGGTGCGCTGATGCGTTGGGTCCTGGCCGTCTCGCTGCTGCTGGCCCTGGCGGGCCCCGTCCGGGCGGCGACCGTGCAGGAGTACCGGCGCTATCCCCTGGCCCTGGAGGAGGGGGAGGAGGGGCGCTGGAGCGTCACCTCTCCGGCCGGCGGCCCGCTCGACACCATGACCCTGGCCCAGGTCTGGTTCGACCGTCCCGGGGCGCACCGCCTGATCCGCCAGGACCGCGGTGCCTGGTGGCTGGCGGGCGTGCAGGCCGCGGTCGGCCTGGGCCTGGGGATCGGGGCCGTCATGGCCTTCGAGGAGGCCGACCACTACCTCCCCAAGCGCAGCGGCTACGACGTCTCCCGCCGCGACTATCGCCACCGCGAGGACTACCTCTACGCCCGGCAGCAGGCCGATCTGGCCTACGCGGCGGCCATGGCCGCCGTGCCCGAGTACCGCCGCATGAAGGCCGAGAACATGGCCTGGACGGGGCTCACCCTGGCGTTCTCGGGCGCGCTGGTGGTGGGGCTGGTCCCCATGCACCGGCTGCGCTTCCAGCGCGTGGAGCGGGAGCCGGATCTGTTCTATTCCCGCGCAGATGCCCAGCGGCGCGTGGACCTCTGGAACCTGAGCCACCCGGCGGAGGGGCTGCCCCCTGCACCCACATCGCCCCCGGTGGCCTGGCCCGGCCGCATCCCCGGCTCCCGCGCCGTCGCGCGCAGCGTGGAGGCCTGGTGAGGTCCGCCGCCGCCGCGTTGTTCCTGGTGGCCCTGGGGGCGGGCCGGGCGCGGGCCGAGGGCTTCGGCCTGGACGTGGAGCTCCTGCACAGCGAGGCCGCCTTCGGGGGCGTCCCCGGCCTGAGCCAGCCCTGGGGCCTGAGCCCCGGCCGCTGGACCGTGGCCAGCCTGGTGCAGCTCGAGCGCGATCCCATGCTGATCTTCGATCAGGGCCACGAGATCGGCGTGCTGCTGGACAACCGCGCCACCTTCGAGCCGAGCGTGGCCTACGACACCCGCCGGGTGCGCGTCGGCCTCGCCATGCCGGTGGCCTGGCAGGGCGACGGCGATCTGCCCGACTACGCCGCCGGTGGCGTCGGGCTCGGCGATCCCGCGCTCACGCTCGGCCTGCCCGCCTGGGAGTCCCGCTGGGCCGCGGTGGGCCTGCGCGGCGCGTTGCGCCTGCCGCTGGGGCGCCAGGACGCCTACCTCGGCGAGGCCGCGCCCCGTCTCGCCTTCGGCGTCTCCGGGCGCGCAGGGTCTTCGCTGGTGGAGCTGCTGGAGGATTTCGGCCTGCAGGTGCGCCGGCGGGTGGTCTCCCCCGGGCACCTGCGAGCCTGGCAGGAGCTCGAGAGCGCCACCGCCCTGCGGCTGAACCTCCTGCCGGATCGGGTCGCCCTGCTCGGCACCTTCCTGCTGCGCCGCGGCCTGGGCTCCCAGTGGGACGAGCCCCGCAACTCCGGCTGCGAGGTGCTCACCGGCGCCCAGGTCCGCACCCGCGATCTGCAGCTCGATCTCGGCGCCGGGCGCGGCGCCTGCCCCGGCTACGGCAGCACGGAATTCCGCGCCTACCTCGGCGCCACCTGGCTGCCTCCCGTGCGGCGGCGGCCGGCGCCCGAGGCCCCCATGATCGTGGACCTGGATCCCGGCCTGGTGGCCGTCGTGGAGGCGTCGGAGGAGCCCGAGGAGCTGGCCTGGGAGCCCACCCAGCTGGCCCGGGTCCACCGCGACCTCATCGAGATCCGCGAGCCGCTCCAGTTCCGCTTCGACACGGCCGAGCTGCTGCCCGTCTCCCGGCCCACGCTGCAGGCCGTGGCCGCCATCCTGCTGGAGCACCCGGAGATCCTGCGCGTCTCGGTCGCGGGCCACGCCAGCGAGGAGGGCAGCTTCCGCTACAACTACGACCTGTCGAACCGTCGCGCCGAGGCCGCGGTGCGCGCCCTGGTGGAGGCCGGCATCCACCCCGCGCGGCTCTCCGCCCGCGGCATGGGCGAGGTGGTGCCCGTCAGCCTCGGGGAGGACGAGGAGAGCCTGGCGAAGAACCGGCGCGTGGTCTTCCAGATCCTCGACCGGGCCGACCCCCTGGATCCCATCGAGGCCCCGGCGCGGGCCGTGGTCCCGTGGACCGGCGCGCCCCTGCCGGAGGGGGATGCCGAATGACCCTGATCCTGCCGCTCTTGTGCGCGAAGCTGGCCCTCGGGGCCTGCGGCACCGACCTCACCCAGGACTGGAACTGCAACGGGATCGACGTCTCCCTGGAGTGCACGCTGACCGACCCGGCCTGCCCGCTGGGGACCTGCGACGCCTACTACGACATCCACGTCTTCGGCTGCGACCTCCCGGTAGATTACTACGACACCGACGAAGACGGCTTCTCCGCGGGTGCCGTCACCATCGTGGACGAGTACGGCCACGAGGAGCTGGTGGCCAACCTCGCCTGCGACAACTGCCCGGACATCCCCAACGCCGACCAGGCAGACATCGACTGCGACGACGCCGGCGATGTCTGCGACAACTGCCTCACCACCTACAACCCCGACCAGGCCGACGCGGACTCCGACGGCCTCGGCGATGCCTGCGACAACTGCCCCTTCGACGCCAACCCCGAGCAGATCGACGAGGACGGCGATGGCTTCGGGGACGCCTGCGACCTGTGTCCTGGCTACATCGACGACGACAACGCCGACTACGACCGCGACCAGGTCGGGGACGACTGCGACAACTGCCCCCTGATCTCCAACGGGGATCAGCGTGACGCCGATCTGGACGAGGTCGGCGATGTCTGCGACAACTGCGAGCTCGCCGCCAACGCCGATCAGGCCGACCAGGACTGGGACCTCCTCGGGGACGCCTGCGACAACTGCCCCGCGGGCTACAACCCCGACCAGGCCGACGCCGACGTGGACGGCGCCGGGGACATCTGCGATGTCTGCCTCGACCTCTACGATCCTGACCAGGCCGACGCCGACGGCGATGGTCGGGGTGATCGCTGCGACGTCTGCCCCGCCGTTGCCGATCCGGAGCAGCCCGATCTCGACGGTGACGGCTGGGGCGACGCCTGCGATCTGTGCCCCGGTGTCCTGGACGAGAACCAGGACGACCCCGACGGCGACGGCCTGGCCGCCGCCTGCGACAACTGCCCGGAGATCGCCAACCCCGAGCAGGCCGACGCCGACCGCGATGGCCGCGGCGACGCCTGCGAGGCCGTGCTCTACGTCTGGGGCGGTGCCCGTCGCTGTCAGAGCCCCGCCCTGGCCCCTGGCGCCTGGCCCCTGCTGGTCTGGCTGCCCCTGCTGATCCTGCGCCGCCGGCGCGAACCGCCCTTCCACCGAGGTGCCCCATGAGGCTCTCCCTCCTCACGCTGCTGTTCGCCGCCTGCTCCGACTACGGCGTCCACAACAACAACCCGACGGAGGATCCCTACCCCTCCCTGGCCGTGCGCCCGCCCGAGCTGTTCTTCGCCGACGTGCCCCAGGAGGAGCGGGAGGAGCAGGCGCTGACCCTGCTCAACCGCGGCGACGCCCGCCTGCACATCGACGAGCTCCGGATCACCGGCTCGGACGCCTTCTCCCTGGAGGACGACGATCTCTCCTTCGAGCTGGGCCCCGGCGAGCACGTCACCCTGCCCGTGCGCTTCAGCCCGGGCGCCGAGATCGACGAGGGCGCGCTCGAGATCGTCTCCGACGACCCCTATGGGCCGGTGCGCTCGGTGGACCTGCAGGGCACGGGCCTCTTCCCGCGCCTGGAGGTGGACCCGGCCGAGTACGACTACGGCGAGGTGGTGCTCGACTGTGGCTGGGAGAAGACCTTCACCCTGCGCAACGCCGGCGAGGCCCTGCTGCGCATCTCGGCCGTGGCCCACAGCGGCAGCGGCTACTCCCTGGTGCAGGCCCCGCCCCTGCCGGTGGAGCTGGAGCCGGGTGGGGAGGCCGAGGTGGTGCTGGGCTTCAACCCGCTCGACGAGGGCGAGGCCGAGGGCACCCTGCTCTTCGAGACCAACGAGCGCGAGCCGGGCGGCGACAACCTGCAGACCGGCCAGGGCATCCCTCCCAACTCCGTCACCGACTCCTGGCGCCAGCCCGACGGCCCCTGGGAGAAGACCGACATCATGTTCTACGTGGACCAGTCCGGCTCCATGGATGACGACCAGCGCAACCTGGCCAGCAACTTCTCCGCCTTCATCACCGCGCTGGACGAGGTGCTCGCCGACTACCGCATCATGGCGGTCACGGCCGACAACGGTTGCCACAACGGCGAGATCATCAGCCCCGAGACCACCAACGCCGAGGCCATCTTCACCGCCGCCGTGCGCGGACCCGCCGGGCAGTGGACCGAGGCCGGGCTCACCATCGCGCTGGCCGCCCTGCAGGAGAGCGTGAGCGGCGGCTGCAACGACGGCTTCGCCCGCGAGGACGCCAAGGTCATGCCAGTGCTCGTCTCGGACGAGCCCGAGCAGTCGCGCTCCAACTGGGCGGATCTGGTCACCCAGATCCAGGCGGTCAACGAGCACGCCTCCATCTCGGCCATCGCCGGCCCCGTGCCCGGCGGCTGCGGCTCGGCCGCGGCGGGCTTCGGCTACTACGAGGCCAGCATGGCCTCGGGCGGGCTGTTCTACTCCATCTGCGACTCGGACTGGGGCGAGAACCTCAGGGACCTCGCCATCCTCGTCACCGCCGCGCCCATGGACACCTTCCCGCTCACCGGCCGGCCCGTGCGCGAGGACTCCATCGTGGTCACCATCGACGGCTCGGTCACCACGCGCTGGGCCTTCGATCCGGAAGAGGTCACCGTCGTCTTCGCCGAGCCCGACATCCCGCCCCCCCTCTCCTGGGTCGAGATCTCCTACGATCTCGGCTGCGACGGTTGATGCCGGCGGTCTTCGCCGCGCTGCTGCTGGTCCTCGCCCCGGCGCGGGCCGCGGATCGCGATCTGGACACCCAGCTGGTGCAGCCCGCCCTCACGCGGGAGGCCGCCTTCGCCGTCCCAGGGCTGTGGGTCGGTTCCCCCGGCCAGGCCCACTTCGGCACGGCCCTGCAGTACGAGCTCGCCCCCCTGCGCACCTACATCGACGGCGAGCCCGCCGGCGCCGCCCTGGCCTGGCGCGGCAGCCTGCACCTCGCCGCCGGCCTGGCCGCCTCGCGGCGGGTGGATCTCACCGCGCGCATCGCCGCCCTCGCCCAGGGCTCCGACGGCCCCGTGGCGGCCACCCCCGCCAGCGCCCTGGCCGTGAGCGATCTCGGCCTCGCGGCGCGCATGAAGCTCCTCGACCGGGCGCACTGGGGGCTCGGGCCCGAGCTGGGCCTGTGGGTCCCCATGGGCACCGCCGAGAGCTGGGTCGCCGAGCCCTCCCTGCGCGTGGCGCCCGCCCTGCTGGGGCAGGTGGGCGCGGGGCGCCTGCGGGTCCTGGGCCGGCTGGGCCTCACCCTGCGCCCCGAGCCCGCGGCCGGCGTGGACCTCGACCTGCGGCACGAGCTCACCGCGGGTCTGGCCCTGGGCTTCTCCCCGCGCGAGCACCTGGAATTGCTGGCCGAGCTGGACTCGCGCCACGCGCTGGCGTCCTTCCTGCGCGCCGGGGGTGAGAACCCCGCCGCGGTGCTGGCCGGCGCCCGCGCCTGCCGCCCGGGGCTCGCTTGTCTCGACCTGGCCGCGGGCACGGCCCTGTCCGTGGGCTACGGCGCCTCCGCCCTGCGCCTGGTGGTGGGGGTGAGCCCGGCCCCGCCGGCGCCCGAGCGTCCCGAGCCCCTGCGCGTGGTGCAGGCCCCGGCGCCCACCGCCGCGGTGTCGGTGACGCCGTCCCAGGCCCCGCCCCCCGCTGTCGAGGAGCGCCGCGCCTGGGTGGACCACGGCCGCATCGTCGTGGGCGAGCCGATCCTGTTCGAGCTGGGCACGGCCCACCTGCTGCCCGAGTCCCTGCCCGTGCTGGGGGCGGTGGGCGAGGTCCTCAACGCCTACCCCCAGATCGAGCACCTCGTGGTGGAGGGCCACGCCAGCGAGGAGGGGGGTACCCTCTACAACTACGACCTCTCCCTGGACCGCGCCCGCGCGGTCTACGAGGCCCTGGTGGAGGCCGACGTGCGCCCCGAGCGCCTGAGCTACCGCGGCATGGGCGAGGTCTATCCGGAGGCTGCCGGGGATCGCCCGGCCGAGCGCCGGGTGGATTTCCTCATCGCCGGCCTCGGGCCCATGGGCATCGACGACGGCCACCCCCTGCTGGTCCCCTGGACCGGCGAGCCCCTGCCCGCGCCCGTGCTCGGTCAGGCCCGCCTGGGCACCGATGCCCACCCCATCCTCGAGGTCGTCCACGACGCGCCCGCGCCGGAGGAGACCACCAACCCTGCCTTCTTCGAGGAGGAGGGCGGGGAGGAAGACGAGGAGGAGAGCCCATGATCCTGACCCTCATCTGCCTGCTCCTCCCGGCCCGGGCCGATCCCTGCTTCACCACCCTGACCCAGGACCTCAACTGCAACGAGGTGGACGCCCCCGACGAGCCATCGTGCTGCCCGACGATCCCGTCTGCGCCGCGGCCCTGGCCGCCTTCGGCGGCCTCCCGGTCAGCGGGGACTACTTCTACGACTACATCTCCTTCGGCTGCATGTTCCCGGTGGCCGGCCTCGACGAGGACGGCGACGGCTTCGGTTTCGGCGAGATCCACATCCTGGGCGCCGACGGCCTGCCGGACCGGGTGGTCCTCCTGAATTGTGACAACTGTGGGGATATCGCGAACCCGGGCCAGGAAGATCTCGACTGCGACGACGTGGGCGATCCCTGTGACAACTGCCTGGACATCTGGAACACCGACCAGGCCGACTTCGACATGGACGGTGTCGGCGACGTCTGCGACATCTGCCCCGAGGACGCGGACCCGGCCCAGCGCGAGACCGACGGCGACGGCATCGGCGATGCCTGCGATGTGTGCCCCGACCTCTACGATCCCGACCAGCCCGACGCCGATGGCGACGAGGTCGGCGACGGCTGTGACAACTGCCCCGAGCGCGCCAACAGCACGCAAGACGACCAGGACTGGGACGGCGTGGGCGATGTCTGCGATCGCTGCCCCGAGGTGGCCGACGATCAGACGGACACGGACGAGGACGGCGTGGGCGACGCCTGCGATGTCTGCCCCGAGGAGGCGGACGATCAGACGGACACGGACGAGGACGGCGTGGGAGATGTCTGCGACCTGTGCCCGGAAGAGGCCGATCCTGGCCAGGATGACGACGACGGCGATGGTGTGGGGGACGCCTGCGACCTCTGCCCCGACGACGCCGACGACCAGGCCGACGCCGACGAGGACGGCGTGGGTGACGTCTGCGACCTCTGTCCCAACATCGCCGACGATCAGGCCGATCGAGACGGTGACGGCGTGGGGGATGTCTGTGACGTGTGCCCGGCCATCCATGACGATCAGGCCGACCAGGACGGCGATGGGCTGGGGGACGCCTGTGACGAGGCCCTGGCCGTGCGCGGGGCCGGCCCCTTCGGCTGCGGCAGACCCCAGGGCCTGCCTGGCAGCGCCTTCGTCCTGATGCTGCTCGGCTGGGGTCGCCTGCGGCGGAGGATGGGCGGGTAGTTGGTGCTGCGACGAGTTTGTCAACAATGATTCAAGAAGTCCCCTGCTGACGGGGGGGCCGCCCGCAGCGGGCAGTTTGCGGCGATGTCCGTGCTACAACAGCTATGAAGGCTCGGCGGACCGCGGCGGGTCAACCCGCCGAGAGGAGTATCCATGTCCAGCCAGCCCCGAGCCTGGCCCGCCCTGGTCGCGCCGTGTGCCTGCTCCGTCGCCCTGCTCACCTGGCTCGCTGCCTGCCAGCCCCAACCCACCCACGGGGACTCCCCGCCGCCCGGAGACGACACATCCCCGCCACCGGTCGAGATGTTCGAGGACATCCAGGTGGAGGTGTCCGAGGAGATCCCCACCGTCGCCACCTTGACCTGGAAGACACTGGAGCCCGCCGTCTGCGAGGTGACCTTCGGCGCCGAGGGTGGATCGAGCGCCACCACCGCCGCCGAAGGCGAGGCCAGCAGCGAGCACGAGGCCGTGCTGGTGGGCGTCCCCCAGCAGCAGGAGATCGTGTTCGAGATCGCGGCGTCGGCCGCCTCGGGCGAGTTCGTCTCCGAGCCGCAGCACTACACCACCGGCACCCTGTCCCCCGATCTCCCCGACCTGCGCGTGCTGGTGGAGCCTGAGGAGCAGGCCGCGGGGGCCATGTACCTCGGCACCACCTTCTCCTTCGAGACGGATCTTCTGGCCACTGATGGGCTCGTGGGCCTGATGGACGCCGGGGGCAACGTCCTGTGGGCCGTCTCCACCGCGTTCGCGCCCCGCGCCCGCCTCGCCCCCGACGGGACGGGCGTGCTCTACCTCTCGCAGGGGATGGATGAGGATGCCGTCCATGTCATGGTGCGGCAGGTCTCCTGGACCGGTGAGGTGCTGTGGGAGGTGGAGGAGGCGACCGCCCAGCGCGACTTCGCCATCCTCGACGATGGCACCGTGGCGGTGCTGGTCAGGGACGATGGCGCGATCGCGGGCCATGACGGGGAGGTGAGCGGAGACGCCCTCATGTTGCTGCACCCGGACGGCAGCACCGAGACCACCTGGAGCGTCTTCGACCAGCTCGGGCCGAGCTGGTGCACCACGGGGGCCGGCGACCCCACCGACTGGTCGCACGCCGACTTCCTGGAGTGGCTGCCCGAGCAGGGGCTGCTGCTGATCGTGCTGCGCGAGCTGCAGGCCATCGTCGCCATCGACCCCTGGACCGGGGAGCAGGCCTGGCTCCTGGCCGAGCAGTGCGGCGACTTCGTCAACGAGGGTGGCGAACCGCTGCTGGTCAACCCGCACAGCGTACTGCCCACCGCCGACGGCCTGCTCATCTTCAACCAGGGCGAGCACGCCGTGGGCTGCTCCGGCGCCATCGAGCTGGCCTTCGACCCGGCGGCACCCACCGTCAGCGCCATCTGGTCCTGGGAAGATCCAGCCTGCCTGCACACGGGCTTCATGGGCAACGCCCAGCCCCTCCCCAGCGGGAACCGGCTGGTGACCATGGAGGGCCTGGTGCGGGAGCTGGCCCCGGACGGCACCGTGGTCCACGAGATCTACGGCGGCATCGGCGTAGAATTCGGGTACGTCGAGCAGGTGGAGGGGTTGTACCCGTAGGGCGGTGCCACGGGGTGGTGAGCCATGCGGCTCATGGGCGTCAATCATCCAGCCATGCCCCAGGGAGTCCCTCAGCCCTGGACGGCACCGCGCCACGGCCGAGTGCCACCGGGTGACCACGCACGTCTGATCACGCCAGCCCCGGGGTGGCTACCCACCCTTGGTGGCGACCTGGATCTTGGGCCTGAAGGCCTCGAACAGGTCCATGGGGATCGGGAACACGGTGGTGCTGTTGTTCTCCACCGCGATCTCGCTCAGGGTCTGCAGGTAGCGCAGCTGCAGGGCGGTGGGGGTGGCGTCCATCGCCAGCGCCGCCTCGACCAGCTTGGCGGCCGCCTGCTGCTCCCCCTCCGCGGCGATGATCTTGGCGCGGCGCTCCCGCTCGGCCTCGGCCTGCTTCGCCATGGCCCGCTGCATCTCCTGCGGCAGGTCGATGTGCTTGACCTCGACCTGGGAGACCTTGATCCCCCAGGGCTCCGTGTGGCGATCCAGGATCTCCTGCAGGTCGTGGTTGATCTTCTCACGCTGGGAGAGCAGCTCGTCCAGCTCGACCTGGCCGGCCACCGAGCGCAGGGTGGTCTGGGCCAACTGGGCGGTGGCGTACAGGAAGTCCTCCACCGACAGCAGCGCCTTCACCGGATCGACCACCTTGAAGTAGACCACGGCGTTGACCGCCACCGAGACGTTGTCCCGCGTGATGACGTCCTGCTTCTCGACGTCGAGCACGATGACCCGCAGGGAGACCTTGTGCATCCGGTCCACACCCGGGATCAAGAGGATGAGCCCGGGCCCCTTGGCGGGGAGGATGCGGCCGAGGCGGAAGATGACCGCGCGTTCGTACTCCTTGACGACCTTGACCGTCGAGAGGACGAGGACCACGAGGAAGATGGCGACGATGACGAAGGGTTCCATGCGGGACTCCGGCCGGCGCGTTGGCCGGGTTCAGGTACGTTCGAAGCGTGATGTCGGTGTCGCAGGGGCGGACGGGGGGCTGGCCTGCCTGCTCGCCTGGGAGCAGGACGGCGCGAGCGGGAGGCCGTCCCCGCGCCAGCACTCCATGCACGAACCAGGCCAGCCGCCGAGCCGTCTTCCGGGCGGAGCCCCGCGCTGCGCGCAGGCCCATGAGGGATCAGCCCTCCTCCTCGGCCTCCTCGCCGCGAGCCCGCCTCGATCCGATGACGCCGTAGCTCTTGAGCTTGCGGTACAGCGTGGCCGAGCCGATCCGGAGCTGCCTGGCGGTGAGCGTCTGGTTGCCCCCGTTCAGTTCGAGCGCGGCGAGGATGTACTCCTTCTGCACCTCTTCGAGGGGCCGGACCGGCCCCAGGCTGGACACGAGCAGGGGCACGGCGCAGCGGACCTCCTCCGGCAGATCCTCGACCTCCACGCGCGTCCCGCGCGCGAGCGCCACGGCGCGCTCCATGGCGTTCTCCAATTCGCGCACATTGCCCGGCCACTCGTAGCGCAGCAGCTGATCGGCGGTGCTGGGAGCGAGCCCCGTGATCTTGCGCCCCATGCGCCGGGTCGCGTCGGCCAGCAGCACCCGGGCGAGGGGCAGGATGTCGTCCCGGCGCTCCCGGAGGGAGGGCACATTCAGCTCGACGACCTTGAGCCGGTAGTAGAGGTCCTTCCTGAAGGTGTCCCCCGCGACGCTGCGGGAGAGGTCGCGGTTGGTGGCGGCCACGACCCGCACGTCGACCTTCCGGCTCTTGTTCTCGCCGACACGCCGGACCTCCCGCTCCTGAAGCACGCGCAGCAGCTTGACCTGCATCGACGGCGAGACCTCGCCCACCTCGTCCAGGAGCAGGGTCCCACCGTTGGCGGCCTCGAACAGGCCCGGCCGGTCCGAGGTCGCGCCGGTGAAGGCGCCGCGCGCGTGCCCGAAGAGCTCGCTCTCCAGCAGCGTCTCGGCGATGGCGCCGCAGTTGACCGCGATGAACGGGCCCGCGGCGCGGGTGGACTCCTCGTGGACGAGTCGCGCGATCCGCTCTTTTCCCGTACCACTCTCGCCGGTGATCAGGACCGTGGCGTCGACCTTGGCCACGCGGCAGGCGAGGTCCACGACCTGCTGCATGCGGCGGCTCTGGGCGATGATCCCCCCGCGCTCCCGGACATCGCTCGCCACCCGCGCGAGCACACGTCGGCGTGAACGGAGCTTCCCCTCGGCTTCCCTCAGCGACTCGACGACGCGACGAAGCGAGACATCGAGGCTCTCCTGGAGCCGCCCGGGCTCGAAGAATCCGAGCTCCTCGGCCCGCTCATCCCCCCACCCCTCGCGCGTCCGTCCGAGGAGGTTGCACGCGGCGTGCCCCTTGCCCAGACAACGATCCTCGAGGACGAAGATCTCCTCGCCGGTGGCGTGGCTGAGGTAGCCGCTCATGAGGCCGCAGAGGGTCCAGCACACGGCGGAATCCGAGCGACCGAAGTGCAGCAGGTGCTGCTCCGCCTCGTAGGACGCGAGCAGCGTGGCCCCCTCCCTGGTCAGCGGGTCACCACTCCCGGGCTCGACGCGGAAGAGCCCCTCGAGATTGCCGAGGCGCGGGGCGGCGCGCTGCATCTCCTGCTCGCTGGCCCACGAGAACTCCGCTCGCATCGCCTCCGCCATGCGCCAGCCGTGGGCGAAGCCGAACTGGGTGAGGACCGCCCGGGTCGCCGTCAGGCCGAAGTTCTCCGCCAGGTACTTCCGCAGCAGCCCCATGGCGATGGCGTCGAGGAGCAGCACGCGCTGCCCAGCGAACCGGATGATGCCCCCCTCGAGGTCGAACACCAGGAGCTCGTCGTGGTGCAGATCTTCCACGCGCATGGGCACCTCCATCATGTTGAACTCAAGCCTACTTCATATTGAATGAACCAGCCATGTTCGGAACTGGACTCCTGGCGTCGCCGGCCTCGCATGGCCTTTGGCACAGTTCGTGCTCCGCCTCCGGACCCCAGCCTCCGCCGCGTCCCCGCGGTGGTCGAGGATCCACCATGGTCAGGCCCCTCCCCGTCGTCGTCGGGATCGACTTCTCCACCAGCTCCTTCTGGGCCCTGGCCCAGGCTGCCACGCTGGCGGCGGCGTGGGAGGTGCCGCTTCACTGCCTCCACGTCGTCGAGGAGGATGACATCACCGATCTGGCCATGGCGCTGGATCAGCCCATGGAGGCCCTGACGGCGCGGGCCCTGGCGTCCGCCACCCGCACCCTGGGCGAGGCCCTGGCGCCCTTTTCCGAGCCCAGGGACATCGTCGCCAGTGTGGTGGTCGGGCACCCTCGCCACAGCCTGAACCGCCTGGTTCGGGAGGTCCAGGCGCAGCTGCTGGTGCTGGGCGTCCACGGCCAGGAGCAGAAGCCCGGAGTGGGCTCCACAGCGCTGGCCAGCGTGCGCGACGCACCGGCGGATGTGCTGGTGGTGCGTGACAGCGAGGCGCGCCGCTATCGCGCGGTGCTGGCCTGCACCGGGCTCGGCCCCGAGAGCGACGTGGTGGTGATGAGAGCCGCCGAGCTGGTCTCTCCAGGGGGCACGTTGGACGTCGTGCACGCGCTCGCCCCCCCCTGGCAACGGATGCAGCACGGCAGCATGGTGGGAGACGTGTCGCCCGCCGCCCGGGAGCGGTTCGAGCAGTGGGCGCGCCAGGGGCTGAGCCGCGTGGCGGGGCTGGTGTCGGGCGCGGACCACCTCCACGGTATCCAGGTGAACGAAGTCATCGCGACGGGCCGCAACCTCTCGGACACCATCGTGGGCGCCGCCCGCGAGCGCGACAACGACCTGATCGTGATCGGCAAACACGGCCGCAGCGCGATGGCGAACACCCTGCTGGGCAGCGTCGCCAGGAACGTGCTCATGTCGGCCCACTGCTCGGTGCTGGCGGTCCACACGCTCGCCACGGAGGGCGATGACAAGCTCTCGTTGGCGTGAGCGTTGGAGGGGCCCAAAGGGGAGCCCCCCGGACCGCCCCCCGCCAAGGAGGAGAATTCCCGACCCCGGTGTGACGCCCGCCGGGTGGCACGAAACCTGCTTTCCATAGGCCGCGTGGCCTGCCGGCGAAGTCCGAGGCGTCGTCAGGAGGCTCCGGTCCTCCGCCTCATCCACCTGGAGACTCCATGCCGATCTCACGAATGCCCTACGTCGCCGTCCCCTCGCGCCGCGCGCACGCGGCGGCGGACGACCGATGAACGCCCTGCTCGTCTACCCGCGCTTCCCGCTCACCTACTGGGGCTTCCAGCATGGCCTGCAGCTCATCGGCAAGCAGGCCTCCCTGCCACCCCTCGGCCTGATCACGCTGGCCGCGCTGCTGCCGGACCACTGGCACCTCCGCCTGGTCGACCTCAACGCCGAGGCGCTCTGGGACGAGCAGCTCCAGTGGGCCGATGTGGTGCTCCTCGGCGGCCTGCTGATCCAGGTGGAGTCGATGCACGAGGTCATCGCCCGGGCCCACGCCTTGCAGGTTCCCGTGGCCGTCGGCGGGCCGGCCCCGACCACGAGCCCGGAGCTGTTCGCCGACGCCGACGTCGTGTTCCGTGGCGAGGCCGAGGGCCGGATCCCCGCGCTCGTGGATGCACTGGAGCGAGCCTCCTGCGGCCAGATCACCCTGGATGCGCCGGCTGACTTCCCGGACATGAAGACGGTCCCGGTGCCGCGGTTCGAGCTGCTCGATCTGTCGCTGTATGCCTCCATGAGCGTGCAGTTCTCCCGGGGCTGCCCCTATCGGTGCGAGTTCTGCGACATCATCGAGATCTTCGGCCGAACGCCCCGCGTCAAGACCTCCGCGCAGATGCTCGGTGAGCTCGAGGCGCTCTACCGGCTGGGCTTCCGGGGAACCCTGTTCTTCGTCGATGACAACTTCATCGGCAACAAGAAGGCGGTCAGGAGCCTCCTGCCGTTGTTGCTGAAGTGGCAGGGCCAACGCGGGCATCCTTTCGCGCTCTACACCGAGGCCAGCGTCGATCTGGCCTCCGAGCCCGGGCTGCTGCGGGAGCTGGCCGCGGCGGGCTTCACCGCTGTCTTCGTGGGGATCGAGTCCCCCTCGGCCGAGTCCCTCGCGCAGGCCGGAAAACACCAGAACCTGCGCCTCGACCTGGCGGACTCCGTGCGGCGCATCACGAGCGCGGGGATCGAGGTCATGGGTGGGTTCATCGTCGGCTTCGACAGCGACGGCGAGGACATCTTCGACCAGCAGTGGGCGTTTCTCGACGGGCAGCCCATCCCGCTGGCCATGGTGGGGACCCTCACGGCCCTCCCTGGCACGGCCCTCTGGCGCCGGCTGGACGCGGAGGGGCGCCTGCGCGGGCCCTCGAACGGGGATCCGTTCACGCGGCCCAACTTCGTCCCCGCCATGCGGGAAGCGGCGCTGCTGGGAGGCTACGCCGGGCTCCTGTCCAGGCTCTACACGGCGGACGCCTACTACGGCCGATGCCAGGCCTTCATGGACCTCTCGGGTGCGGTCCCGGGACAGCACACCCCGACCCGGGGAGACCTGGCCGCCCTGGCGCGGGCGGTCTGGCACATCGGCCTGTTGAGCCCCCGTCGTGGCCACTTCTGGCGCCTGATGGTCAGCGCCGCGCGGCGCGGGCGGGCCTGGATCCGCCAGGCCGTGGTCCACGCCGTGCGAGGGGAGCACCTCATCCGCTACACCTGGGAGTGTGTCGTGCCCCGGTTGGAGCGCGCGCTGGCGGATCTGCGGTCCGAGGCGGCGTGTACCGCACCTGCCTACGTAACTGTGGCCACGGAGGATCGGGACCGGGAGGCCGAACGCTCCGCCTGCATCGGTTGAGCCCGGTGACCCGGGAGATCAGTGGTCCCAGATGTCGGCCCTCAGGGCCGTCACCTTCGTGGACGCCTGATCGACCGCTGTCAGGAAGGGCACCACGTCGAGGGCCGTGCCGTTGGCGGCCACCGTTTCGGCCCGGCGCAGCTCGAGCCGCGCGGCGGCCAGGTCCCGCTCGGCCTCGAGCAGCTCGATGCGGTCCCGGGCCAGATCCACCGCGTCGCCCGCGGTGGATACTCCCTGGCGTGCGGCCTGGACCCCGTCCCTCTGTGCGCCGACCGCGGCTTCGGCCTCGGCCTCGGCGGCTGATGCCTCGTCCTTCGTGCCGCGCACCTCACCGCGCGCGACCTGGACCTGCTGGTCGGCAGCCCTGACGGAGGCCTTGGCCTCCGCGACCGCGGCCCCAGCCTCTTTCAGGTCGGCCTTGGCGAGCTTGTAGGCCGCCTTGGCGTCACCGCGCGCCTGGCGGGCGGCGGCCTCGAGCGCCACACCCTCGGGGTTTCCGATCTGACGCTGGGCTTTCGCGCTTGCAAAGGCAGCCTTCGCGGCCTTCTCTTCGGCCTTGGCCTGCGCCTTGTAGGCCTCGCCGGCCTGCTGGACTGCCCTGGCCTGATCGAGGTCGGCCTCGGCCTGCTCCCGGTCGGTCCTGGCCAGGTCCACCTCGCTCCTGGCATGCTCGACCGCGGCGGCTCCATACCCAGCGGCGGCATCCACCAGGTCCCTGGACTGGGACAGCTCGCTGCGCGCGGCCTTCACGCTGTCCTGCTCATCGCGTAGCTCGCCGCGGCGCGCCAGTCGTTCGTCTTCGGCCGCATCGAGGGCGGCCTCCAGGCCAGCCAGATCCGCGGCCATCTGCTCGAGCGGAACCCGGGCCTCCGCCGGCAGCGCGGCCATGAGGTCCGCGTCCACGGTGGGCCCTGCGAGCGCGGTGGAGGTTGGCGACAGGAGGGCGAGGAGGAGGAAGAAGGAGTATCTCATGCAGTCTCCATGGCCTGGCGTTCCGCCAGGGGCTTGGTGTGAGCGCGGGGCCCACCACCTCCATCGGGTGGGGGTTCGGGACGACGCCGGTCGGCACCGCCAGGTCTGAGGTTGGTGGCGTCGAATCAACGGTCGAAGCGGCCGTAGTACCCGGTCAACTCGACGCCGAGGTGCCCGTAGAAGCCCCAGCCGGCGTCATCCTGGACGCCGCTGGTGCCGGTGTAGGTCGTGAGGCCGGGGATGTCGATCTGCCCGTAGGACGCGGCCTGGATGGCGAACACAGGGAAACGCACCATGACGCCCGCCTCGATCCTGGCGGGAAAGAAGGGCATGCGCATGGATCGATCCCCCTGGGACCACCAGGCGTGGCCGGCCCCCAGGCCGCCGCCGAAGAACCAGTCCAGCGCCTGGGTGGGGACCATGAAGTCGTACTTGGCGATCCCGTGCAGCTCGCGGTAGCCGGCGCCCACGCCGAAGCCGAGGTCCGCGCCCAGGCGGGAGCGATCCCCGGCCCAGTACAGGCCGGCGATGCCGAGGGCCAGATCGCCGCGGACCTTGTCGAAGCCGCCGTCTTCCCTGACCACCTTGGGGAAGGCCACGGGGAAGCGGTAGGGGAGCACGGTGGTGCCGGCGGACAGGCCCACGCCCCACTGGTAGGGGACGCTCTGGGCCAGGGCCCGGGCGGGGATGAGCGCTCCCAGGAGCGCGAAGAGCAGGGGGCGATGGACTCGCATGGGACGCTCCGGTGGCTCAGGTGTAGGAGGGGGGGAACGGGGTGCTCGAACCAACCGGCTAGCGGACGGGGCGCGTAGCTCGGCAACGCAGGGGCCATGCAGAGGGAACGCGTGGTCCTCCTCCGGGAGAGCGGATGCCTGGCGTCGGCGCACAGGCCTGCCTCCAAGGCGGGAGAGCCCCGCCCAGAAGGCGCCTACGGGGTCCTACTGGACGCGGGGGCTCACGACCTGGGGCTCGTCGTCCTCGGAGAACCAGAGGTCCAGCACGTCGATGTTGACCTCCTTGGTCTTCAGCCCGGTCATCTCCTGGATGCGGGCGCTCACCATCTCGCGGATGCCCACGGCCACGGCGGGGATGCTGGCGCCGTACTCAGTGACGATCCGCACGTCCACGGCGCACTCCACGGTGCCGACCTCCACCTTGACGCCCAGATCGCGCTGTTCGTCCTCGCCGCGGATGTTGTGCGCCAGGTTGGTGATGGCCTGCCCGGCGCCGTAGGGCATCAGGGCGTGGACGCCCTTCACCTCGCGCACGGCCAGGCCGGCAATCTTGGCCACGACGTGGTCCTGGATGGTCACCTTGCCATGCTCGCTGGCCAGCACCAGCGCGGCGTCGATCTTGGTGGGGGTGTCGGTCTGGGTCTTGGGGGTCATGGTTCGCTCCTTGGTGAGGGCAGAGGTGCAGCCCGGCCCACGCGGGCGTGGTTGGTGTATAGGGACCAGCCAAAGAGACGGCTGGTGGGGTCTCTCACTCTCAGGATTCGGCGGGCGGGTGGCTTCTCACAGACCCACCGTCACTCGAGGTCTTTCTTGCGGAGGAGCGAGGCGAACGCCTCGCGGTAGTCGAGGTGGAGGCGCTGCAGTGCGCTCCATGCCAACCCGATCAGGGCACCCGCGGCGCCGGCGCCGAGCACCAGCAGGGCAGAGGAGAGCCCGACGAGCAGCGCCAGCAGGCCGAAGAGCAGGCCGAGGAGGAAGCCCCTGGCGACGGGGCCGAAGGCGGGCTGGCCCAGGAGGGAGCGCGGCGAGGTTGGTTCGGCGGAGCCGAGGGATGGCATGGTCTTCTCCCTAGCGGGGGGCCTGGTGAGCGGCGGGGGTCTCGTAGGCCAGGGCCACCTCGACCCGCTGGACGGGCAGGCCGGTGTGGGCCTCCAGGGTGCGGGCGATGGTTTCACGCAGCGAACCGCCGACCTCGTGGGCCGGGGCATCGAGCCACAGGCTGGTGTCGCAGCGCACCTTCCAGCCCCGTCGGCCCAGCCGGGCGCTGGCTTCGAGACGGCGGACACCTTGGACCTGCTCCCCCGCATGCTGGACCAGCCCGTGCACCGAGCTGTTGGACAGGGTGATGTTGCCTGAGGACGATGCGCTGAGCACGAAGCGATGCTCCCGGCCCCCTCCCGGGACGAAGAGCCCCAGGGCGGTGAGGGCGAGGCCCATCACCGCGCCGGTGGAGGCGACCCAGGACAGCAGGAATACGTCACCGCTGGCCCAGGGGTCGAGGAAGATGGCCAGGGCCGGCACCCTGAGGGGTGCCTGGGGCAGCAGGTCCACCAGCCCGGCCAGGGTCCAGAGGGCCAGGGCCAGGATACCCAGGCCCACCGCCACCACCACGAGCCGGCGACCGATCATGAGCATGATGGAGACGATGTTCAACGCGTGGTGTCCATGGAGGGTGTTGGCCGTGGGTCGGTGAGCCTGCTCAGCCAGGAGCAGGACGGACGCCAGGGGATTTCTTGGCAATGTCACCGTGAGCACGAACCATGCCAGACGGAGGATTTCCTCGTCGGAGCCGTTGCGCGGTCGTCGGCTGGGGGTTCCGGGTCTACGGGTCGATCGCGGGTTCCATCGGTTTCCTGGTCGGGCAGATGAGGATGGCACGGCCGTTGCAAGAAGACACGGGGCCCCTCCACCCCCCTTGGGAGAAATCATGAGATTCGAGTTCCGGCCCAGGCCACGCACCCCCGCGCACACCGACGACCCCGGCGTGGCCTCCCAGGCCCTGGCCGCCGCCACCTCGAAGAGGGACTCCGCCCGCCAGATGTTCGAGGACCTCTGCCGCAGGCATGGGCTGGACCCCTGCCTGGTGCTGGCCGGTGGAGAGGGCACGGGCGGCGACCGGGAAAGGTGTCGCGCTCGGAGTCGTTGACGGCACGGTTCTTGCAATCCCTGTGTCTGAACTCCTGCCTCCAAGGCCCCCATGGACACCGCCCCCAGCCTCAGCCCCCGCACTCTCGACATCCCCAGGATCGATCCCTTCTTCCGCCACCTCATCGCGCAGGCCGTACCCGAGATGATGGGCCTGGCGAAAGACGCACTGGAGCGCTTCGCGACCGTCGGGGTCCTGCCCTCCGAAGTCACCCCGGCGGCCGTGGTGGCCATGGTCCTCGATGACATGCTACCCCGGCTCGAACCGAGGTTCGGCCTGCCATGGAGCGCCATCCTGCTGCAGTGCGCGCTGCTCGGCCGGCTCGCGGAGTTGACGGAGTGGGAGCTGGGTACCCCTCCGAACCTCGGGGCCCTCGCGTCATGAGCGGCCACGATCCAGGGCGCCAGGTGAACCCGGGAGCCGAGACGGCCCGGCCGGCTCCACACCGCCGCGGAGACTCCGTCAGGATGAGCGTAGAACACCTTCATTTCGATGGAACGCGCGCGGCTCCGGAGCCACCCATCCCGCCCGATCATCTACCCCGCAGCCCGCAAGACAACGGGGCGGCACCGGCCGGGGAGTTGCACCTTGAGTGACGCCCACCACCCCCTGGAGAGCTGGCACCAGGTCCGCCCTGGCGTCTGGGCCGTCCGCGTCGGCGACCGGCAAGATTACCGGATCGAGCAGACCGCGGCTGGCTTCCGCCTCCAGGCTTCCAGTGTCCGCCCGCCCAGGGGGGGCCCTCATCCGTTCTGGGTGGGCCCCGGCGGCCACGCCGCTGGCTGGGATCTGCCTGAGAACGCACCGAACTTCTCCGACGCACAGGCCGCGGTCGACGCCGCCATCATGCACTTCGAGATGCTCTCCAGGTGGACCGCGTGAGGCGCCCTGGGCGCCGCGCCCCAGCATGGGAGCCCGGAGGGATCATGCCCCGAACCCTGCTCATGTTTGGCCTGTCGGTCCTCTGGATCGGCCAGGCCCACGGAAAGAGAGCCCCCGAGCCCACCCCTGTGCCCACCGGCTGGCACACGGTCGAGGTCGGCCGAAAGGACGCTGGCTGGCGGGGTTCCTGCTACTACCCGCCGCTCTGGGACGAGCTCCCCAGAGCGGAACGTTCCATGGCCCGCCAGAAGGCGCTGGCCGCGATGGTCGCCCAGTGGCGAGGCCAGCGCGAGGTCTTCGTCACCTTCGACTCCTGGACCATCGACGAGGTCGAGGCCACGCTGCTCAGCCGCCCCGAGAAGATCGAGGCGGTGGCGACCCGGAGTGGCGAGTTCTGCCAGCAGGTCATGGCCGCTGGGGCCGCCACAGCCAGCTGGGGTCTCTGGCTGGAAGGTCTGGCTGGCCGGCTGACGGCGGGCGAGTGCACCACACCGCTGGACTACCAGCTCGTCCAGTACCTGGACATCGGTCGCGGATGGCAGGAGCAGGTGCCTTTCTGCAAGGGCAACCGGGCCATCGTGGGGGCCACCGCCTCCGACGAGTACCGGCTGACCTCGGGCGGCGCATGGATCACCGGCGTGGGCGATGTCTCCGACTCGACCTCCACCTCGTCCCTGCCCTGCGACTACGAGGGCTGCTTCCGTGGCCAGATCATCGGGCGTTTCGTCACGGATGACGGGGTAGCCTCGGTCTTCCCCATCGGTCTCCGGCTGGAATTCGAGGCTCCAGAGGACGGCAAGTTCAGCTTCATGATCAACGATGACTCCTTCCTCGACAACGCCTGGCGCAGCCAGGGTGCGATCACAGACCACACGGCCATCACCATCACTCCGACAGAGTAGGGTCCAACCTGGCGCCCGGCCGAGCAGCGGGAAGCGCGAACCCAGCATGACTCCATCCGTCATCACGTCGCCCGCATTCGCGACCGTGGCCACGGATGACCGGGAAAGAGACACCGACAGGTTCGCCCACGTCGGTTGAGGGAGCGTCACCGTGTTCACACTCCGCCGCGCAGATGAGCGCCAGCACGTCCAGGTCTCCGCGCAGGAGCTCTGGCGCACCTTCCGCCCGCCGGATCTGGCTGGGGCGCCGGAGCGCGAGGAGAACGTCCCCGCCACGCACACCGCGGGCTTCGGGGTCCTCGAGGCCCTCGACGAGAGCCGCCTTCCACCCGGCGCTGAGGTCGTACACCTGCCAGACCGGGAGGCCGAGACCATCACCTACGTGCTGAGAGGCGCGCTCGCCCAGGAGGACACGAAGGGGCGCACCGAGATCCTCCGCGCCGGGGAATTCCAGCGCATGACCCTCGCACGGAGCGCTCGCTGCCATGAGCGGAACGCCTCCCAGACCGACTGGGTGCGCTTCCTCCGCCTGTCGCTGCACTCCGCGGCCAGCCAGGCCGACCACACCCGCGAGCGGAGGTTCTTCTCGGTGGCGCAGCGCCGGGGCCTGCTGTGCCTCGTCGGCTCCCAGGATGGGCGAAGGCAGTCCATTCGCCTGTACCAGGACGTCCTGATCCTCTCGGCCGTGCTCTCCCCGGGACACCACGTCATCCATGAACTCCGGCCGGATCGGATGGCGTGGCTCCACCTCGTGATGGGTGAGGCGTCCCTCGGCGACTTCGTCGCGGGCCAGGGCGACGGCGCAGGGATCGCCGGCCAACGCGCGATCTCCATCACCGCGCTGGAGGAGTGCGAGATCCTGCTGATCGACCTCCATCGTCCAGCGCAGGCTCCCGGAGTCGATCGGTGATCCGCCATCGCCCCCTCGAGTGGGTGAAGCATGGGTTCGGCTGGGGGCGGGCCCGCCTCTCGCCCGCCCGTCTCACCGCCTGGGCGGAGGCCCAGTACGGAGACCACGCGGCCAGTCCTCCCCTGCGTGGCGCCGTCTTCACCATCGAGCAGCTCGAGCTGCACGCCAGGGCCCTGGCGCTCACCCACCGGATCGGTCCCCACCGCGGCTCCGGGCTGCTCCTGCGGCGGTTGGGGGACTCCGAGCGCGTGATCGCCCGGTGCCACGAGCTGCTGGCCCGAGCCCACGCCACCGGGCAGCGCCTGACCCCCGCCGGGGAGTGGCTGCTCGACAACCACTACGTCATCGAGGAGCAGGTCCACCTGGCCCGGAAGCACCTGCCGAGGGGGTACTCCCGGCAGCTCCCGCGGCTGGCAGGTGGCATGCTGGCGGGGCTCCCACGGATCTACGACCTCATCCTGGAGTTCATCGCGCACGTCGATGGACGCGTGGATGAGGAGGCCCTGGCCCGCTACCTGTCCGCCTACCAGGCCATCAGCCACCTCACGCTGGGAGAGCTGTGGTCGGTCGCCATCATGCTGCGCCTGGCCCTGGTGGAGAACCTGCGCCGGGTCGCCGTGCGCATGAGCTGGCAGCGGGTCCATCGGGATCGCGCCCTGGCGTGGGCCCAGCGGATCGACGCCCACGCGGACCAGCGGGAGAGCGCCGTGCTGGTGCTGGCGGACATGGTCCGCGAGCAGCAGCCCCTCTCGATGGTGTTCATCGCCCAGTTCACGCAGGCCCTCCAGGGGCGCGGGGCGACCACCACCTTCGTGCTGGCGTGGCTGGAGCAGCGCCTGGCCGAGCAGGGCCAGGTGATCGAGGAGGTCGTGCGTGCCGAGAGCCAGGCCCAGGCGGCCGACCAGGCCGCGATGGCCAACAGCATCGCCAGCCTGCGCTTCGTCAACGCCACCGAGTGGCACAGGTTCGTCGAGGCGCACAGCGCCACCGAGGCGATCCTGCGGAGCGAGCCGGCCGGCGCCTACGCCCTGATGGACTTCACCACGCGCGACGCCTACCGGCACCGGGTGGAGGCCACGGCGCGGCGGCTGCACCTGGACGAGGTCGCGGTGGCGCGCACGGCCGTCGCGCTGGCCGCCAGGCGGCACGCCAGCCAGCCCGACGATGTGGCGGCCCACGTGGGCTACCTGCTCGTGGATGAGGGCAGGCCCCACCTGGAGCGCGCGCTTCGGGGACGGGACGCGAGGGTGTTGCTCCCTCACCCACTGCTGCGAGGGATCGAGCTGTTCGTCTACCTCGGCCCGGTCGCGCTGCTCACCGCGGCCGGCGTCGCGGGGCTCGCCCTGCTGTGGAGCCCTGCCGCTGGGCCCGCGTGGTTCATCCTGGCCCTGGCCTCGTTCTTCGCCGCATCTCAGTGCGCCATCGCCGTGGTGAGCTGGTTCGCCACGACCCTGCGCAGGCCACGGGCCATGCCAAGGCTGGATTTCGAGCACGGCATCCCGGACGCATGTCGCACGATCGTGGTGGTCCCCACCCTCCTCACCGGCGTGGAGCGCATCGCCGCGATCACCGAGCACCTGGAGCGGCGCTACCTGGCCAACCGCGATCCCAACCTGTGGTTCGGGCTCCTGACCGATTTCTGTGACGCCGGGACCGAGCACGTCGAGGGCGACGAGACCCTGCTGGCGGCGGCGGAGCGGGGCATCGAGGCGCTGAACCGGAGGTACGGCAACGGAGCGCACGGGCACTTCTTCCTGTTCCACCGGCCGCGCGAGTACAACCCGCACGAGGGCTGCTGGATGGGGCGGGAGCGCAAGCGGGGCAAGATCGAGGACTTCAACGCCTTGTTGCGGGGAGAGGATCGCGCGTGCTTCAGCCGGATCACTGGAGACGTCTCGCGGCTCACCTCGGTCCAGTACGTCATCACGCTCGACACGGACACGGATCTGCCCTGGGGGGCTGGCTGGCGACTGGTGGGCGCCGCCGCCCACCCGCTCAACCGCCCGCGGATGGACCCGGGTGGCCGCCGCATGGTCCGCGGCTACGCCATCCTCCAGCCGCGGGTCGGCAGCTCGCTGCACAGCGCCGCCCAGAGCACCTGGGCCCGGTTGCTGGCCGGTGAGGTGGGCCTGGACCCCTACACCCGCATGGTCTCGGACCTGTACCAGGACCTGTTCGCCGAGGCCTCTTTCGTCGGCAAGGGCATCTACGACGTGGGCGCCTTCCGCCACCTGCTGGACGGGCGCTTCCCCGACAACGCGGTCCTGAGCCACGACCTGCTGGAGTCCTGCTACGCGCGCACGGGCCAGTGCAGCGACGTGGAGCTGCTGGAGGACTCGCCCTCGGGGTACCTGGCCGACGTCGGCCGTCGTCATCGCTGGATGCGGGGCGACTGGCAGATCGCGCCGTGGCTCGGGCTCTGGGTCCACGATGGCCGGGGCCGCAGGGTCGCGCCCTCCATCGCGGTCCTGGGCTGGTGGAAGATCTTCGACAACCTGCGCCGGGCCCTGGTGGCGCCGGCCTACGCGGCGCTGCTGGTGGTGGGGTGGATCGTGGTGGCCGCCCCCCTGCCGTGGACGGCGGGCTTGCTCTCGCTGCTGGTCCTGCCGCAGCTCTTGCCCGGACTGGTCCACCTCTGGCAGCGCCCGCCCAGGCTGCCCGTCCGGCTGCACCTGGCCGCGGTCGGCCGCACGACCCTGCGCAGCCTGGCCCGGGACGTGCTGTGGCTGGTCTTCGTGCCCTTCGAGGCCTTCGTGGCGCTGGACGCCGCGGTCTCCTCGCTGTGGAGGATGTTCTTCAGCCGGCACCGCCTGCTGGAGTGGCAGACGGCCGCCGCGGCCGAACGCGCGGCGGTGCCGAGCCTGGGACGCACACTCCAGCGCATGTGGGTGGGCCCGATCCTGGCCCTGGCGGTGACGGCGCTGCTGATCGGCCTGGACGCCCCGCGGGCCGGCGCTTCGGCCAGCCCGATCCTGTTGGCCTGGCTCCTCTCACCGCTGGTGGCGTGGGGGGTCAGTCGGCCGCTGAAGTCCGGGTCGAAGCGGCTGGGGGAAGGCGATCGGCGCTTCCTCCGCCGGGTGGCCAGGCTCACCTGGCGCTACTTCGAGGTGTTCGCCGGGCCGCAGGAGCACTGGCTGCCCCCCGACAACGTCCAGGACCGGGACGGCCAGCGCATCGCCCACCGCACCAGCCCCACGGACATGGGGATGGCGCTGCTGTCCACCCTGAGCGCCTACGATCTCGGGTACGTGAGCGTCGGGCAGCTGCTGGACCGCACCACCCGCACCCTCGACTCCATGGAGCACCTGGAGCGCCATCGCGGGCACTTCCTCAACTGGTACGACACCCAGACGCGCCAGGCGTTGCTGCCGCTGTACGTCTCCACCGTGGACAGCGGCAACCTGGTGGGGCACGTGCGGGTGCTGCGCACCGGCCTGCTGGAGCTGCGGGCCCAGCCGGTGCTGCCGGTGAGCATGCTGGACGGCCTGCGCGACACGCTGGACCTGTTGGCCCAACACTCCGGCCCGAGCGACGACCTGGACCTGATCGCCGCCCGCCTGCGGGAGCAGCCCTGGGACGCGCCCGGCGCGCTCGCGGCGAAGGCCGCATGGTTGGAGGATCTGGCCCTTACGACCGCGCGGATCAGGGCGTCTCACGAGGGCACGCACCCGCCCGGGTCGGAGGAGGCCGCCTGGTGGGCCGGCGCCCTCGACCAGCAGGTGCGTGCTCTCCTGGCCGACCTGCTCTGGCTCGCGCCCTGGATCGGGGCAGCCACCGAGCCCATCACCGGGGATCTCGGGCGCTTGCTGAGCGCACTGGACGCGGCGCGCAGCCTGGAGGAGCACGGGCGCCTCGCCGCGCAGGCCGCCGCGGCGCTGGACGGCACCGAGGTTGACGGATTGGCCCGCCTGGCGGATGCCCTGCGCCTCGGGGCACAGCGTTGCTCGGCGCGCCTCGGCGCCCTCGACACCCTCGCCCACCGCTGCACCGGGCTGGCGAGCGCGGACTTCACCTTCCTGTACCACCCGAAGCGCAAGCTGCTGGCCATCGGGTACTGGGTGGCGAGCCGGCGCCTGGACAACAGCTTCTACGATCTGCTGGCGTCCGAGGCGCGGCTGGCCAGCTTCGTGGCCATCGCCTCGGGCCAGCTCCCCTTCGAGCACTGGTTCGCCATGGGACGACGGCTGACCACGGCGCGTGGCCGGCAGGTGCTGGTGAGCTGGAGCGGCTCGATGTTCGAGTACCTGATGCCGCTCCTGGTGATGCCCGCCTTCGAGGGCACCCTGCTGGACCGCACCTGTCAGGCGGCCGTGGCCCGCCAGATCGAGTACGGCGGCGCGCGAGGGATCCCCTGGGGCATCTCGGAGTCCTGCTACAACATCACGGATGTGGAGGGTACCTACCAGTACCGCGCCTTCGGGGTGCCGGGCCTGGGGCTGCAGCGGGGGCTCAGCGACGACGTGGTGATCGCTCCCTACGCCTCCATCCTGGCCCTGATGGTGGATCCGCGGCGCGCGGTGGCCAACCTGCGACGCATGGAGAGCGCCTCCTACCTGGGCGCGTTCGGTTTCTTCGAGGCGGTGGACTTCACCCCCACGCGGCTCCCAGACGGCGCGCGGGCCGCGGTGATCCGGGCGTTCATGGCTCACCATCACGGAATGAGCCTGCTCTCGTTGCAGCATGCCGTGCTCGGGCCGCTGATGCAGGCCCGGTTCATGCGCAACCCCGACTTCAGGGCGGCGGCCCTGCTGCTGCAGGAGCGCATCCCCAAGGCGAGCGCCATCGTGCATCCCCACGCCTGGGAGGCCCGCAGCCCGGCCCGGATCCGCGGCGAGACGGGGGCGCCGCTCATGCGCCTGTTCACCGATCCGAACACGCCGATCCCCAAGGTGCACCTGCTCTCCAACGGTCGCTACCACGTGATGGTGACCGCGGGGGGCGGCGGGTACAGCCGCTGGAACGACCTGGCGCTCACCCGCTGGCGCGAGGACCCGACCTCCGATTCCTTGGGGGTCTTCTGCTACGTCGGCGATCCGGCCACCCACCGCCGCTGGTCCGGCGCGTTCCAGCCGACCCTGGTCGCGGGGCAGCCGTACGAGGCGGTCTTCACCCCCGGCCGAGCCGAGTTCCGCCGGCATGACGACGAGGTGGAGACCCACACAGAGATCGCCATCGGGCCGGAGGACGACCTCGAGGTCCGCCGCATCACGCTCACCAACCGGTCCGAGACCACCCGCACCCTGGTGGTCACCAGCTTCGCCGAGGTCGTGCTGGCGCCGGGCGTGACGGACGAGCTGCACCGCGCGTTCAGCAACCTGTTCGTCCACGCCGAGCTGGCGCCGGGCGACAACGGGCTCTTGGTGACGCGCCGCTCCCGCTCGGCCGGGGAGCACCCGCCCTGGATGTTCTGCCTGCTGCGTGCGAGCGGTCACGAGGCGGGTCCGTGCAGCTTCGAGACGGACCGGGCGCGCTTCATCGGCCGCGGGCGCAGCGCCCGGCGTCCGGCCGCCCTGGATGGCTGGGGCCCGCTGCCCGGCCTGTCAGAGCCCGCGCTGGACCCCTGCCTGGCCCTCCGCCGCACCGTGACGCTGGCGGCCGACCAGAGCACCTCCATGGACCTGATCCTGGGTGTCGCGCCCACGCGCGAGGCCGCCCTCGACCTGATCTCGAAGTACCAGGACAGCCGCATGGCCGACCGCGTCCTGGAGAGCGCGCGGCCCCACAGCCAGGCCGTCCTCGAGCAGGTCGGGTCCAGCGAGGCGGACGCGCAGCTCTACGGGCAGTTGGCCTCCGCCGTGATCTTCCCCCTCGGCGCCTACCGCGCACCGATGAGCATCCTGAGGCGCAACCGCAAGGGGCAGGCCGGGCTGTGGGGGTATGCGATCTCGGGCGATCTACCCATCGTCCTGCTCACCGTGAGCGACGCCGACCACCTGCCCCTGGTGCGGGATCTGTTGATGGCGCACGCCCACTGGCGGATGCGCGGCTTGCGTTGCGATCTGGTGATCTGGAACGAGGACGCCTCAGGCTACCGCCACGAGCTGAACGACCAGCTCCTGGGGCTCATCGCCGCCGGCCCGGAGGCCGCGCTCGTGGACCAGCCCGGTGGTGTGTTCGTCCGGTTCATCGAGAACTTCCCCGAGGAGGACCGCGTGCTGCTGCAGGCGGTGGCGCGGATCGTCATCCGGGACGTCAATGGTCCCCTCGTCCAGCAGCTCGAGCGTTGGAAGCTCGCCACGCCGACGCCACGGGAGCCCCTGTCGATCCCCGCGGTGCGCGCCGGCGGGGAAGAGCCGCTCTCGTCGATGCGCGCGAGCGCACCGACATCGCCGCGGGACGATCTGGACTTCCCCAACGGCCTGGGCGGTTTCACGCGCGACGGGCGGGAGTACATCATCGACCTGCTGCCCGGCCGGCACACGCCGGCACCGTGGGTGAACGTCATCGCCAATCCGCGGCTGGGCACCGTGGTCAGCGAGAGCGGCAGCGCCTGCACCTGGTACGGCAACGCGCAGCTCTTCCGGCTGACACCGTGGAACAACGATCCAGTCGGCGACCCGAGCGGGGAGATCTTCCTCGTCCGCGACGAGGCGAGCGGGCGGTTCTTCGGCCCGATGCCGTGGCCACCTGCCAGCGACGCCGCCTACGGTTGCCGCCACGGCTTCGGCTACAGCATCTTCGAGCACCGTGAGGACGACCTGGAGACCGTGCTGACGACGTTCGTGGCGGTCACGGCGCCGGTGAAGTTCTGGGTGCTGAGGATCAAGAACCTCGGCGCGCGCAGCCGCAGGGTCAGCGTCCTGGCCTCGGTGGAGCTGGTGCTCGGCGACCTGGCATCCCGCCAGGCGATGCACGTGGTGACGGAGATCGAGCCGCTGACGGGCGCCATCTTCGCGCGGAACAGGTTCAACACCGAGTTTCCCGAGACGGTGGCCTTCTTCGACTGCAGCGAGGCGGCGCGCAGCGTCAGCGGCGATCGCACCGAGATCCTCGGGCGCAACGGAGACCCCGCCAGCCCGGCGGCTGTTCGCCTGCAGCGCCTGAGCGGGAGGGTGGGCCCCGGCCTGGACCCCTGCGCCGCGTTGCTGACCCAGGTGGAGCTGAAGGTGGGCGCCGAGCGGGAGATCGTCTTCGTCCTGGGCGCCGGCGAGAGCGCCGCCGAGGCCATCGACCTGATCCTGCGGCACCGCGACGTCGGCGCCGCGCGCGTGGCGTTGGCCGAGGTCTGGCGGTTCTGGAACGACAAGCTGGGCGTGATCCACGCCGAGACCCCGGACACCGCCATGAACGTGATGATGAACGGCTGGCTGCCCTACCAGGTGCTCTCCAGCCGGATGTGGGGTCGCAGCGGCTTCTACCAGTCCGGCGGAGCCTACGGGTTCCGCGATCAGCTCCAGGACTGCGTGGCCCTCCTGCACCAGGCGCCCGATCTGGCCCGCCAGCAGATCCTCCGCAGCGCCGGCCGGCAGTTCGTCGAGGGGGACGTGCAGCACTGGTGGCACCCGCCCGGTGGCCGCGGTGTCCGCACCCGGTGCTCCGACGACTACCTGTGGCTGCCCTGGGCCGTCGCCCGCTACGTCACATTCACCGGCGACACCGGCGTCCTGAACGAGCGGGTGGCCTACCTGACCGGCCGGCCCCTCAACGAGGGTGAGGAGAGCTACTACGACCTGCCGGGCCGCTCCGAGCAGACGGGGGACCTGTACGAGCACTGCACGCGCGCCATCCTCCACGGCCTGCGGTTCGGCGTGCACGGGCTGCCGCTGATGGGCAGCGGGGACTGGAACGACGGGATGAACCGGGTCGGCCTCCAGGGACAGGGCGAGAGCGTGTGGCTGGGCTTCTTCCTCCACGAGGTGCTGACGCGTTTCGCGCCCCTGGCGCGGCGGCGGGGCGACGAGGCCTTCGCCGCGCGCTGCCTCGAGTCCGCCAGGGTGCTGGCGGGCAAGATCGAGGAGCACGCCTGGGACGGCGCCTGGTACCGCCGCGCGTGGTTCGACGACGGCCAGCCCCTGGGCACGGCGCAGAGCGCGGAGTGCCGGATCGACTCCCTGCCCCAGAGCTGGGCCACCATCAGCGGCGTGGGTGCCCCCGAGCGTCGTCGGCTGGCGCTCGAGGCGCTGTGGGAGATGCTGGTGCGCGAGGATCTCGGCATCGTCCAGGTCCTGACCCCGCCCTTCGACCAGAGCGCTCTCGAGCCTGGCTACATCAAGGGATATCCGCCGGGTATCCGTGAGAACGGCGGACAGTACACCCACGCCGCGGTGTGGGCCGCCCAGGCCCTGGCGCTGGCCGGGCAGGGCGCGCGCGCCGCGGCGCTGGTCTCGCTGCTCAACCCCATCCACCACGCGCGCGATCCCGCGGCGGTCGAGCGCTACAAGGTCGAGCCCTACGTGGTCACGGCCGACATCTACAGCCAGCCCCCGCACGCCGGGCGCGGCGGCTGGAGCTGGTACACGGGCTCCGCGGCCTGGTACTACTGGCTGCTGTACGAGGTCATCCTCGGGATCGAGCGGGAGGTGGCCACGCTCCGCTTCCACCCCCGGGTTCCGGCGTCGTGGACCTCCTACAGGGTGCACTACCGCTACCACGGGACCTTCTACCACCTCGAGTTCACCCAGTCCGGGGCCCACCAGGGCCCGCTCCGGCTGGTGCTCGACGGGCAGCCGGTGCCGGATGGGATCCTGGCGCTCGTGGACGACCAGCGTGATCACGTCGTGGAGGTGGTCTTCGCGCCCGAGGAGAGCTGACCGGGTTGGTTCAGGGTGCACCAACTGGTCCCCTGGGACGAGCGCCTGTACTGCGTCGAGAGCGGATGCTCGCGGCCCCCTCCTCCCCCCCGAGCGCCTCGAGCACGGTGCGATGCGTCTTTGCGGTGAGGCCGGATAGGATGACAGCCATCGGCGAGCCAGGGAGCGTCCGTGCACGGCACCCAGATCTTCCTCGAACTGACAGCGGTGTTCACCGTGGCCGTGGTCCTGGCGTGGGTCCTGGCCATCGTCCGCATCCCGCCAGTGCTCGCGTACCTCCTCGCGGGGGCGATCCTGGGTCCCCGGGCGTTCGGGTTGGTCGACTGGGACGAAGGGGTCCACCTGCTGGCCGAGGGTGGCGTGGCGCTGCTCCTGTTCACGGTGGGCTTGGAGTTCCCCCTGGGCCGCCTGCGGCACGCCTGGCGACCCATCCTGGCTGCGGGGGGCACCCAGATCGGGCTCTGCGTCGTGCTGGGCGGCGCGCTGGCCCTTGCTTGGGGTCGGAGCCCATCCGAGGCCCTGGTCCTGGGCTTCGTCCTTGCCCTCTCTTCCACCGCTGTGGTCCTCGCCATGCTGGAGGAGCGGTCGGAGACCGGTACCTTGCTCGGGCAGCTCCTGGTGGGTCTGCTGGTGATGCAGGATCTGGCCGTTGTGCCGATGATGCTCGTGGTGGGCTCTCTCGCCGGACCTGGGAGCACGGTGCTGGGCGTGGGACTCACCCTGGGCAAGGCCCTGGCCATCGTGGTGGTCGTACTCGTAGCAGGGCGCTGGTTGGTGCCGCGGCTGCTCCGCGGCGTCGCTCGGACGAGGAGCCGGGAGGTATTTCTGCTCTCGGTGCTGGCCGTCGGCGGCGCGGTGGCCGTAGCCACCTCGGCCACGGGTCTGTCCTTGGCCCTGGGCGCCTTCCTGGCTGGCATCACCCTGGCCGAGACGGACTTCGTCCACCAGATCCTGGGCGACCTCCGGCCGCTTCGCACCGCTGTGGCCTGTCTGTTCTTCGTGTCCATGGGCATGCTCTTCGACGGGCGCCTGATGCTCGACTCCCCGGGTCCGGTCATCGCCCTCATCGCGGTGGTGCTCGTGGCCAAGCTGCTGGCTGGCACCGCGGGGCTCATGGCGGCGGGCCTGCCCTTGGGCAACGCCATCCACGGCGGCGTCGCCCAGGCCCAGATCGGTGAGTTCTCCTTCGTACTCGCCGGTGTCGCGGCGGCTTCTGGGCTCATCACGCCCGGCGATCTGGCGATCTTCACAGCGGCCAGTGTGGTGACCATGATCCTCACACCGCTGCTCGTCCACCTCGTGCCACGCTCCCGCGCGACCTGGGGGGCCTGGCGTCGCGTCGAGCGGCGTGCCCACATGGAGGGCTCACCCGACGACGAGCCCACCGGCCAGGTGCGACAGGTCCTGGTGGCCGGCTTCGGCCATGGCGGTCGGGTGCTGGTGGAGGCCCTGGCCGAGCGGGGCATTCCATCCACCGTGATCGAGACCAACCCAGACACGGTGGTCCGAGAGCGGCGCCAGGGGCGCCGGGTGATCTATGGCGACGCCTCCAACCCGGACGTGCTCCTGCACGCGGGCTTGGCCGACGCTCTGGCCCTGGTGGTGGTCATCTCGGACTACGACGCGGCTCACCGGATCGTCTCGGTGGCGTCTCAGGTCAACCCATTGGTGCCCGTGGTCCTCCGCACCCGCTGGGCCAGGGACGAGCTGGCCGAATCCCACCCGTCCGGAGTCTTCGTGGTCAGCGAGGAGGACGTGGGTGCCAGCGAGATCGTGCGGGTCGCCCTGGAGCGGCTGGCTCCATCCATGAGCCCGCCGAGCGCGGATCAACGGGTCGACGCCACCAGCAGCCCCATGTAGACGAGAAAGCAGGCCAGCAGCAGCGCTCCCTCCCAGCGCACCACCCGACGACCGGTCCACATCAGCGGGAAGAGCAGCGCGGAGATGCCGAGCATCCACCAGTCGTCGCGGACCAGCACCTCTGCGGGTATCCGCAACGGCCACACCAGGGCCGCGGTGCCCGCGATCCCGAGCCCAAGCCGCCGTTGTGGCGTGGCCGAACGACGCCGTGACCGGAGCCTCGGCCAGCTCGGTCTGGATGGCGGGCTCACGGCGGCTGGACCAGACCAGCCAGGCCGTGGAGGCGACGAGGGCCGTGAGCAGGTAGCCACCCTCCAAGCGATCCAGGGTGCCGTCCCGGGCGAGCAGGTGGAGCTGGAACGCGGCCAGCATCATCGCCGGCCATTCGAGCCGCAGCGTGCTGCCCTGGATGACCAGGGGCCGCACCAGTGCAGTGAGCCCGAGGATGGCGCCGAGGTTGAAGATGTTCGAGCCGACGACGTTTCCCACCGCGATCCCGGGGCTCCCGAGCAGCGACGCGCGCACCGAGACCACCAGCTCGGGCATGGACGTGCCTGCCGCGACGATGGTCAGGCCCACCAGGGCCGGCGCCACCCGTGCCAGCAGGGCGAGTCCGCTGGCCCCGCGGATCAAGGCCTCGCCGCCCAGCACCAGCAGCGCGAGGCCAGCCACCACCATGAGGAGTCCGAGTGCCATGTGATGACCCCGTGTGGTCGATGGAAATTGTGGCAGGCCCGAGCGGTCCACCGTGGTCTGGAACACGCGTCGCCCCCGAGCCCCGATTCCGGACGCGGGAACGGGTACGGGTACGGGTACGAGAGCCTGCGGCTGTTTCTTGATAGTTCCCCATGCCGCGGGGGCCGCGGCTCCCGGAGCCATGAAACAGGAATTTCGCGCAAAGACGCAAAGACGCCAAGGGCAGAGCCAG
>JBDRKM010000398.1:0-20103 GCA_043814015.1 Pseudomonadota bacterium
GGGCAGCCCCGCCAGCCGCGCCAGGGCCACCGGCCCAAGCGCCGCGAGCAGCGGGGCCACGGGCAGCAGGTAGCGGCTGGGGTAGAGCACCAGGGAGGTGCCCAGCGCCAGGGAGGCCGCCGTGGGCCAGAAGACCAGGGCCGCGGCCAGGCTCCCGCGCCTGCCCCAGGCCGGGGGCAGCAGGCACAGGAGCATGCCGGCGAGCAGGACGCCGAAGGCCGGCAGCAGGCCCTGCCTGTGCAGCAGCTCGTAGTTGCTGGCCCGCCGGAGCCTGGCGCAGGGGCCGAAGGGGGTGGGGTCGCGCAGGCCGCGCGCCTTCTCGCAGCGCGAGGCCGCCACGATGCCGTCGGGCGGTGGCGGTGCTCCCACGCCGGGCATGTCCTCGTGCTGGATGGCGAGCTGGGAGGAGAAGGGCCGCAGGCGGAGGTCGTAGCCGACCCGCAGCGCGTGGCTCGCGCCCTCGAAGGCGAGCAGGGGGGCCAGGGCCAGCAGCCCGAGCAGCGCCCGCCGGCGCCACGAGCCGGGCCCGAGGGCGGCCAGCAGCGGGAGCGCGCAGGCCACGGGCAGGGCGCGCATGTCCATGGCCAGCGCGATGCCGCCAAAGGCCCCGGACGCGAGGGCCCAGCCCCAGCGCGGCCAGCGCGCGCAGGCCGCCCCGAGGCCCAGGGCCAGCGCCCCCGCCCCGGCCACCACGGGGTAGGGGTTGACCCACCAGGAGCCCTCCACCACCAGCGGTGTCAACGCCGCCGCCAGGGCCACCACGGCCCCGGCCCAGCGCCCCGCCAGGGCCCGGGCCAGGAGCCCCGCCCCCAGCACCAGCGCGAGGCTGGCCACCAGCGCCAGCACCTGGCCGGCGCGCACGTAGGAGCCCAGCGCCCCGAAGAGCCCGATCAGCCAGGGGAAGAGCGGCAGCCGCCACTCGTTGTAGTGGTGCGCCACCGGATCGAGCCACAGGTGGGCCGCCGAGGCCAGGTAGGTGTCCCAGTCCGCGCCGTCGGGGAAGCCGAAGCGCGCGAAGCCCGGGTGCAGCAGGAAGGCCCAGCCCAGCAGCACCCCCGCGAGCCAGGGCCACTCCCTCACGAGGGGGGCGCGGTGCGTCGGGGGAGGCATGCGAGGCTCCATGTCGGGCCAAGTATCCGGTTGGGGGAGCCTCCCGCCGGTCCTCCGGGAGCCCAGGGTACCCCTGAAGTTGCCAGGTTCCGCCCAGGGTGCCTCCCAAGTTGCCACGCTATCGGCTCGGGAGCGGAAACCCCGCCGGGGAACACGCGATACCTGGCTTTGGTCCGTTGGGCGACTCGCCTCACACCCCACGCCTGGCAACTTCGGCGGGGGGCTGGGCGCTTCCTGGCAACTTGAAGGGGGGCCTGGGCGCGGATCAGGGAACCAGGGACGCCGCGCCGCCTGGTTACGCTCCCGAAGAGGCCCCGTCGGCCACCGCCCACCGACTGGAGGACTCGCCATGGGCTGTGGCAGGTTCATCCTCTCCATCCTCGTCGCCGGGGTGCTGCTCCTCGCGCCCACCGGCGCGCTATCGGTCCAGCTTGTTGCCCTTGAACCACTTGGCCTGCATCGGCGGGACCACCAATCCGGGTGGATTGCTGGCATACCAGGCCGAGTACAGCTCGGCGAAGTCATCCGCCGGATCGCGGAACTGGTAGGCGCTGAGCTTGTTGTCCCGCGCCGAGTTCTTGTAGCTCCACCAACACTTGTCGTGTGGATATCCCTCGTGGTACTGGCGGTCGCCGGACAAGGTGGCGATGGGCTCCTTCGTCCAGGGGGAGGCACCCTCCCGACCCACCGCGAGGTGGGCGAACACACCCGCACCCACAGCCGCGGCGTGCAGTGCCTCCGCGCTGCGGTAGGCTCTCTTTCTGGAAGTGCTGCCGGCCAACCTCAGCTTGTCTTCCTTGTAGATCTTCTCCACATGAGCGACGGCCACCCCGCCGGACTGCCTGGCGACGGCGTAGATGGCCGCCCGCCGGGCCAGGTCCCGCTCGAGCTTCGAGAAGTCCTCCGGGTAGGCTGGCGACAACGCCCGCTCGAGCTCATTCATCAGCTTCCTGCCGCCGCCATCGATGGCGAATTTCTGCCAGCCCGACAGCTTCATGAAGCCGCTCGACCAGGAGTACTTCCGGCCGCTGTCCACCTGGTGGCCCAGCTCGTGCAGCGCCGCGTTGTCCAGCGCGTTCAGGTTGCGCTTCTTGTCGTCCTGCTCGGTGATGGTGGAGCCCTCGGGGTTTGCCTCCATGAATTCCTCGTCCGACATGTCGGCGAGCTGCTCGTCGTAGTGCACCTGGATGAAGGGGTTCTCGTTGCTCGACTTTCCGCTGGGCATGGATCCCTTGTTGGATCCCTTGGTCATGAGCCTCTCCACCTTCGCCAGGTGGGTCTTCGGCACCTTCTTGAAGGCCTGGTAGATCCTGTCCAACCCCCTCGTCCCGAAGCTCTCTTCCGGCTCGAGCTCCTTGTTCAGGGTGGGGTCGTAGCCGATCAGGAACCACAGAGCGTCCCGCTTGCCCCCCGAGCCAATCTCGATGCCGTGGCGCTGCTTGAAGATCGAGGACCGGTACCGGAGATCGAGGGACTTGCTGAAGAGCATGTCGAGGACGGAGTCCAGCGCCTTGCCCCGGAAGCACCCGAGCGCGCGCCCCCAGAGCCCCTCGTCCTGGTTGAGTTCGAGGATCTCGGCCTCGGTCGCCTCACACAGGAGCTTCAGCACCGCCTGGTTGTCCCCCAGGGCCTGGTTCGTCCGCTCCTTGATCCCCACGCGCTCATCCTCCCGGATCATCTCGTCTGGATCGGGCAGGACGGACTCGGACTCCTCGTTGCCGGTCAGCTCCGACTGCTCGAGCGGGTCCTGGAGCGGATCGGACAGGGGGTCGTTCCTGGTGTTCCCAAGGACCCGCCCCGAGACCAGGGGCTCCTGCTGCCGGGCCAGGAGGTCGATGTCGCTCATCGCGGACTCCTCTCACGTGCTCCGCGGGCCGCCTCGCGGCCGCCCCGTGGGGGACACCGTATCATCCGGCAGGGCCCCCCCTCAACCGGATAGGGCGTTCAGGGCAGTCCGGCATCCCTCCCGAGTGCTCGGCGGAGGGCCCATGGGCTGCGGCAAGTTCATCGCCTCCATCCTCTTCGCCGCGCTGGGGGCCCAGCCCGAGGTAGGGGTCAGGGCGATGCAATTGCCCAGTTGCTGCTGACGGCTGACGGCTGACCGCTGACGGCTCCCCCAATCACATGTCCGGCGGCAGCTCCGCCAATTGGGCGGCGGTGAACACCGGGCCATCCTTGCACACGTAGACCGGGCCGATGTTGCAGCGCCCGCACTTGCCCAGGCCGCACTTCATGCGGTTCTCGAGGGTGGTGAACACCGCGTCGGGCGGGAAGCCGTGCTTCTGCAGGACCGGCAGGGTGAACTTGATCATGATGGGCGGGCCGCAGACCACGGCGATGGTGTTCTCGGCTGGCGGGGCGAACTGGTCGAGCACGGTGGGGACGAAGCCCACCTCGCCGGCCCAGTCCGGGGTCTGGCCGCCCGGGTCCACGGTCTGCACGAGGCGCACGTCGTCGCGCGCGGCCCACTCGGCCAGCTCGCGCTTGTAGACCAGATCCCCGACCGTGCGGGCGCCGTAGAGGATGGTCACATCCTTGAAGTGATCTCTCAAGTCCAGCGCGTTCCAGATGACACAGCGTACCGGAGCGAGCCCGATGCCGCCGGCCACGAACAGCAGGTTCTTGCCCTCCCAATCCCCGATGGGGAAGGCGTTGCCGTAGGGCCCGCGCAGGCCCATGGTGTCGCCCACGTCGAGCCCAGCCAGCGCCGTGGTGACCTTGCCGAGCTTCTTGAAGGAACACTCGATGATGCCCTTCCGGGTGGGGGGCGAGGCGATGCAGAAGGTGCACTCGCCCTCGCCGAACACGGAGTATTCGGCGAACTGGCCCGCCTGGAAGGAGAACCGCCCGGCCACCGCCTCGTCCTGGAACCGCAGCCGCAGGGTGATGGTGTCGGAGGTCTCGGGGATGCGCTCCACGACGCGCATGAGGTGGGGCTGGTAGAGGTTCATGCGGCACCCCCGCGCTCGTCGGTGGGCTCAGCCTCGGCGAGGACCTGCAGGGCGTCGAGGTTCTCCAGCAGGTCGATGCCCGCCGGGCAGGCCCGGGTGCAGCGGCCGCAGCCGGTGCAGAGGATGGCGCCGAAGCGCTCCGGGTAGATGGCGAATTTGTGGCTGACCCGCTGGCGCAGGCGCGAGCCCTGGTCGGGCCGGGGGTTGTGGCCGGCGCCGTGCAGGGTGAACAGCGGGATCTGGCAGGAGTCCCAGTTGCGGCGGCGGGTGCCCCCCGCCACCCCCTCCTGCTCGTCCACGATGTCGAAGCAGTGGCAGGTGGGGCAGACCGAGGCGCAGGCGCCGCAGGCGTGGCAGGCCTGGGCCAACCCACCCCAGGTGGGATCGGCGAAGTGGGCCTCGATCCACACACGGATGGCGGCCGGATCGAGCCCCACCGCGCGGGCCTGGGCGGCCCGGGCCCGCTCCTTGAAGGCCTCGGCTTCGGCGTCGGCGCGCGCATCGCCGAAGAACCGCCGGTGCGCGGTCACGAAGGCGGCGCCGCCCTCGGAGTGCACCTCGACAAGGAAGCCCTCGCCGGCCGGCACCAGCAACAGGTCCGCGCCCTGGGCGCTGTCGGGCCCCAGGCCCACGCCGGTGCAGAAGCAGTCCGCATCGCCGTGCCCGCAGGCCACGGAGATGACCGTGGTGGCCTCCCGGCGGGCGAACCAGGGCTGGTCGTGGTGGTCCCAGTCCATCACCAGGTCCACCACGGGCAGGGCGGCGGCGTCGCAGGGCTGGACGCCCAGCACCACCCGCGGCCCCGGGGCCGGGTCGAGCTCCACGATGGTGACGTCCTGGCCGTGGCGGCGGTAGCGCAGCAGGGGCTCGCTCCTGGGGAGGAAGTACTCCTTGAGGGAACCCGTGGGGCGCTCGCCGAACACCACCTCGTCGAGGCGCTCGACGGGACGGTAGGCCACGCTCCTGGCGCGGTCCGTGCGGCGGGCCGGGGCGATGACCATGCTGCCGGCCTCCCGCAGGGCGGAGACCAGCGCGGCCAGGTGCGCCCGCTCGATGGACAGGATCTCGGTGGGATCGTGCATCAGACGATGAACTCCTGGGGGTCGTCCTTGCGGAACGTGCCGATGGGTGCGGGGACGTCCGGGTCGTCGCCGACGCGGTAGTCGAAGGTCTGCTCGGCGATCCGGGCCATGTAGCGGTTGAGCAGCATCAGCGGGATGCCCTCGGGGCAGGCCAGCTCACAGGCCGCGCAGCCCGCGCAGCGCCCGGCGAGGTGCTGGGCGCGGGTGAGGTTCCAGGCCCAATTGCCGCGGGCATGGGCCGAGGAGTCGATCCAGCGGGGCTGGGTCTGGTCGGTGATGCAGCGCTCGCAGACGCACAGCGGGCAGGCCTGGCGGCAGGCGTGGCAGCGCACGCACTTCTCCAGCTCGCGCTTCCAGAAGGCCAGCCGCTCGGCCACGGGCAGGGCCAGGATGGCGTCGACCTGGGCGTCGAGCCCCTCCCCCGCCGGTGGCGCCTGGGCGGGCTCACCCACGAGGTGGTCCCGGAGGTTGGGGGCGCGGGCGAGGCAGCCCACGCAGCGCGGGGCCACGTTCTCGGCGGTCAGCGGCCCCGTCTCGTGCGGGTGGGCGTAGACCCCGCCGCAGGTGACCCCGATGAGGACCACGTCTTCACGCGCGAGCTGGGACTCGCGGATCAGGCCGGCCACGGCGCGGGCGTCGCAGCCCTTGACCACCACGGCGGGGCGGCCGAGCTTCTTGATGTGCGGGCGCCGCGGTGAGAGGTAGCTGGCCAGGTTCTGGACGCAGCGCGCGTCGAACACGAGGCGGCCGACCTCCGCAGGGTCGGTCACGAAGGCGGCGCGCACCCCGCGGCGGCCCTCCTCGTAGCCGATGACCACCTTCACATCGCCGGCTTCGAGCAGCTGGCGGGCGAGATCCTGAAGGGCCTTCATGCGACCTCCCCCTGCTCGTCACGTGGATACGCCGTGAAGGGCCCCAGCGCGCGGATGCGCGCGGTGGTGGTGTTGACGACCTCGGCCCACTTCTGCCCCTGGGAGGCCGATACCCAGGAGAAGGTGACCCGCCGGGAGTCGATCCCGGTGAAGTCCAGCAGCTCCTTGAACATCCGGAAGCGGCGGCGGGCGTGGTAGTTGCCCTCGGCGTAGTGGCAGTCGCCCGGGTGGCAGCCGGAGACGATGACACCGTCCGCGCCGCGCTCAAAGGCCTTGAGCACGAACAGCGGATCGATGCGCCCGGTGCAGGGCAGGCGCACGATGCGCACGTTGGCGGCCATGGGCAGGCGGCTGGTGCCGGCCAGATCGGCGCCGGTGTACGTGCACCAGTTGCACACGAACGCCACGATGCGGGGCTCGAAGGTGGTTTCCACGGGGCGCTCCATCAGAGGCTCAGGGCCTGGATGGCGGCGAAGATCTGGGCGCCGGTGAAGCCGTCCAGCTCGACGCTGTGGGAGGGGCAGATGGCCGTGCAGGTGCCGCAGCCCTGGCAGAGGCCGGGGTTGACCTCGGCGATCACGCGCAGCAGCCGGCCCTGGCGGTCCTTGACCTCGAGCTGCGTGATGGCGCCGTAGGGGCAGGCGCGTTCGCAGTGGAAGCAGCCGGAGCAGCTCTGGGCGTTCACGCGGGCCACGACGGGCTCGCGTTCCAGCTCGCTCTTCGAGAACAGCGCCAGCACCTTGGCGGCCGTGGCCGAGGCCATGGCCACGGAGTCCGGGATGTCCCGCGGGGCCTGGGCGCAGCCGGCCAGGAAGATGCCGGCGGTGTTGCTCTCCACCGGGCGCAGCTTGGGGTGGGCTTCGTTCAAGAAGCCGTGCTGGTCGTAGGAGATGGAGAGCTTCTGGGCCAGCTCCTTGACCCCGGGCTGGGGCCGGACGGCGGTGGCCAGCACCACCAGGTCGGCGTCGATCACGACGGCCTCGCCGGACAGCGTGTCGGCCCCGTGGACACGGATCTTCTGGCCCACGCGATACATGCGTGACACACGCCCGCGCAGGTACTCGGCCCCGGCCTCCTCGGCCGCGCGGCGGGTGAAGGCCTCATACCCCTTCCCGGTGGCGCGGATGTCCATGTAGAACACCACCGCCCGCCCGCCGTGGACGCTGTGCTGATACAGCATGGCGTGCTTGGCCGTGTACATGCAGCAGATGCCCGAGCAGTACTCGATGCCCTTGGCGGGGTCGCGCGAGCCGGTGCACTGCACGAACACCACGGTCTGCGGGGGCTGGCCGTCGGAGGGGCGCAGGATCTTGCCGCCGGTGGGGCCGGAGGCCGAGGCCAGGCGCTCGAATTGCAGGCCGTCGATGATGTCGGGATCCTCGCCGTAGTCGTACTCGCCGTAGCCCTCGAGGCCAGCGTCGGGCTGCTCCTTGCCCACGGAGTAGAGCTGGAAGCCGGTGGCCACCACCACGGCGCCCACCTGCTCGGTGACCAGCTCGTCCTGGCGGTCGAAGTGGATGGCCCCGGCCGCGCAGGCCGCGGCGCACTTCTGGCAGACCGGCTTCTTGAGGGGCACACCCTTGGCCTTCGCCCGGGCCTCGGCCTGGTACGACAGACACTGGGACTGGTCGATCACGGGCTTGTTGGGCACCGCCTGGGGGAAGGGCGTGTAGATGGCCGTGCGCTTTCGCAGGCCCATGTCGAATTCGTCGAGCGCCTTCTTGGCGGGGCAGACCTGCATGCAGGCGCCGCAGCCGGTGCAGGCGTCGAGATCGACGGAGCGGTTCTTCTTGCGGATGGTGACGGTGAAGTTGCCGATGTAGCCGTCGAGCTTCTCCACCTCGCTCCAGGTGTGGAGCTTGATGCGCGGGTGCTGGTAGCAGTCCACCATCCGCGGGGTGAGGATGCACTGGGAGCAGTCCAGCGTGGGGAAGGTCTCCGAGAGCTGGCTCATGTGGCCGCCGATGGAGGGCTCCTTCTCCACGATGATGACGTCCCGGCCGCCCTCGGCGATGTCCAGCGCCGCCTGGATGCCGGCGATGCCGCCGCCGATGATGAGCGCCGTGTGGGTCACGGGGATGCGGATCGGGGTGAGCGGTGAATTCCGCTTGACCTTCTCCACCGCCACCCGGGTGAGGTCCGTGGCCTTCTCCGTGGTGGCCGGGGTGCGCTCGTGGATCCAGGCGCAGTGCTCCCGGATGTTGGCCATCTCGAACTGGAAGGGGTTGAGCCCAGCGCCGGCCACGGCCCGGCGGAAGGTCTTCTCGTGCATGTGGGGCGAGCAGGAGGCCACCACCACGCCGTCGAGCCTATGCTCCCGGATCGCCTCCTTCACCAGGTTCTGGCCCGGATCGGAGCACATGTACTTGTAGTCCACGGAGTGGGCGACCCCGGGGTGGCCCCGCAGGGCCGCCGCCACCGCCGCGCAGTCCACGGTGCGGGCGATGTTCTCGCCGCAGTGGCACACGAACACACCGATGCGCGCCATCAGCCCACCTCCGCCTTCGCGCCAGCCTGGAGGCCCTCGAGCAGGGCCCCGGTGGAGACATAGTGGCGCTGCAGCCCCAGCACCTTCGGGTCGATGCCCAGGGCGAGCCCCACCAGCTCGGTGATGTAGAGGATGGGGATGGGCGCCGCGCCGGCCTCACGGTTCATGGCGGCCTGGCGCATGTCGAGGTTGGAGTGGCACATGGGGCAGCCCACGATGACAGCCTTGGCGCCGGCGGCGCGCGCGTCATCCAGGATGCCGCGGCCCATGCGGATGACGGAGCCGGTGCGGGAGAGGGAGAAGCCCGCGCCGCAGCACTCGGTGCGCAGGTTCCAGGGGACGGGCCTGGCGCCCACCGCCGCGCAGACCGCCTCCATGCTCTCGGGCTGCTCCACGTCGTCGAACTGGGTGACCTCGGGGGGCCTGAGCAGCAGGCAGCCGTAGTAGCAGGCCACGGGCAGCCCCTGCAGGGGGGCCTTGATGCGGTCGGCGATCAGGGGCAGCACCTGCTGCAGGAAGCCGAGCACGTTGATGACCTCGGGCGCCTGCTCGAGGGGGCGCTGCAGCACCTCGACGACCCGCTTCTTCAGCGCGGCGTCACCCTTCAGCTCGTGCGCCGCGCCCGCCAGGCGGCCGTAGCAGGCGGCGCAGGGGGCCACGATGTTGGACAGCCCCTGCGCCTCGGCGAGCGCCAGGGTGCGGGCCGGCAGGGCCACGCCCAGCAGGTGGTTGGTGGCGTGGGCCGAGGAGGCGCCGCAGCAGGCCCAGTCCTTGATCTCCTCGAGCTCGACCCCCAGGGCCTGGACCAGCGCCAGCGTGCTCTCGGAGAACTCACGGGCGGTCGCGTGCAGGGAGCAGCCCGGGTAGTAGCCGAACTTCATCGCCCTTCCTCCTTGCTGGAGGCGGCCTTCTCGCAGGCCGCGAAGATGCGCCTGACGTCGTCGAGCCCCTGGATGCGCTTCGGGACGAAGGCCAGCTTGCCGCGGGTCATCATGCCTGGCGCCGCGTCCACGTCGTCCAGCAAGGCGCCCGAGCGCAGCTTGTAGCCCATGACCAGGCCGAATTCGTACAGGCGCCCGTTCCAGCGGATCTGCTCGAGGAAGGCCTGGTGGAAGGCGCGGATGTTGCGGGGACCCGCGCTCTTGTCGGCCTCCAGCGCCAGCTCCCGCAGGGCGTCCACCAGCCGGGCGGGCTCGACCTGCTGCGGGCAGCGGGCGGAGCAGGTCTCGCAGGAGACGCAGTACCAGATGGAGACATCCGACAGCAGGCGCTCATCGCCGCGCTGCAGGCGCCGCATGAGCTGCTGGATGGGCGTGGGCATCTCCTCGGCCATGGGGCAGCCGGCGGTGCACTTGCCGCACTGATAGCATCGCGCCGGGTCGATCCCGGTGCGGGCGCGGACCTCGCGGGCGAGCGCGGGACCGTGTTCGTGGTGGCTCAAGGGGCCTCCTTCGCGAGCCCCCAGGAGGGGCGACATGTCACAATTTCTTATAGGCTTCGGAAAGCTGACCGGGGACAAGACGACAGGGACCCGTACCCTATCGGAGAACAGAGAATCTAGCCCCCCTGCCTGCCGCGCTCCAGGTCTCCCGGGCCGGTGATCCGCGCTACCGGACGAGTGACATGGCGCTCATCCCCCCGTCACGCTCAGCAGGTAGCTGCGGGCACAGTCGGCGCCCCCCAGCGCGTCCACCACCACCCCGTAGGTGCCGGCGTCGTCCACACCGGCGGTGCCGGTGCGGGTGAGCGAGAGGCTGTCGCCACCGTAGGTCACCTGCGTGTCGGAGAGGGCGCCATCCTCCTCGACCCGCCCCAGGGTGAGCCGGTAGCGGGCCTCCGCGGGGATGCCCGTCACGCGCACCTCGAAGCCGAAGTCGGCGTACCAGGGGTCGTCCACGTAGAAGCTGTAGCGGTCGAGATCGTCGTCGTTGGTCAGGGTGGCGCTCAGGGAGAGGCTGCCGGTGGCGTCCAGGTCTCCGAGATCGAGCCAGATCTCGTCGTTGGGCTCCCAGGGGTCGGCGGCGTCTTCGTCGAGCGTGCCGTCGCAGTCGTCGTCCACGCCGTTGCAGGGGTCGTCCTGCTCCGGATGGCGGGCGGCGTCGCCGTCGTCACAGTCGCCCGCGTTCTCGCTCCAGCCGTCGCCGTCGTCGTCGCGCTCGAAGGGGTCGCGCTCGCCCGTGTCGGTGGGCTCGGGGGTGCCGGTGTCCGCCCGCGGGACGCTGTCGTGGGGGACCTCGCGCACCTCGTCGGCCACGCCGAGGTGGCAGGCGGCCAGGAGCAGCAGGGGGACCGGGGCGGACCGCACGGGCTACATTCCTCTCAGACAGCCCAGGATAACCCCCAGCGTGTGAGCGCGTCGGTGATGAAGCCCCCTCCCCTGCCCGATCTCGCTGGCCAGCGCGTGCTGGTCACCGGCGCGGGGGGGTTCCTGGGCGGCGTGCTCTGCCGGCGGCTCGTCGAGGCTGGGGCCGAGGTCCACGGGGTCATGCGCACCCGGCCGGTCCCGGCAGGCGCGCTACCCCATCGCGCCGAGCTGTCCGAACCGAACGACGTGGCCCGCTGCTTCGCCGCCGCGCGACCCGCGCTGGTCTTCCACCTGGCCGCGCCCGTGGACCTCTCCCGCGATCCGGCCGCCTTCCTGCGCCTGCGGGCGGGCATCCTCGACGCCACCCACCACGTGGCGCATGCCTGTCTGCACCACGGCGCCCGCCTGGTGGCCGCCGGCACCTGCGAGGAGTACGGCGCGGCCGAGGCCCCATTCTCAGAAGACACCCCCGCGAAGCCTGTCTCGGCCTACTCGGCCTTGAAGCTGGCCGCGACCGTCTGGTTGCTCACCCTGCACCGCACCGCCGGGCTCCCCGTCACCGTGGTCCGCCCCTTCCTCACCTTCGGGCCCGGACAGGCTCCGGCGCGCCTGGTGCCCGCGGCCATCGCCGCCGCGCTGGCGGGCCGCCCCCTGCCCATGACCGACGGCCGCCAGACCCGCGAGCTGAACCACGTGGATGACATGGTGGAGGCGCTGCTGGCCGCCTCCGCTCCGGCCGCCGTGGGGCAGCTCCTCAACCTCGGCGGCGGGCCCGAGATCGCCATCCGCGACCTGGCCGCCCTGATCTTTCGTCTCGCCGGTGCCGACCCGGGCTCGATCGAGCTGGGCGCCCTGCCACGGCGGGCGGGCGAGGTGACGCGCTTCTGCGGGGATCACACGCGCGCCCGCGCCCTGCTGGGCATCGCCCCCCGCGTGTCTCTGGAGGAGGGCCTGCGCCGCACCATCGCCCATGCGAGGGGACATGACGCTCGGTGATCCCTTCGCCGGGCTCCGCGTAGAGCCCCTGGTGGTCCACATCGACGCGCGCGGGGCGCTCTACAGAGCCTTCCCCCACCCCGTCGGTGGCGAGGTCTACCTCGTCTCCTTCGCGCCGGGTGCCTCCCGCGGGCACCACCTGCACCGTCACAGCGGTGAGTGGTTCGCGGGCATCCAGGGCGAGCCCCTCCTGGTGGTGGCCGATCCGGCCAGCGGCGCGCGCCGGGTGATCCCCCTGGCCGAGCAGCGGGTGCGGGTGCCCGCCGGGCTGGCCCACGCCATCTTCGCGCCCCCGGGCGAGGCCTGCCTGGTGGCCGCCGCCATGGACCAGCCCCACGATCCGGGGGACGTGGTCCCCTGCCCGCTGGAGCGGCCGTGATCGAGGGGGTGCTCTGGCTCGCCCTGTGGCTCATGGCCGGCCTGGCGCTGGTCCTCGGCGCCCCCGGCTGGCTGCTGGGCCTGACCGTGCTGCCCGCCGTCATCTTCGGCCCGGGCTGGGGCTGGGCTCGCTGGCTCCATACCCGTCGCGGGGGCCCCTCCCCTGCCCTGCAGGTGGCGCTGGATTCCGCCTGGCTCGGGATCGGCGGGCTGCTGGTCACCGTCAGCCTGGTGCGCGAGCTGTCCCTGGCCGCCTGGGCGCTGCTGCCCCTCGCGGCGGCCCTCGGCCTGCCGGGCCTGGTCCTGGCCTGGCGCCGGCAGCTCCCGCTGCAGCGCCCCGGTCCGCGCGTCCTGCTGGGCCTCGGCGCCCTGCTGCTCGCGCTCGGGTTCTTCGCCTGGCGCCAAGCCCCGGCCCTGGCCCGCCCGCTCGACGCCTACTGGTGGCACCGCGCGCCGGACGAGGCCGCCTGGGAGCGCACTCCCCTCCATGCTCCCGGCTTCACGGCCCTCGGCTGGGATGAGGCGGGTGCCGTGCGCGCGGCGCTGCCGGCCGGCGAGATCACCCTCACCGCGCAGGCTGCCGGGCCCCTGCTGGTGGCCCTGCGCGGCGATGTCGGCGCGCGGATCTGGGTCGATCAGGGCGGCACGACCCTGGGCGAGGCCAGCGTGGAGGCCAGCCCCACCGAGGCGGAAGAGGAGGGCCCGGTGGCCCGCTACCTGGCGCGCGGCGTCGCGGCGGCCTTCGTCCACGCGGCGGCCGGCCCCCTCACCCTGCGCACCAGCGCCCCGGGCGTGGTGTACCTCCTGCCCTCCCAGGACGCGGTCTGGTCCCTGGACGAGACCGGCGAGCTGCGCTTCGTCCACTACTACCAGTGCCTCAACATCGCCGAGAACCAGCGCTGGGCCGCCGCCACCCTGGCCGACCTGCGCGCCACGGTCAACCAGCCGCCGCTCTGGGCCTACGTGCTGGCCGTGCCCACCGCGCTGATCAGCCCCGACCTCAAGGGCGCGGGCCTGCTGTTCCTGTGGGTGCTGGGGCTGGCCGGCCTGGCCGGGTTGCGCCTGCTGGAGCTGGCCGCTCCCAAGGCCACCTGGCCGGCCTGGGTGCTGCCGTCCCTGGCGGTGCTGGTCCACGGCCGCCTGATGACCGAGCCGGGCAGCTTCAACTTCCCCGACTCGCTCTATGCCGCGGCCCTGGTCTCGGGCATGGCGGCGCTGCTGGCTGGAGCCCCTGGGCGTTCCGGCCTGCTGGCCGTGGCCGGCTCCCTGCTGCGCTACCCGGGGGCGGTGGTCATCGCCGGCGCCGTGCTGCTGCAGGCCCTGCTGGAGGGACGCGCCCGCAGCCTGCTGCGCCTGGGCCTGCGCCTCGGGGCCATCGCGCTGGCGCTCGCGGGCCTGGTGGCGGGCGTCGGGCTGGTCACGGGCGACCTGGCGGAGTGGAGCAAGATCCTGTGGTTCGAGACCTTCGCCGAGCACTGGCACGGCGAGGGCAGCATCGCCCTGCTCGCCCCCCGCATCCCGAGCTTCTACCTCACGTGGCTGCTGTACGCGGGCGGCGCCCCCCTGCTGGCCGTGGTGGCCGCCCGGGGCCGGGCCCTGCTGATCCTCCTGGTCGCCGCCGCCTACTCCCTGCTGCTGTGCACCATCGACCACAGCCCCACCCACTACTTCCTGCCGCTGGTGCACCTCTCGACGGTGGCGCTGGCGGCCGGCGCCGGCGGGATGCGCGAGCGGGTGCCGGGGTACGTGCTGCTGGCGCTGGGGATCGCGGGGCTCGGGTGGAGCGCGCTGTTCGGGCACGCGATCTGACTATCTCTCGTGGTCGTGGTCGTGGTCGTGGTCGTGGTCGTGGTGCTCGTGCTCCCCGCCGTGGTGGTGCCCGCCGTGATGGTGGGGGACGAGCTCCCGGATGCCGAGCAGCAGGCCGACGCCGAAGAGGAAGGAGAAGAAGTGGACCGCGGCGCGCCGGGCGCTGCCCTCGCGGTTGATCTCGGGCACGAGGTCGGCGGCGGCGATGTAGATGAAGTTGCCGGCGCCGAACGGCAGGAGGAAGGTGACGTCGATCTGGCTGGAGACGGCCCAGGCCACGAGGCCCCCGGCCAGGAAGGTGAGCCCCGAGGCGAAGTTGTAGGCCAGAGCCTGCTTCTTGCTCCAGCCACCATGGATCAGGATGCCGAAGTCGCCCAGCTCCTGCGGGACCTCGTGGGCCGCGGCCGCCAGCCAGGTGACCAGGCCCAGGCGCACGTCCACCAGGAAGGCGCCGGCCACCGCCAGCCCGCCGATGAAGTTGTGGACACCGTCGGCGATGAGGATGAGCCAGCCGAGCGGCGCCTTGTGCTCGCTGGTGGGCTTGTGGCAGTGGTGCCAGTGCAGGAACTGCTCCAGCAGGAAGAAGCTGGCGAAGCCGGCGATGCACCACACCCAGGGGGCCAGGCCCGCCCCCATCTCTGCGACCGCCTCGGGCATCAGGTGGAAGAAGGCCCCACCCAGCAGGGAGCCGGCCGACAGGGCGACCAGGGGCAGGATCATGCCCTTGAAGGCCTTCTCGGGCAGCCAGAGGGTGACGGCGCCCACCAGCGCGATGCAGCTCATGAGCAGGCCGCCGCCGAGGATCCACCAGAATGTGTTCATGGCCGCTCCACACTGCCCGGGGAAGGGCCGCCAAGTATTACAACGTCGTCCCTCCGCAACCGCCGGTGGCGGAAAACGTATCCCCGCTTGCTCGCCCCCTTCCCCGCGGATACCCCGGCACCCCGCCAAGGAGGCCCCATGAATCGCTCTCTCGCCCTCGCCCTCGCCGCCGCATGCCTCTGCGCCTGCGACCAACCCGCCGCGCCCGCCCCGGCCCCCGCCGTGGTCGCGCCGGCCACCACGCCCGCTGGCCCATTCAACAAAGAGGTCCTGGCGACCTGGTCCGAGCGACACTTCACCTGGTACGTCGAGGCCGGGAAGCTGGCCGGCGAGGATGTCGTCCTCCTGTCCGAGTCGCTGTTCGACAAGGACGCCGAGGGCAAGCCCGTGCCCAAACCCGCCACCCTGACCGTGTTCACGAAGCACGGCGCCGCCTGGGACAAGAGCGAGCTGACCGACCCCGAGGGCGCCGTGTTCCACAAGGCCATCCTCGTCGGCGACGCGCTGCTCACCATCTCCGGCGCCGACCCCAAGGACCCCGAGGGCCGCGGCCGCTGCAAGCGCTGGTCCCACGCGGCGGACGGCACCTGGAGCGCCCAGGAGCTGTGGTCCCAGCGCTGGGAGGGCACCACCCAGCGCATCCGCGATCTGGAGATCGGCGACGTGGATGGCGACGGCCAGGACGAGTACGTCATGGCCACCCACGACTACGGCGTGGTGGCGGTCCTGGAGCTGGACGGCGCGGTCCGCGAGCTGGATCCCGTACCCGACATCTTCGTCCACGAGATCGAGATCGGCGACATCGACGGCGACGGCAAGGCCGAGTTCTTCGCCACGCCCTCGGAGCGCAACAAGGCCGACGCCTCCCAGCACGGCGAGATCGTCATGTACCGCTTCGACGGCGAGTCCTACGTCCGCAGCGTCGTGGACTCCGGCGAGGGCACCCACGCCAAGGAGATCCTGGCCACGGACGTGGACGGCGACGGCAAGGCCGAGCTCTTCGGCGTGATGGAGGCCGCGCTGGGCCCCGACAAGACCATCCTCACCCCGGTCCAGATCCGCCAGTACACCCTGCAGCCCGACGGCAGCTTCATCTCCACCGTGATCGCCAGCATCCAGGACAAGCAGTGCCGCAACCTGGTGGCCGCCGACTTCGACCACGACGGCCGCGAGGAGCTGGTGGCCGCGGCCATCAAGACGGGGCTGTACCTGATCGACACCCAGGACGGCCAGAGCTGGACGGTCAGCAACTTCGAGAGCCAGTCCGCCGGCTTCGAGCACGCCGCCAACGCCGAGGACGCCGACGGCGACGGCAACCCCGAGCTGTACGTGGTCTCCGACGACCACAAGACACTGGCGCGCTACACCTGGGGGGGGTGATCAGAGCCCTTGGGGCGGCTGCATTCCTCCCGGCGGTGGCGGCGGCATCCCCGGCTGCCCCCCAGGCCCCTGCTGCTGCTTTTCGTCCGACGCGCTGCGCCGTGGCCCCAGCGGCCCGTTCTCCAGGTCGAACAGCCCCTCGCCCGGGGCGCCCATGTCCTCGGCGCGCACCTGCTGGTGGTGCACGTCCGACCACAGCTCGTCGACGGCCGCCTGCACGTCGCGGGCCGTCATGGTGGTGCGGTTGGGCTGATAGCGCACGTTGGTGGCCTCCACCGTGCCCACGCCCGCGAGCTGCATCTGCTCGATGACCAGCTTGAGCTGGGCCACCTCGAGCTCGAGGTCCTCCACCCGCGCCTCCAGCTCGGGTGAGGGCGCGATGGCCGGGGCGGGGGCGCTGGCGGCGACCGCCACGGGCTCGACGGCGCGGGCGACCGGCGCGGGGGGCACGGCCCCGCCGATGGTCTCCTGGCAACCGAGGGGCAGCAGCATGGCGAGCAGCAGGCTGGTAAGCCGCATGGTGGCACCTCCTCTGGCGAGCCTATCACCCCGCCCGCGGTTAGGTGCCTCTCCCTCCCCGGAGAACCCCATGGCCATCCAGCCCCCCAGCACCACGACCCAGCCCGTCGGCGCCAACACCCGCTTCGAGCTGCGCACCTACTCCTTCATCGATCAGCTCCAGCCCCAGCTCGCGCAGTTCATCGCCAAGGACAACCGCGTCTACGATCCGTCGGAGTACGACGCCGCCCTGATGCTCGAGCTCGCGCCGGCCATGGAGATCCACCGGATGATCGATCTGGCCCTCAAGAGCACCAAGGTGCGCCTGGGCTCCGTGGTCACCGAGCGCCACTTCGGGATGATGCAGATCCAGCACGCCGATCAGGGCGAGGTCATCGAGGCCGGCGAGGCCGTGCTGCGCCAGACGGGGCTCACGAAGTTCGACCGCGCGAAGGTCGAGATCGCCACCAACATGATCATCCGCGGCATCGAGCAGGACCACGCCATCTACTTCACCGGCACCTCCCGCGGGTACATGGTCCTGGCCGAGGAGTCGGTGTTCGTCCTGGAGATCTCCCCGGCGGCCTACCTCATCGTGGCCTGCAACGAGGCCCTCAAGGCGGCCGACGTCAAGCTGATCAGCGTCCGCCCCTTCGGCGCCACCGGCCGCCTGGTGCTGTCCGGCAGGGAGTCCGAGATCGACTCCGCCGCCGAGGCCGCCCTGGCCATCCTCGACAAGCTCAACGCCGAGCTCGCCGCGGGCCCAGGCACGTCGAAAGAGCACGACGAGAGCAAGTACTCCCGCTAGGCCCCGCTGGAGCCCACCATGCGCCCCGCGACGCGGATCGCCGGTCCCGCCCTGGGGCTGTTGTTGGCACCCGCCGCCTGGAGCGTCCCCCTGGATTCCGAGGGCAAGCTGCAGGCCAGCGTATTGCTCCAGCCCCGCCTGGAGCTGGGCTTCGACGACCCGCCCAGCCTCGACCCCTCCCTGCAGCGCGCCTGGCTGGGCTTCGCCGGGCAGCCCACGGAGCAGCTGAGCTTTTCGGTGGTGGCCGGGGTCGAGGACTTCGGCCGCGCCGGCGACTGGTCCGCCGATCTTCGGCTGCGCGAGGGCTGGCTGGAGTGGAATTTCGGCGAACGCCTGCAGGTGGACGGGGGCCTGATGGTGCCCCCCTGGGCCATCCACACCCTGCTGCGCGAGGAGAGCCGCCTCGCGCCGGGCGATCACTCCGGGCTGTTCTCCTTCCCCAACGGCACCGCCGGCCGCGATGTCGGCCTGCAGGCCCGCGGGCGGCTGTTCAACCGCCACCTCGAGTACCGCTTCGCCGGCCTCGGCGGGGTCGGCACCGGCCAGGGGCTGGCGGAGACCGACTACGACAACGACGGCGTCCCCGACGCGGATCCGCTCTCCCCCGACGATCTCCCCCGCGTCACCGCGCGCCTCGCCTGGAGCTTCTTCACCCCCCTCGGCGGTGCCGGGGCCCAGGGCTTCCGCCCCCAAGAGGTGGTGCTGCAGGCCAGCGAAGGCGCCGTCATCAGCCAGCGCAAGGTGGTCACCGCCGGCGTCGCCATCGACCACCAGCAGGACTCGCTGTACGTCGAGCACCGCGACCATACGGGCGCGGTGGTGAGCGCGCGGCGCGCCGACTACACCGCGCTCGCCGGCGACATCCTGGTGGAGATGCCCATGCGCGGCGGGCAGCGCAGCCTGCACGCCCTGGTGGCCGGCTTCTGGTACCCGCTCGACGAGCAGCATCCCCAGGCGGGCCAGTCGGTCCTGGCCGAGGGCGGCTGGCGCTTCGGCCGCGTGGAGCCAATCGGCAGCTACGAGCTGCACGACGCCCCGAATGATCTGTACGACTGGATGTCCTGGCGCCTCGGCCTGGCCCTGTGGCTCCCCGAGCGCGGCGCGGCGCTGCGGCTGGCGGGCGGGGCCTCACGCCAGGGCGGCGGCCGCGATCTCTTCGGCAGCGCGCAGCTCCAGGCCCAGCTCGCGTTCTGAACCAACAGGCGACAGGAGGCCCGGATGGCGGTCCAGGTGCACAGCGACGAGGGGCGGATCGCGCGGCTGGTGGAGGGGATCCTGCTGCGCGCCGTCCAGCAGCGGGCCAGCGACATCCACTTCGAGTCCCTGGCCAGCGGCTTCCGGGTCCGTTTCCGCATCGACGGCATCCTGCACGACCAGAACCCCATCTCCGAGGCCTTCCGGCTGCACGTCATCAACCGCCTCAAGATCCTGGCCAGCATCGACATCGCCGAGAAGCGCGTCCCCCAGGACGGCGCCTTCACCGATCTGGTGGGCACCGAGCGCATGAGCTTCCGGGTCTCCACCTTCCCCGCCGAGCACGGCGAGAAGGTGGTGGTCCGCCTCCTGTCCAACCAGGCCGCCCGGCCCCTGCGCGAGCTCGGCATGCCCGACGCCATGGCGCGCGCGCTGGAGCGCGTCGTGTCCCAGCCCCACGGCATGGTGCTGGTCACCGGCCCCACCGGCAGCGGCAAGACCTCCACGCTGTACGCCCTGCTGCGCTACCTGGAGCAGCCCGAGCGCAACATCGTCACCCTGGAAGACCCCATCGAGTACCGCTTCGAGCGCATCACCCAGGGCCAGACCAACACCCGGTCCGGCTTCACCTTCGCCCGCGGCCTGCGCGCCATCCTGCGCCAGGACCCCGACATCATCATGGTGGGCGAGATGCGCGATCAGGAGACCGCCGACACGGCCTTCAAGGCGGCCCTCACCGGCCACCTGGTGCTCTCATCGCTGCACACCAACAGCGCGGTGGAGACCGTGATCCGGCTCTTCGACATGGGGCTGGAGCGCTACGTCATCGCCTCCTCGCTGCGGGTGCTGGTGGGCCAGCGCCTGGCGCGGCTGCTGTGCGAGCACTGCCGCGAGCCCGCCCCGCTCGACGACGCCCAGCGGGCGCTGCTCGGCGCCCCCCCGGAGGCACAGCACATCTTTCGCGAGGTGGGCTGCCCCCGCTGCAACCGCACGGGGTTCGTCGGGCGCACCGGCCTGTTCGAGGTCATCGAGCTCGACGACGCCTTCGCCGGTCTCATCCGCAAGGACACCACCACCCGCTCCACCCTGGCGCAGGAGATGGCCCGACGCGGCCTTCGCTCCATCCGTCGGGCCGGCTTCGACCTCGTGCTCACGGGTCGCACCAGCCTGGACGAGGTCTATCGCGTGACCTGATCCCCACCCCGTTCTCCCCTCCCCCCAACGGAGTCCCCCCATGCAACCTCCCGGCGGCAAGCCCTGGCTCCTCTTCAGCCTCCTCGGCGCGAGCCTCGCGACCAACCTCGTCATGGCCCTCTGGTGGCCCACCTGCCCCGACGACTGCGCACAGCCGGTCGCCGCGCCCGCGGCCCCCGCGCCCGTCGCCCCGGTGGCCGCGGCCGCCGACCCCGT
>JBDRKM010000399.1:0-3636 GCA_043814015.1 Pseudomonadota bacterium
GGACACTATGGGCCGCACCCAGAGCTTTATCATCGAACTGTCTATGATAGACTCATTGGCGCAACCAAGGGATTGCGCGGGAGAACGTATCAGGAGTCTCTACAGCGAGAGCTTTCTTCTATTCGGGAGGAAGCCGCGACACCGGGATCGATGTTGAACAAGTTGCTCAGAGGCGAATCACCATAGGTCTGGGCGGAAAATGAACGAAAATTTCTACCGTTTGTTGGATGATATGCACTACAGGGGGCGCTGGCAGTTGTCGGAGCCTATCTCGGAGTGTGACGACGTAGATCCAAGCGACTTCACCTCGGGGCAGGCATTCAACCGCTCGGGCACGATCACAGTGGACTGCGAAACCGGCATTCCTCTGGACTTCACTCTTAGTGACTTCGATGTGCCAGTGGTTTCTGAACGACTTGGGAGAGCCATCAGCCAGATCGCCGGTGATGACGTTCAGATGGTCGGTGTAACGGTCGAATGCTCTGATGACCGCTACCTGATACTCAATGCCTTGCGCCTTGTCGAGTGCCTTGACGAGGCAAATTCGGTATTCACAAAGTGGCAGGAGGGAGACGGGCGACCTGATAAGGTCGGGGGCTATAGGATGGTTCCGAAGCTAGTGATTGACCCGGCCAAGGTCGGCGGTTCGAAGGTGTTTCGTATCGCAGGGTGGGATGTGGCGCTCATTGTATCCGAGGAGATCAAGCGGGAGGCAGAAGAACTAGGTTGTGTAGGGCTGGTCTTTGACCCCGTATACTGAGAGTCAGTCGGGCAGGACGCCCTAATGACACCACCACCCTCCCTCTCCCCAGGGCTCCGCTCTTGAGGGGGCCGGAGGCCCCCGGATCTCTGCCGCTGCCGCTGCCGCGGAAGCGGCTTCCTTACCCGCCCCGAATGCCCCCCCCCCCCGCGGGGGGCGCGGCTGCCATACATACATGACCATGCAGTTGGTGCTCCGGCGCGCCTCTTAATGCCTGGCGCTGTCGCCGGTTCGTTCGTCTCGATCGGTCGGGAACAGGGAGGCGAGGATTCCCGGCTGGTCGGATAGCTGGGGAACGGCCAGGGCCGGGCGGTCTGCGAGGGCCTCGCGGGCTCCCTCTTCCCGGGCTTCGCGGAGCGCCATCTCCAGCTGCGCGTCGGTCAGCTGGATGAGCCCGGGGCCCACGCGCATGCCCGGAGTCCCCGCGTCCATAGTGGCCAGCATGGACTGGCGGATGCCCATGAAAAAGGAGTCGAAGTTGGTGTGCAACCGGGCCCTCGTGGCTGCCAAGGAAGGCCCGACCCAGGTTGATGTGGCCAAGCCGCCGCCAGGCAGCCCCCGGCCGGGCGGCGGCTACGACGCCCGGCTCGCGTTCGGGGCTCGCGGCGCTGGCGCAGGGGGCCTCGAAAAGGCCGAAAACGGCGCATCGCGCACACCGGCCCATCGGCCAGTGGCCGCGGAGGCACGCGAGGCGGTGGGATCTGGGGAGCCCTACCCCGACCTGCACTTCACGCCGGCGTGGAGGCGGAGGTAGTACGTGCCGAGAGGGAACTGGACCTCCTTGTCGCCGGCGCGCCAGCGGAGCAGGGCCTCGCGGTACGCGGTCTCGAAGGCCTTGAGCTGGTCGAGGGCCTCGACGCGCCTGCCGGGGTCCTTGCAGGCGATGCGGGGGTTGAGCTTGCGCCTGGGCTCGCGGGTGTTGGGGCTGTCGGTGGGCTTGAGCCTGCGCAAGGCGTGGACGCCGGCGAAGCGGCGGCCCTGGCTGCGGAAGTCACTCCTGATCTGGTCTTCGCGCTCGGCCACGTGCTGCTCGAGCAGGTCGAAGAACTGGTCGTCGGAGAGGTGGTCGAAGCCCGGGGGCCTGGTGATCTGCAGCACGGCCGACTCGGGGAGAGGGCCTTTGTCGCGGAAGAAGCGTTCGGGGCGGGCGGCGGAGATGGTGTTGCCGGGGCGGAGGGCTGCGGTGGTCAGACCGGGCCACTTGTGGGCGCGGGCGACGAGGCCCGCGGCTACTGGGTTGGTCAAGCAATAGACCAGCTCGGCGAGAACATCGTCCTGGGTCACGAGGCGGACTGCCGAATACGAGCCCGGGGCCCAGAAGTTCTCCCAGCGGCCGTAATCGGCGTTGAGCGCCTTGGCCACGAAGAGGTCGAGCCAGGCCATGAAGCGAGGGAGGTTGCCTTGGGGGTCGGTGAGCACGGCGTGGAAGTGGTTGGAGAGGACGGTGAGGGAGTGGACCAGGAGGCCGAACTTCTGGGCGGCGACGGCCGTGCAGAAGGCGAAGACCTGGTTGACGGTGCGAGAGGGCCTGAGCAGGAAGAGGCGCTGGGCGCAGCGCCTGGTGACCAGGTAGGTGGAGCCGGGGAGGATCTGGCGGGGACGCGACATGTCGGGGCTGGCCTCCTCGGCTCCATCATCGGCAGGAGGGGGCGAGTTGTTGCGTGCTTTTGGAGCGCGAGGAGAGCGGAAGGTAAGAGGCGACCGCTTCGAGCCGGTCAAGCTGTCCGAGTTTGGGCCGCAGCAAGACAGTGGCTGCGGCCACCCTGGCCTGCTCCCTGTTGGCCGTTGCCGGGGGCCCGGCCCTGGCCCAGTTGACCAGGGTGCGGCAGAGCTGAACCGGCAGCAGGTCGAGCTGGCAAGGCGGCTGGGCCTGTCGCCGGACCTGTTCGCAGACCCTGCGAGGTACGCGAGCGAGCAGGGCATCGATCTGAAGAGGAAGCGCGCGGGCGATCGCCCGCGCGAGCAAGGAACTGGAGCAGACTCGGCTGGGCCCGGGTAGACGTGGAGAGGCGGTCAAGGCGCGGGCGAAGCGGGCGTCGTACGGTGCCGAGGGGCAGGCCCTGTTCCGGGGCGCGGCCGGGCTCGCCCGGCTGCTGGCCGGGATGCCGGAGCGGGTAGACGGCCAGCTCCGCAGGCGGCTCGGGGCGTACGGCCAGGCGGTGGGGCACGGGCTTTCGCTGCTCCGGGAGTACGTGAAGCTGGAGCGGGAGCGGCTGAGCCTGTCCACCAAGACCCGGGGAGCCGTGCCCCGGCTGGAGGGGCAGGCGCGAAAGGTGGCGGAGCAGGCGGGCAACGACGTAGACCATGGCGACATGAACCTGGGTCGGGCCTTCCCGAGCCTTCCCCGGGGCGGGCAACGTAGTAGGTTCGGCCTGGTGATCGCCGAGGCGTGCCGGTCGGGGGAGAGATCGTGCGGGAGCGGTGCATGAGCCCACGGCCTACTCCCCGGGCGGGCAACGTGGTAGGTTGGGCCTGGTGATCGCCGAGGCGTGTGGCAGGTCGGGGGAGAGATCGTGCAGGAGCGGTGCAGGGCGGCAGTGGGCGCGAGGACAAGTGTCAAATGCCGGTGTCTGACCCCACGGCCCTTGGGCAACCTGGCCGCGGTGACGCGGAGCGCCGACCGCGTCGAGGACGACCGGGTCACCGCGTACGCGTACAACGTGCCGTCGACCATGAATCCCGCCTTCGGCCAGCAGTTCGTGGCGCCCCAGACCTCGCCGCCGGCGAGCTGGTTGAGCGCCCACGACCTGCGCGCCGTGGAGGAGCCCGGCAGAGGCCTGACCGTGTACACCTGGGACATCCCGTCCATGCCCACCACGGACCTCCGGCGGCGGGTCCGGGTCCTGGCCGAGGGCGTGGGCAGTGCCGTGGAGCAG
>JBDRKM010000400.1:0-3690 GCA_043814015.1 Pseudomonadota bacterium
CGCGGCAGGATCTGCCGCGGCCGCAGCCGGCGGCGGCCGCCGCACGGCAGGCACGCGGCAACGAACGGCCGCCCACGGCCGCCGCCTGCCGCGCTGCCGCATCCGACCACGCACTCTATGATCAAGGATCCAGGATCAACCCCGGCTGGGGGACCAGGCGACCCGGAAGCCCAGGCCGCGGCCCCGGCTCCTCGGGTGCCCCCTGTACCGGTACGCGGAACGGCACCCGCCGGCGGAGTTCCACCACGAGCCGCCACGGACCACGCGCCTGGGCCCGCGCTCCGGCCCGACCGGGTCATCGACCGGATCGGCGCCGTAGGGCCGCAGCCAGCGGCAGGCGGTCCACTCCCAGACGTTGCCCTGCATGTCGAAGAGGCCCAGGGGGTTGGCGTGCTTCCCTGCGACCGCGTGTGCTTTGCCGCTCCATCCCTCGCCGAACCAGGCGTACTCCCCGAGCGTCGCCCCCTCGCACGACCACGGCCCGCCTGGCCCGCCCCGGCAGGCGCACTCCCACTCGGCCTCGGTCGGCAGGCGGCCGCCCACCCAGGCGGCGAACAGGCGGGCCGAGAACCAGTCCACCTCGGTGACCGGGTGCTGGTCCTCTCCAGGGCAACGGTGCTGCGGATCGAAGGCCCGATATTGGGCCCGGGTTACGGTCGTGGTGCCCAGCCGGAATGGCCGCGTGATCCGGACGAGGTGGCGCGGACGCTCGCGCTCCTCCCCCTCCCCCTCCGGGCTCCCCATCGGGAACTCGCCGGCCTGGATCTCCACGGAGGGCAGATCGGGTCGGCGCCGCTGGACCCGCCCGCAGGCCGCGAAGAAGCGTTCCGGGTCTGGCGTGCCCTCCAACCGCTCCAGGGCGTACCACAGCAGGCCCAGATCGAAGGTGGACCGCCGCGGGGGCACCGCCGCCCAGAGCGCCGCGCCCTCGTTCCCGATCTGGGCCAGCACGGCGTCCAGGTCGTCATTGTCCCAGGCAGGCCAGCCATGTTCACCCTGCAAGCCCGCGAGCAGGGAGAGGTGCTCCCAGGGCCGGAGCCCACGCACGGAGGGACACAGACGCGCCGCGAGCCAGCCCTGTCTTGGCGGAATCCCCTGGAGCAGGGCGCCCCCCGGTCCGGCGCCCAGCGCCTCGAACAGGGCCTCCCCGCGCCGCCTCGGGCAGCAGCCCCGCGGCCAGGCCCCGGGCCAGCGGGGTTGGCGCCGCGTCCGCGGACTCGCGCAGGGCGCGCTCCCCCGCCTCGCCGCAGGCCCGCAGGCCCGTGGCGAGGGCGTCGAGGTGCTCGGGGTCGAAGCGGACGTCCTTCTCGACCAACCTCACGAGCATCGCCAGCCGTTCGGCGGGCCCCACGCGCTCCAGCGACGGCAGGGCGCGCATGGCTACGTCGGGCGCGGCGCGTTCCAGCAGGCCGAGGTGGGACCGGGCCTCCTCCTCGGGCACCAGGCCGCAGAGCATGGCCAGCACCTCGCCCCAGCGCAGGGCGAAGCGCTCGATGTCGTCCCGCTCCCGCTTGCCCTCGAAGAACGCCTCGATGTGCCCGAGGCGCGCCCCCGCCGCCCTGCGCGCCAGCGCCTCCGCCGCCAGGAACTCGCGGAACGAGCGATGCAGGAAGCGCCAGGGAGCGCGCCGACCGTCGCGGGCGCCGAGCAGGCCGGCGTGGGCGTCGAGGTCGTCCAGGAAGTCGCGATGGCTGGGCCAGGCGCGGCCGAGGCGAAAGTCGAGATCGTCGTCCTGCCGGCGCAGGGGCCAGAGGGCCTCCTCCAGCACCTCCCGCGGCCAGGCTTCGCCGCCGGCGATCTGCAGGTGCAGCGCGAGGGAGCGCAGGGCGTGGCGGGCCACACCCGCATCCCTGACCCTCGCCCCACCCCGCCCCCAGTCCCGCTCCAGGAACAGGGTCACGGCGCGGTCGTAGAGCGCGATGCGATGGCTGGGCGGCACCTCGTCCTGGGCCCAGGCCTCCTCGGCCACGATGGCCAGCAGGGTGAGCAGCAGGGGGTTTCTCGCCAGCAACCCGAGCTGCGGCTGGCAGAGCAGCTCCCGTCGCACCCGCTGTGCCAGGGCGGGCTCCAGCAAGCTGGCCACCAGGGCGCGCTGGCGGGTGTCGTCGAGGTGGCGCACCGCCACCCGGCAGAAGCCCTTCGGTAGAGGGCGATCCTGCTGGGCGGCCACCGGGCGCGTGAGCACCACCACCACGGCACCAGGCAAGGCCTCGGCCCAGCCGCCGATGCGCTTCCACAGGTCGACGAGCCGCCCGCCGGGGACCTCATCGAGGCCATCCAGCAGCAGCCAGACCCGGCCGCGCTCCCCCCCGGCGGCGAACAGGTCCCGCTCCAGGGTGCCGGCATCGAGGTGCCCCTGGTCGGCCGACAGCGTGCGACCGGCCCAGGCGAAGGGGTGCTCGTCGCGCTCGGCCAGGGTGGCCAGGGAGGCGAACACGGGGATGGGCGCGCCCGCGCCCTCTCCGGCCAGCTCCCAGGCCAGGTGGCGAGCGAGCGTGGTCTTGCCGGCGCCGGGCTCGGCCACCACCAGCCAGCGGCCGGCGTGGGTGTCGGGCGGGGTGCTGTTGAGGTGCCGCCGCACCAGGGCGCGCAGGGGCAGGCCCTCACCCGGGCCGCCGGCCAGGCGGTGGCCTGCGCAGCCGTCACCGCCCTCGGGATCGAGGCAGGCGAAGGGCGCGTCACGTTCCAGCTCGATCTCCACCGGAATCTGCTGCAGCAGCCGGTGGCCGAGGTCGCGCACGAAGGGCAGCAGGTCGGCATGCTCGGCCTGGGTGTCGCGGCGCCAGGCCGCGATGAGGTCGAGCGGCGCGGGCGGGGCGCCGCCGGGGCCGGGGCGGGTGCGTTCGTCCCAGCGAACGAGCTGCTCCACGAACTCCGCGTTGCTCCCGAAGGGCTCGGGCCCCGGGAGGTGTTTCTGCTCCTCGGCACCCTCGTGGCGCAGGATGGTGACAGGTACCCCTGAGGCGTCGAGAAAGCCGGCCACGATGGCCAGGCGCGCGGTCTCCTCGGCGTGGCGCCCCTGGTCCTCGCCGGGCTCGGGCACCACCCACACGGCGCGACCCGCGCCGGCCATCTCGTGCAGGAGGCCGGTGAGCGCGATCTCTGCGGGGTCCACCACGTCCAGGACGATTTCTGTGGTTCGCCAATAGCGGATCAGCTCGCTGCCGGTGGAGTTGTTCGGGCAGAGCAGCAGGCTCCGCCCGCCGGTGGCGCAGGGTCCGAGGGCCTGGGTCCAGCGGGCGAACACGCCGGCTGCGCTCTCGAGCGCTCCCCGCTCAACCCCGCGCCCCCGGGTGAGCTCCTCTCGCAGGGGGCCGTAGGCAATCCAGGCAGGCGCGCCTTTCTCCTGGCCCGCACGCACGAGCGCCAGCCGCCGTGGCCCGAGAGCTGGCGCCGGCAGGCCCAGGGCGTAGCCGATCTCCCACCCGACGTAGGCGTTCGGCTTGTCCACCACGGCGAGCAGGCCGTCGGCCGCGTGGATGTGCTGCGTCAACTGGCCGCGGAGGCTTCCGACATGGGGATCGCCCTTCTTGTAGCCGATGGCGTCAAAGACCACGCCGGGAGGCGGGAAGTCGATGATCCCCTCCAGCACCCCCCTCACCCCCTTGAGGTCGGAGTCCCAGGCAACGAAGATGTGCAGCGGAGGCGTAGGCATGGGTTGGAGGTAGCACGGCCGGCCGGCGGCGGCCG
>JBDRKM010000401.1:0-7537 GCA_043814015.1 Pseudomonadota bacterium
GCGCGGGGGCCTCGGGCTCGGGCGCCGAGCGGGGCGGAGGCCGGCGACGGGGACGCTCGGCGAACTCCAGCACGGCGTTGGCGGTCTGCACGCCGCCGAGCAGCACGGCCTCGCAGCCGCCGCCCGCGTAGGCCCAGGCGCCGGCCAGGAACAGGCCGGCCACCGGTGCGCGCACCGCCAGGCGGCGACTGCCCGACTGGGCCGCGGTCTGGGCGAAGCCGAAGGCCGCGCCGCGGTGGTTGCCGAACAGGGATGCCAGGGTGCGGGGGGTGGCCAGCTCGGTCTGGACGACGTGCTCGCGCAACCCCGGGAAGCGCGCCTCTGCCTTGCGCAGCAGGACCTCCAGGGTGGCGGCCTCCCGCTCGCGGTTGACCGCCGGGTTGATCTCCAGCCAGTCGCGGGCCGCGGCGACCTCGGTGATGGCCACGATGCCGCCCCCGGGCGGGAAGCACTCGTCGTGGGAGCCCTCATAGGAGGTCAGCCGCCAGGAGCTGTGGGCCAGCTCGCCCTCCACCGCCCGGCGGTAGGCTTCCTCGTGGTCGTGCTGGGTGTTGACGAAGGTGGTGGTCTCCGGGACGCCCAGCCGGCTGGGTTGACAGTCGAGCCCGAGGTGCAGCGAGAGCATGGACAGGGAGGGCTCCATGCGCTCCAGGCGGAAGCGGAACAGGCGCGAGATCTCCTCGCCCGGGATGAGGTTGAAGAACACGCGGAAGGGATCCACCGCCGCCACCACCATGGGGCAGGGCACCTCGCGGCCGTCCGCGAGCTGCACGCCGGCCACGCGGCCACCGGAGAGCAGGACGCGCTCCACCGGGCGATCCGTGAGGTAGTCGCCCCCCAGCTCCCGCAGGCGGTCCTCGAGGTTGCGCACCAGGGCCGTGCCGCCGCCCACGATGGTGTGGATGCCCTGGACCCACCCGGTGTGGAAGACCGCCGCGCCCGTGGGGGCTGCGGCCAGGCCCGGGGGCAGGCCCATGTTCATCCAGGTCTGGCCGAGCAGCGCGCGCAAGCGGGGGTCCACCACGAACTCGGCGAGCAGCTGCTCCCAGCTCCGGTTGCGCCACTCCGCCACCAGCCGCCGGTGGGCCATGGCCCCGGGCCCATTGCCCAGCGCGCCCTCCGCCACGGCCTGGCCGAGGATGGTGGCCTGCTCGAACAGGGCGCTGATGCCCTCGCGCTCCCGCTGGAAGCGCTCGCCCAGGGTGGCCTCCAGCCGCTCGCGGTCGTTGGGGAGATGGATCTGCAGATCCGGGAAGGAGGCCGAGAGGAACAGCTCGGGCCGCTTGAAGGTCAGCCGATCCAGCAGGCCGAAGCCATCGAGGATCCCGTGGGTGGCCCCCCCGGGCTGCAGCGAGCCCAGGTACTGGGGCGAGAGGTGGAAGTGGTGCCCACGCCGCCGGAAGGTCCGGAGGCAGCCGCCCGTGAGCGGCGCGGCCTCCAGCACCACCGCCTTCAGGCCCTGGCGCGCCAGCTCCACGGCACAGGACAGCCCGCCGAGCCCCCCGCCGATCACCAGGACATCACGGTCCGCCAGGATGCGTTCCTCGTCCACCAGCTCTCTTCCGTCGCTCGCGCTCGCCATGTCCGTGTTCTCCCTCGCGAACATACCCCGGGACCGCGCGGGCCGAGGCGCGAGGCGCGCGGAGCATGATCCCGCCATGCAAACAGGCACATCCTGTGGCATGCTGCTCCCGTTCCCCCGGAGGTCACCATGAAGCGCGCGCTCTGGAAGGGCTGCGGCCTGCTGCTCGGCTTCACCATGGGCTGTTTCCAGAAGCCCGTCCCCGACTACGGCGCCCCCGAGTACGGCGTCTGGGACTCGAACTACGACGACGCCGACGGCGACGGCTATGATTCCGGCGAGGACTGCGATGACGGCGACGCCGCCATCAACCCCGCCGCGACCGAGGTCTGCGACGACGAGGTCGACAACGACTGCGACGGCGCCATCGACGCCGACGACGGCGACTGCGACTGACCTGCGCCGCCCCGGATGCCAGCTTTCTTTGGTCCGTTTCCGCCCGACAAGGTCGTCGCTGGCGACTGCGCGGCCCTGATCCCGCGCCTGCCCGACGCCAGCCTCGACGTGGTGGTCACCAGCCCGCCCTACTGGGGCCAGCGCGCCGGCCCGGGGATCGGCGGCGAGGCCGACCCACGCGACTACCTCGCCGCCCTCACCGCGGTCTTCTCGGCCCTGCTGCCCAAGCTCAAGCCCGACGGCATCCTCTGGATCAACCTCGGCGACGCCTACGACACCCCGGTGAACTGGCGCCCGGAGGACCGCCGCTACAGCACCCTCGGCCCCGCGGGCGACGGCCTCGCGCCTGACAACTCCGCTTACACCAAGCCCCGCGGCCGGCGCCGCGCCTGCGTCGAGCCGGGCATCCCCTGGCTGCGCTACGGCAACCTGCTGGCCCTGCCCTACCGCCTGGTCTGCGCCCTCACCGACGCCGGCTGGCTCTTCCGCGGCGAGGTCATCTGGTGCAAGCGCAACCCCATGCCCGAAGGCCGCGCCCGCCGCCCCCACCGGGCCCACGAGGGCCTCTACCTGCTGGCCCGCAGCGAGCGCCACGCCTTCCGGACCCGCCCACCGGTCCGGAGCGTCTGGGAGCTCCCCAACGAACGCTTGCCCGGCGAGGCCCACTTCTCCCGCTTCCCCACCGAGCTGCCCCGCCGCTGCATCGCCGCGCTGGGGCGCGCGGGGCCCGAGGTCACGGTGCTCGATCCTTTCGCCGGTTCGGGCAGCACGGGGATCGCGGCGCGGACGCTGGGGTGCAGCTTCCTCGGGTTCGAGATCGACCCGGGGCAGGCGGAGGCGGCCAATGGGAGGCTGGTGCCGCTCCCCACCCCCGAGTAACAGGTCCTCCTGGACGCACGGCGGGCCGTCCCCCCCGCCGCGGCTCACAGCGGAGCGCCCCATGACCCATCTCCCCGCCCCCGCGTGGCTCGCCGCCATCGCGCTGCTCGCCGTGGCCTGCCCCAAGGACGACCCCTCCACACCCGACGACACCGGCTCCCCCGACGACACGGACAGCCCCCAGGTGGACGCCGACGGCGACGGCTACCTCGCGGGCGACGACTGCGACGACGAGAACGACGCCATCCACCCCGGCGCCGACGAACGATGCAACGGCGTGGACGACGACTGTGACGGTGTGGTGGACGAGGACGACGCGGTGGACGCGGCCACCTGGTACACGGACGCCGACGCCGACGGCTTTGGCGACCCCGCCCACCCGGTGGGCGCCTGCACCGCCCCCGCGGGCACCAGCGCCGACGGCACGGACTGCGACGATGAGGACGCCGCGATCCACCCCGGCGCCACGGACCTCCCCTGCACCGGCGTGGCCGAGGACTGCGTGGCCGACACGGGGGATTCGTGGGTGCCCACCGACCACGCCACCCTGCAGGCCGCCCTCGACGCCGCCCCGGACGACGCCTGGATCTGCGTGGAAGCGGGCGCGTACGCGCCCTTCGTCATGAGCCGCCCGGCCCACCTCGCGGCCATCGAGGGCCCCGACGTGACCGTGATCGACGGCGGCGACACGGCCCCGCTCGGCCTGATCGACGGCGCCGACGGGGCCCTGGTGCGCGGGTTCACCTTCACCCGCGGCGCGCAGACCGACCGCCCGGCGGGCCTGCTGGTGTCCGGGGCCGACGACGTCACCATCCTCGGCAACCGCTTCGTGGACATCGACGGCGGCACCTTCTGCGGCGGCCTGGTGGTGAGCGACTCCGAGGGCACCCGCGTCGAGGGCAACACCTTCGACGGCAACCAGGGCGAGATCGGAGCCGCCGTGGCCCTGTACCTCACGGGCGACGCCACCCTGGTGGAGAACGTCTTCACCGACAACGAGGCCGAGAACGGGTCGGGCCTGCTGCTGCTGGGCGCGGGCGCCGTCACGGTGGAGGGCGGCTCCTTCAGCGGGAACGTGGCCACCGACACGGGCGGCGCCATCGCGGTCAACGCCGCGGACAGCCTCGCCATCTCCGGCACCACCTTCGACGACAACCACTCCCTGGACGCCGGCGGGCACCTCTGGGCCACGGGGCTGGGCACCCTCACCGTCACCGACAGCGCCTTCACCGCGGGCTCCGCCGGCAGCGACGGGGGCTCCCTCTGGCTCATGGGCGCCAGCCTGGTGGATCTCGACGCGGTCGAGGTCTCCGGGGGAACCTCCGCCGGGATCGCCGGCGGCATGGTCCTGCTCGACAGCGGCGCCCTGTCCCTGGCCCACACCACCTGGTCAGGCCACCAGGGTGGCGGCATCACGGCACTGTACGCCGAGCTCCACGACGCCTTCACCGACTCGGGGAGCACCTTCGACGGCACGACACCCGTGGGCGGAGACTACCAGGTGCTCCTGGCGCTCGGCGGCGCCGGGCCCGCGACCCTGGACGGCACGCGCTGGTTGGGCCCAGCGCAAGGCTACTCCTACGCGGCGTTGATCCACGCCCCCGGCTCCATCACCATGCGCGACGTCGCGGTCGAGGGCACCGCTGGGCTTCGCCTGGAGGTGATCGCCGGGTTGGTCGACATCGTCGGCTTCGAGGGAAGCGGGCTGGGCAGCGGCGGGCTGCAGATCGAGGCCGCCGACGAGGTACAGATCTCAGACGCCAGCCTCGCCGACGGCCTCGTGGGTCTCACGGTGGAGGGCGTGGCGGGCGACGTGCGCCTCACGGACATCGTCGCCACGGGCAACACCAGCCTGGGGCTCGGCGTGAGCGAAGTCGTGGGCACCGTCCGGATCGAGACACCCACGCTGACCGCCAACGGCTACCACGGGCTCGTCCTGACCGACGCGGCGGCGGTGCTCGTCTCCGACGCCATCCTCCAGGGCAACGCCGTGTCCGGCTCCCACGGCGGCGGCGGGCTGTTCGCCCGCGACATCGCCAGCTTGATCCTCACGGGTGGTGACGTCTCCGCCAACACCTCCGAGCAGCCCGGCGGCGGCCTGTACGTGGACAGCAGCTACCTGGTGCTGTCCGACACCTCCATCGTGCACGACAACAGCCCGGACCAGGTGGCCTGCCAGGGCTCCAGCGGGTGCACGGCGTACTGAGCGGCCCTCAGCGCCAGCCACCCCACGCCAGCACGGCCTCCCCGAACACCTCTGCGATCACGGGCATCCCCACCCCCGGGCTGGGCAGCCCGGTCGCGGTGAACAGCTCCTGAGCCGGCAGTTCGTCCTCCCCCGCGAAGGCTGCCCCCAGGTCCAGACAGCGGATCTCCGGGTGGGCGTCACACACAGCCTGCAGCACCGCCCGACGCGGGCTGTCCATGCGCCGGGAGCGCAGGTCGTGATCCGCGGCGCAGGTGAAGAGATCCTTCGCCCGCGCAGCCTCACCGTCCGCCCAGGCCAACATCCCGCCCATCCAGCATGCCTGGGCGTGGGTTGGGTCCAGGCCGAGGGCACGCGCCACGCGCTCCCGGGCCTCCTCCACCCGTCCCCGGGCGAACAGGGCCATGGCTTGCTGCACCGCCTCGCTGACCTCTGCGCGGGTCGCAGGGTCGAGCCGCGGATCGGGCAGCCCCTCGCGCGGGGCGGCCCAGGGGTCGAGGGGGGGGATGCCCAGCCAGACGGGCACGCCCGCGCCGTCGGCCGCGAGGGTCAGGGCCTCCAGACCCGCCATGAGATCCGCCAGCATCCTGGCGTAGAGCGGCTCGACGGTGCGCCCCTCGTCTGGGCGCAGGGCGCACCCCAGGGCCGCGGCCTCCACCACGACGCGCTCCACCAGGGCGCGCTCGCGGGCATCGCGATCCACGGCCACGCGCGGCCGCGCGGCGTCCCGTGGGCGGGCGAGCGCGCGCAGCAGGCGCAGGACCCGCACCCGGTCGTGCCAGGGGCGGACCGCGGGGGGCGCCGTGAGCGCGTCCGTCAGAGCCGCGCGGAGGTCATCCTCGCCCGGCAGGATCAGCAGGCCCTGGGCCCCGACGGCCAGGGCTTCTCGCGCCTGGACCGCCTGCTCCTGTGCGTCGAGCCCGGCCAGGCCCAGGCCGACGACGGCCCAACGGTGGGTGGGATCGCGGGCGGTGAGGAGCGCCTGAAGCTGTCGGGGCCAGGCGCTCTCCGGCGCACCGGGGGGCAGCGCGGTGGAGGCTCCACCCAGGGCGAACAGGCGCAGCTCCTCAGGCCGACGCTCCAGGCTGAAGGACTGGGCGCGCATCCCCAACGCAGCGTGGGCCGGGTCCAACCTCACCCGGGGGACCACGCCCTCCTCCCGCACCACCTGCAGCCAGGACCCGAGCTGCCCATCGCGGCGCCGCACCCAGCCGGGGCCGAACCCGGCGCTGGCCTGCAGGTCGGCCGCCGTGAGCCCCTCGAAGCCCGCGCTGCGCAGGGCGAGCTCTGCGCCGCCCAGGCCGAGCCCCGTGACCAGCAGGGCCAGCGCGACGATCCGCCCGCGGCCCAGCCTGCCCACGGCGCCCTCAGACCAGGCTCAGCAGCCCGCGCCCGAGCGCCAGCCCGCCGCCCACCGCCAGCAACCCGAGCAGCAGGTTGGCGGCGATGTTGGCCACGGCCAGCTTCCAGTCGCCGCCCTCGAAGTAGTGGAAGGTCTCGTAGCCGAAGGTGGAGAAGGTGGTGAAGGCGCCGAGGAAGCCGAGCATCAGCGCACCGCGCATGGGCGCCGGGATGAGATCGGAGCCCAGCGCCACCATGACGCCGATGAGCAGGCAGCCCAGCAGGTTGACCGCCAGGGTGCCGACGGCGAAGCGCGCGCCCAGGAAGGTGGTGGCCACGTTGCTGACGGCGTAGCGGGCCCCCGTGCCGAAGGCGCCCGCGAGGCAGATGAGGAAGAAGTCGCGCACGAGGTGTCCTGGGCCGACCGGGGCAGAGCCCGCCGTCTATCACCGCGCGCTGGGCGCGCCAGCGAGGCGCCCCCCCCGCCGCGATCTCCATGGTAGCTTGACGCATGGCCGCTCTCTTCTGCCGCCCTGCGACCGTACACGACGCGCCCGCCATCGCGGCGCTGCTGGTGCGCGCCTGGCGGGAGGCCTACGCCGCCATCCTGCCGGCCGAGGTGCTGGCGGCCCAGCGGGTCGACGCACGCGAGCCGCGCATCCGGGCCCTGCTCGAAGGCAGCGAACCCGACCACACCATGCACGTGGCCGAGCGCGACGGGCGGATCGTGGGCTTCGTGGGTTTCGGCGCCGCCCGCGAGAACCCCATCCGCCCGGCACCCGCGGGCGTCGGCGAGGTCTTCGGCATCTACCTCGACCCCGACGCTTTCGGCTCCGGAGCGGGCGCGACGCTGCTGGCCCTCGCCGAAGGCCAGCTCGCGGCCCGCTTCCAGCGCGCCGTGCTGTGGACCTTCGAGGACAACGCCCGCGCGCGCCGCTTCTACGAACGTCAGGGCTGGCGACACGACGGCGCCGTGGCCCCCTACCCGCGGCCGGGCTGCACGGGGGTCCGGGTGGTGCGCTACCAGCGGGTGCTCTGCGTTGGGTGTCAGGCACTAGGACATCAGATTTTATAAAATCGTATGTCCTAGGGCCGGACCCCCCACGCCGCCCCCTCCCAGCCCGTCCGCTCCC